>CAZIJE010000032.1:1765-9396 GCA_964539435.1 uncultured Desulfovibrio sp.
AGACCTGGCAGCCGGCCTCCTCGCACTCCCGGATCAGCCGTTCGGTCCGCTCCAGGGTCCTATGGGCCGAGGTCACGGTGAACAGGTGGTCGATGCCGAGGGAGGTGAGGACCTTGGAGGCGGGCCGCATCTTCTCCTCGTCGGAAATGGAGCCGATGAAAATCGCTACGCGCATGTCTTTCCCTCCCTGAGGATGCCTTTTTGACCGATGTCGCGACGGTAGAACGCTCCCTCGAAACCGACCTTGGCGCAGGCCGCGTAGGCCGCCGCCTGGGCCGAGGCCAGATCCGGCCCCCGGGCCGTGACCCCGAGCACCCGGCCGCCCGAGGTGACGAGCCGGCCGTTTTCCAGGCGGGTGCCGGCCTGGAAGACCTTGACCGACGGATCGGCCTCGGCCGCCTCGATGCCGGCGATGGCCATGCCCTTGGGGTAGCTGCCCGGGTAGCCGGGCGCGGCCACGACCACGCACAGGGCGCTGTCCGTGGACCAGCGGACCAGGTCCGGGGTCAGCCGGCCGGCCCGGCAGGCGAGCAGGATGGCCGGCAGGTCGCTTTCCAGGCGGAACAGGAGCGGCTGGCACTCCGGATCGCCGAACCGGACGTTGTATTCGAGGACCTTGGGGCCGGCGGCGGTCATCATGAGGCCGGCGTAGAGGATGCCGGTGAAGGGGTGGCCGCGCTTGGCCATTTCCCGCAGGATGGGGTGGATCACCAGGTCCATGGCGGCCGCGTACCGGTCCGGCGGCAGGACCGGGGCCGGGCAGTAGGCCCCCATGCCGCCGGTGTTGGGGCCCTGGTCGCCGTCGAAGGCGGCCTTGTGGTCCTGGCAGGCGGTCATGGGCACGGCGGTCCTGCCGTCGCAAAAGGCCAGAAACGAGGCCTCCTCGCCGACAAGCATCTCTTCCACCACCACCGTGGCCCCGGCCTGGCCAAAGGCGTTTCGGACCATGGCCTCGTCAATGGCGGCCAGGGCCTCGTCCGTGGTCCGCGCCGATTTTTTCCACATCGGCCCGGGCGGCCCGGGCGTCGGTAACGGACGCGTGGGCGGCGGTCGGCACGCCGGCCGCGACCATGACCTCCTTGGCGAAGGCCTTGCTGCCCTCGAGCCCCGAGGCGTAGGCGTCCGGACCGAAGCAGGGGACGCCGGCCGATTCAAGGGCGTCCCGCAGCCCGGCCACCAGCGGCGCTTCCGGACCGGCCACCACCAGATCGATGCCCCGGTCCTTGGCCAGGGCCACCAGCCCGGGCACGTCGGTGTCGGACACCGGGACGTTCTCCCCGATGCCGGCCGTGCCGCCGTTTCCGGGCGCGGCCAGGACCGCGGACACGTCCGGACTTTTGACGAGCGTGTGGGCCAGGGCGTGTTCCCGGCCGCCCGAGCCGACCACCAGTATCCGCATGGCGCGTCTCCTTAGAAGGTGAGAAAGAGGAAAATGCCTCCGGCGGCCGGGGGGCATGATGCCCCCCGAACCCCCTCGGCGGGGGTGGGAAGGCGCCTTTCTGGAGCAGCCGCCTGGACCAATCACGATAGCCGGAAATCGCGGGAAAGGCAAACCGGTCCGGGAGACGGGGCGTCTCCCGGACCGGAGGAAGCGGGATCAGGACAGGGCTTTGGGGCCGCCCGCGTCCGCGCCGAGTTCGGTGATCAGGCCGTGGAGTTCCTGGGCCTGCCGGGCCACCTCGGAGACGGCCTGGGCGGACTGGTTCATGGCCTGGGCCGTTTCCGAGGCAATGGCGTTGATGGCGTCCACGGCCCGGTTGATCTCCTCGGACGTGGCCGACTGCTGTTCGGCGGCCGTGGCGATGGACCGGACTTGGTCCTCGGCCGCCTCGACCACGGACACGATGGCGGCCAGGGCCGCGCCCGACCGCTCGGCCAGGGTCGAGGCCTGGCCGACCCGGTCCACGGCCCGCATGACCCGGGAAACGGCGTCTGCGGTGCCCTGCTGGATGCCGCCGATGGCCTGTCCCACCTCATGGGTGGCCTGCACGGTCTTTTCCGCCAGCTTTCGGACCTCGTCGGCCACCACGGCGAAACCCCGGCCGGCTTCGCCGGCCCGGGCGGCCTCGATGGCGGCGTTGAGCGCCAGCAGGTGGGTCTGGTCCGCGATGTCCGAGATGACGTCCAGGATGGCGCCGATGCCCCTGGCCTGTTCCCCGAGCTGGCGCATGTCGCCGGTCAGGACCTCGGCCTCGTCGCGCACGGACAGGACGGCGGCGGTCACTTCCTGCACCAGGTCCGCGCCCTGGCTGGCCTTTTCCCGGGCTTCGCCGGCCCGGCGGGCCGTTTCCGAGGCGTTTCTGGCCACCTCCAGGATGGTGGCGTTCATCTGCTCCACGGCCGTGGCCGTCTCCTGGACGCGGCCGCTCTGTTCTTCCGATCCCCGGCTGGCCTGTTCGATCTGGGCCGACAGCTCCTCGGACGCGGCGGCCATCCGGTCGGCCACGTCCGTGGCCCGGACGGCCGTTTCGGCGATAATGGCGTTTTGGGTCTCGATCCGGGTTTTCTGGTCATGGATTTCGGTCAGGTCCGTCCAGAAGGAGATGGAGCCCAGGAGCTTGCCGTCGAGGTCGTAAAACGGCGTGGTCTGGACCGCGACGTGCAGCGATTTGCCCGAGGGCGCGGCATAGTCGATGGCGGCGGACAGGGGGCCGCCCTGGCGGATGGCCTTGTCCGACAGCGTCTCCCGGTTGGGGTCGTTCAGGTAGAAGGCCCCGGACCGCTGCCCGATGTAGGACTCGCTTGGCCCGGTCTTTTCCAGGAGGTCGCAGATCTGCCGGTTGCACCACAGCATGGTGAAGTCCGGTCCCACGATGCCGCAGGGCGTGGGGATGCCGTTTAGCACGCCCTGGGCGAAGCCGAGCCTGGTCTTGAGCTCCCCGACCATGTGCCGCAGGTGGTCGGCGAAGGCCCCCAGTTCGGCCCGAAAGGTCCCGGTAAGGGCAGCATTCATGTCGCCGGCCGCCACCTGGCGGGTGAAGGCGCTCAACGAGAGCAGGGGACGCAGCACCAGCCGGCCGCACAGCCAGGTGATGACGGCAACGACAGCGGCGGCCACGGCCACGCCCATGAGGATCAGGACGAAACGCTGGTCCCTGGCCAGGGAGGTCATCTCGTCGGTGTAATAGGACATGCAGACCAGCCAGCCCGTGGACGGAATCCGCGACACGGCCATGACCTTGCGCTCGCCCTTCCAGTCGTAGGCGAAGGCGCCGTCGCCCAGGCGCAGGGCCTGTTGGATGAAGCCCTCCCTGGAGACGTCCTGCAGGATGAGGGCCTTGTCCGTGGCGTGGGCGATGACCCGGCCGGCGGCGTCGAGCATGTAGCCGTAGCCGCGCTTGCCGAAACGGACCGGGTCGATGGTCGCGGCCGTGAACTCGGTCAGGAGCGGCGAGGCCGCCACCCCGCCGAGGAGCTTGCCGTCCGGGCCGCGCACGGCCTTGGCCACCACGTAGATCAGGGCGTCCCCGGAGGTGGCCTTCATGGCCGACTTGCTGAAGACCAGGTCCTTGCCGGACAGGATGGCCTGGACATAGTCGCGGTCCGACCGGTCGCCGCCGGTCAGGTCCTTGCCCTCGGCGTTGGCCCCGGCCAGGATCCGGCCCGAGGCGTCGAAGGCGAAAAAGGAAAAGTAGTCCTTGAAGCCGCCGACGTAGTTGCGGAACCGCTCCTGGGCCCTGGCCGGGGAGCCGGCGAAGGCTTCCTTGACGGCGTCCTGGGCGGCCAGGGATTCGACCACCGAGGCGGAGGTTTTCAGATACACCTCGGCGGACCGGGCGGTCAGGCTGGCCGCGGCGGCCAGGGACTCCTGCTGGATGTCCTCGACCATGGTCATGGACGACCGGGAGACGTAGACGACCAGGGCGGCGATGCCGGCCAGGACGGACAGGGTGACGGACACGGCCAGGATGGCGTTGAGGCCGGCTTTGCGCATGGAAGACTCCTTCATGTGGACGTGTCCCACGCAACAGGAAGCAGGGATTCGCAAGGGAATCCTTGTGGTTCTGCGGCGGGGACGCGGCTGCCGTCCGGCAGGGTTGTCGGATACGGTCACCAGTCTGGCGCGACGGCTGTCCTCAATCCGGATCAGGCAAAGCACGGATGGACGGCGGCGTGGTCGGACGCGGCCACGGCCACCGGAACAGGGGATGTCTGGATGCGTCGACGTTCCAACGGACAACGAGCGGGTTCCCTACCCGTAAAATAGGGAATATGCAAGACGTCGAAACAATCCGGCAACGGTTGGGACAGGGCTTTTCGCGTTGCGTCCGCGACCTGCCAAGCGGCAGTACAGCGGTTTCGACGTTGTGGCGGGTGCCGTGGGACGGCGCGGTCCGCAACGACCGGCCAGGGCGGCGGCGGTTGCTGTGACAGCGCGGTTGCCGGCACCCGCTGTCCGGTTTTCCCCTGGCGCGGCCGGGATGCGTCGGAGCGGCCCTCGCGCGGCGGAGCCAGGGAAAACCGGTGCACGGCAAGCGCCCCTAACCGGCGTCGTGGCCGGTCAGGGGCGCTGCGATCCGGAGGGGGCTCCGGGGGAAGGCGTTTTCCTCTTGCTAGGCCGTCAGGGCGGCCTGGCCGCCACTGGACCGGATCTCGGCCACCAGGGCGGACAGGCTCTGGGCCTGGGTGGCCAGTTCGGTCACGGCCTGGGCCGACTGGGACATGGCGTCGGCCGTTTCCGAGGCGATGCGGCTGATGGCCTCCACGGCCCGGTTGATCTCCTCGGACGTGGCCGACTGCTGTTCGGCGGCCGTGGCGATGGCCCGGACCTGGTCCCCGGCCGCCTCGACCACGGTCACGATCTCGGTCAGGGCCGCGCCCGAACGCTCGGCCAGGCCGGTCGCCTTTTCCACGGCCTCGGCCGCCTGGTCCACCATCCGCTCGGTCTCGGTGGTGCCCTGCTGGATGCCGGTGATGGCGTCGCCCACTTCCTTGGTGGCGTGCATGGTCTTTTCGGCGAGCTTTCGCACTTCGTCGGCCACCACGGCGAAACCCCGGCCGGCCTCGCCGGCCCGGGCGGCCTCGATGGCGGCATTGAGCGCCAGCAGGTTGGTCTGGTCCGCGATGTCCGAGATGACGCCGAGGACCGCGCCGATGCCGTTGGCCTGGCTGCCGAGGTCGCGCATCTTTTCCTTGAGCCGGCCGGCGGCGTCGCGGACCGTGCCCACGGCGGTCACCACCTGGCTGACCATGTCCGCGCCCTCGCGGGCCTTTTTCTTGGCCGCTTCCGCGCCGGTGGCCGTTTCGCCGGCGTTTCTGGCCACCTCCAGGATGGTGGCGTTCATTTCCTCCACGGCCGTGACCGTCTCCTGGACGCGGTCGTTTTGTTCCTGGGCGCCGTTGTTGGCCTGCTCGATCTGGGCCGAGAGTTCCTGGGAGGCCGAGGCCATGCGGTCCGAGGTGAGCGACGCCTTGTCCGCGGTTTCGGCCATGAGGGCGTTTTGGGCGGCGATGCGGGCCTGCTGTTCGTGGGTCGCGGTCTGGTCGGCCCAGAAGGAGATGGAGCCGAGCAGCCCGCCGTCCATGTCGAAAAAGGGCGTGGTGGTGACGTCGATGTACAGTTTCTTGCCCGAGGGGGTGACGTATTCGTTCTGGGCCGTGATCAGGTGGCGCTCCCGCAGGGCCCTGTCCGAGCAGGTCTCCCGGGAGGCGTCGCCGAGGTAGAAGAGGCCGGAGCGCTGTCCCGTGTAGGTTTCGGGCGGGGCGGTCTTTTCGAGCAGGTCGCACAGCGATTTGTTGACCCAGATCATGGAGCAGTCCGGCCCGACGATGCCGCAGGGCGTGGGGATGCCGTTCATGACGCCCTGGGCGAAGCCGAGCTTGTTTTTCAATTCGCCGACCATGGCTTCGAGATTGTGGGCCAGGCCGGCCAGTTCGAACCGGAATCGGCCGGACAGGCCGGCGGTCAGGTCGCCGGCCGCGACCTTTTCGGTGAACTGGCGGATGGCCGCCAGCGGGGCGAGGACCATGATGCGGTTGAACACCGTGATCAGGACCGCCACCGCCACGAGAACGACCAGGCCGACCCCGATCAGGACGTTGCGCTGTCCCGCGGCCAGGCCCGACATGTCGGCCTCGGCCGCGGTCATGCAGACCAGCCAGCCCGTGGCCGGCACCTCGGCCACGGCCATGTACTTCCGTTCGCCCTTGTAGTCGTAGGTCACGAGGCCGTTTTTGGTTTTCAGGGCCTTGTCCGAGATGGTGGTGTCGGGCGGCGTGGACAGGAGGAGGCTCTTTTCTATGGGATGGGCAATGATCATGCCGTCGGCATCCAGCATGAAGCCGTAGCCCGACTTCCCGAACCGGATGGGATCGATGAATTTTGCGGAAAAGTTGTTCCAGGCCGGACAGACGATGACCAGGCCGCGGGTCTTGCCGGCGGCGTCGCGCACGGCCTGGGCGGCCACGAAAATAAGGTCGCCCGAGCTCTTGCTCTTGATCACCTTCTTCTGCAGGTACTGTTCCTGTCCGCCCATGACGGCCTTGAAGTAGTCCCGGTCGGCGTAGTTGTCGGCCAAGACCTGACCGCCCTTGTTGGCGCCGGCCACGGCCTTGCCGTCCGGGCCGATGACAACGGCCGATTGCAGGGTGCTCGAATTGCCGACGTAGGTGTTGAGCATGCTCTGGGCCTGTTCGGGCGCGCCGCCCAGGGCCTGGAGGACCACGGGCAGGTGGGCGAGGTTTTCCACCTCGTCCTTGGCGTTTTCGATATACAGGTCCAGGATACTGACCGTGCTCTTGGCCGTCTGCTGCAGGGCGGCTTCCTGCAGGCTGGTGGTGATGTCGTGGGTTGACGTCGCGGTGTAGATAACTATGGCCGAAATGCCGACGAACAGTGAAGCAACAACGGCGAGCGTGAGTACGGAATTGAGGCCGAAACGGCGCATGGTGTCCCTCCTTTTTCGAAAGAAACGGTGAAGCCGTCTGTGTCCGCGCGCACAGGAAGACGCCGGAATTCCAAGTGGCGACACAGGAAAAGGCGAAACGTCGCCAGATGAGAGACGGGCAGTCGTTCGCCTGTACTCAGTTGTCGATATGACGGAACGCGGCTTGTGCGTCAGACCACCGCTTCCGAAAGAGGATGTGGAATGACTGTAGAAGGAAAGGCAAGGATTTGTCCAGTGGACAACGGAAGGCCGAGCGGCCGTTTCCATGCGGACGGACGCGACCGCAAAGGCAGGCCGAGGGCCCCCCTTGTCACAACAGGCGGGAGCGGCGCGGTGCGGCCGGGGTTTGACGCCGTGCGGGAAACGCCAGGCGGCACGGGCGACAGGCGGAGGGGAGCCGCCCGTCGGCGTGGCGGGAACGGTCCGGGACTGTACAAGGCAAACGATCGGCAGTAACAGGAAGTATCCGTGGACCTGTTCGGTTCCCTCCACGGGTGGGAGGCCCCATGAGCAACGGCGTATTCCTGCTCCTCCTGATCGTCTTCGGCTTCGTGATCCTGGCCTACTTCAACCGGAGGGTGCGAAACTATGCGGAACGCCACAAGGCGGACAAGGACGTCCTGTCCAAGGACGGCTCCGACAAGGGCGATCCCGGCAAGGACAACCCCATCTACTTCTGGCTGACCGGCCGGCGCGGCAAGGGCGACGACCTGTAGCAGACCGCCGGCAGGGGTGTTGCGCGCG
>CAZIJE010000032.1:9406-29058 GCA_964539435.1 uncultured Desulfovibrio sp.
ATCGTAAACGGCCCTAGCGGCCGAGGTGCAGGAACCGGCCGGTGACGGAATCGGGATTGGCGACCAGCTCCTCGGGCGTGCCCTGGGCCACGATCCGGCCGCCGGCCTCGCCGCCGCCCGGTCCCAGGTCGATCACGTGGTCCGAGGCCGCCACCACGTCGGTGTTGTGCTCGATGACCACCACGCTCGCGCCCTTGTCCACCAGCCGGTGGAGCACGGTGATGAGCTTGCCCACCTCCTGCATGTGCAGGCCCGTGGTCGGTTCGTCCAGGATGTAGAGGGCCCCGGGCAGGCTCCGCTTGCCGAGCTCGCGCGAGATCTTGATCCGCTGGGCCTCGCCGCCGGACAGGGTCGTGGCCGGCTGGCCCAGGTGCAGGTAGTCGAGCCCCACTTCCTCCAGCACGGCCAGCCGCCGGTCCAGGACCGGGTAGTTCTCGAAAAAGCCCCGCGCCTGGCGCACGGTCAGGTCCAGGACCTCGGCGATATTGAGGCCCTTGTACCGCACGTCCAGGGTCTCGCGGTTGTAGCGCAGGCCGCCGCAGACCTGGCAGGTGACGTAGATGTCGGGCAGAAAGTGCATCTCCACCCGGATCTGGCCGTCGCCGCCGCAGGCCTCGCACCGGCCGCCCTTGACGTTGAAGCTGAACCGGCCGGGCTTGAATCCCCGGCGCTTGGCGTCCGGGGTGGTGGAGAAGATCTCGCGGATCTCGTCGAAGACCTTGGTGTAGGTGGCCGGGTTGGAGCGCGGGGTGCGGCCGATGGGCGTCTGGTCGATGCTGACGATTTTTTCGATCCGTTCCGCGCCCTCGATGCCGGCGATCATGCCCGGCGCGTCCACCTTGAGGCCCTTGGCCAGGGCCAGGTGCTTGTAGAGCGAATCCATGACCAGCGAACTCTTGCCCGAGCCGGACACGCCCGTGACGCAGACCAGGCAGCCCAGCGGAATGGCCGCGTCCACGGCCTTCAGGTTGTTGGTGGTCACGCCGCGAAGGACCAGCTCCCCCTTGGCCGGACGCCGGGTCTCGGGACGGGGGGAGACGGCGTCGCCGCGCAGGTACATGCCGGTCAGCGATCCCGGCGCGACCAGAAGTCCCGGCACGTCGCCCTGGTAGACGATCTCCCCGCCCAGCCGGCCCGATCCCGGGCCAAGCTCGATGACGTGGTCGGCGTGGCGGATGGTGGCTTCGTCGTGCTCGACCACGAGCACGGTGTTGCCCCGGCCCTGCAGCTGGCGCAGGGTGCCGAGGAGCCGGTCGTTGTCCCGGGGGTGCAGCCCGATGGACGGCTCGTCCAGGACATAGGTGACCCCGACCAGGCCCGAGCCGAGCTGGCCGGCCAGGCGGATGCGCTGGGCCTCGCCGCCGGAGAGCGTGGCCATGTTGCGCGACAGCGACAGGTAATCCAGGCCCACGCCGGAAAGAAACTTCAGGCGATGGTTGAGCTCCTTGAGCAGCGGTTCGGCGATGAGCGCGTCCGGGCCGGTGAAATCGAGGCAGCCGAGCCAGGCCAGGGCCCGGTCGATGGGCATGGAGCAGAATTCGAAAATGTTCTGGCTCTCCACCCGCACGGACAGGGCCTCGGGCCGCAGCCTGGCCCCCTGGCAGGTGGGGCAGGGCTTGGACTGGCGGTAGCGGGCCAGTTCGTCGCGCCAGACCGAACCGAAGGACTGGCCGTGCTCCAGCAGGTTGACCACGCCGTCCCAGCCGAAGGGCTTGTCGCCGTAAAAAAGGGCGCTCCAGGCGTCGGCGGAGAAATCGGCCAGGGGCGTGCGCAGGGTGAAGCCGTGGCGCGTGCCCAGGTCCTCCAGGCGGCGGGAATAGCGGGCCAGGGCCCGGTCGCTCTTCCAGGGCAGGATCGCGCCCGAGGCCAGGGACAGGCCCTTGTTGGGAGCCAGAAGCGCCGGCTCGAAATACTCCACCGCGCCGATGCCGGCGCAGGCCGGGCAGGCCCCTTGGGGGCTGTTGAAGGAAAAAAGCTGGGGCGAGGGCTTGGGCACGCTGATCTTGCAGGTCGGACAGGACGAGGCCGTGGAAAAGATCCGGTCCGCCGCCTTGCCGGCATGGTCGGCCACCACCAGCCGGCCGTCGCCCTGGGCCAGGCCCAGCTCCACGGAATCGGACAGACGGGAGCGGATGCCGTCTTTCACCACCAGCCGGTCCACCACTAGGTCGATGGAGTGGCGTTTGTTTTTTTCCAGATCCGGCAGGGGTTCGAGGGGCACGACCACGCCGCCGATGCGGACCCGGGCGAAGCCCTGGCTCTTGAGCTTCTTGAGCCGGTCGGCGTGGGTCCCCTTCTGGTGCTCCACCAGGGGGGCCAGGAGCAGGACCTTCGCGCCCTCGGGATAGGCCAGGATGTCGCTTATGATCTCGTCGGCCGTGCGGGCCGTGATGGCCTCGCCGCACTTGGGACAGTGGGGCCGGCCCAGGCGGGCGAAAAAGACGCGCAAGAAGTCGTAGATTTCGGTCACCGTGCCGACCGTGGAGCGCGGGTTGCGGGTGGCGGTCTGCTGCTCCAGGGAGATGGCCGGGGACAGGCCCTCGATCTTGTCCACCTGCGGCTTGTCCATCTGGGGCAGGAACTGCCGGGCGTAGGCGGACAGGGATTCCACGTAGCGCCGCTGCCCCTCGGCATAGACGATGTCGAAGGCCAGGGTGGACTTGCCCGAGCCGGACGGGCCGCAGACCACCACCAGCTTGTCGCGGGGGATGTCCAGCGTCAGGTCCTTGAGGTTGTGCTGGCGCGCGCCTTCGATGTGAATACGGGGAGCCTCGGTCATCCATGCCTCCAAGAGCCGTAACGGCAAGGACGCAACATAAGGCCAAACCGGGCAAAGGCAAGAGTGTTTGACATTGTTGAACACCGTCGGCATACCGTGGACAGGAGTGTCCTTTCCCGACCCGGCCCGGACGGGGCCGCGATATCGGGCGCCAGGCCCTTGATTGGGAACAATGGCTCAATCTGGTTTTTGCAGCTGCCGCGAGCCGGGTGGGCGCGCGACGCGGCAAGGAGCGACGCATGCGTTTCGAGGTCCCCTTCGTGCCGGATCCGGCCTATGCCGCACTGTTGGCCGACAACGCGGCGTCCATCGCCGCTGTCTATTTTCGCCTGGGGCCGGACACCCCGGACGGCCGGCTGCCCGGGGTGGGCGACGCCGCGCCCGAGGAACTGGCCGAGGGCCTGCGCGGCCTGCCGGACGTGCCCCGGCTGGGGCTTTTAAACGCCGCCTTCCACGGGCCGGACGTCCTGTCCGGGGACGGCCTGCGCGACCTGGTCCTGCTGCTCGAGGGGTACCTGGCGGCCGGAGCCATCACGGGCATCGTCTACGGCGACCAATACCTGCTGACCGCCCTGTCCGACGAGGCCCCGGACGTGGCCCGGGAACTGACCGCCTATCCGAGCATCAACTTCCGGCTGGACCGGTTCGAGCGCCTGGCCGCCATCCTTGAAGCCGTGGCGGACACCCGGTTCCGGTTCCCGGAGGCGGTGATCCTGGACCGGGACCTGAACCGGGACACGAAGCGGCTGGCGGAGCTGTCGGCCGCAATCCGCCGGGTCTGGCCGGAGATGCGGATCGGGCTTCTGGCCAACGAGGGGTGCCTGTACGCCTGCCCGTTCAAAACGGCCCACGACGCCCACATCGCCCTGTCCCGGCTGGCCTCGTGCCCGGCCGGCCCGGACGTGAACCGCGACCTGGGCTGTCTGCGGACCTTCCACGAGCACCCGGAACGGATGCTGGCCTCGCCGTTTCTGCGGCCCGAGGATATCGGACACGTGGAGCCGGCGGCGGATTTCCTCAAAATCTGCGGCCGGACACGGCCGGCGGCGGATCTCGCCGCCATTGTCCGGGCCTATCTGGACGGAACGTTTTCCGGCAACCTGCTGTGGCTCCTGGACACCCCGGAGATCCTGTCCGGCCGGCTGTGGCTGGAAAACGGCGACCTGCCGGACGACTTTTTCGACCGGGCCGACGGCTGCGGCCACCGGTGCCAGGAGTGCGGCCTCTGCGGCCAACTGGCCGGAACCCTGCTGCACGAACGGGAAATGGGCCTGCCGCGCTACGCCGCCGGCTAGAAGCCATGGCCATGCGTCCCCGGACGGGGGGCCCGGGGGGAATGATTCCCCCCGGCGGGGCCCGGGGCGGAGCCCCGTCGCTCCGACGCAAAGGGCCGGGAGAACCCGGCCCTTTTTCCGTTACGAGGCTGGCCCCATGGGCCCCGGCGGTCCCGGCGGCATGGCCGGACCGGGGTGCGGCACCGGGTAGGGACCCGGGGTATAGGGCGGGGGCGGGGGACGGTGGCGCGGCGGCGGGGGACACCCCATGGCCGTCATGGCGAAGGCGACAAGCGCCAGGATGCACAGCAGGCGTTTCATGTGACCTCCCGGAAGGCGTGACGCGGGAATGTCCGTCCGGTTCCCCGGAGGTCCCGCAATTGCGCCTTTTTACCCGGAAGGGCCGGTCTTGCCAAGGCGGCCGGACAAAAACCCGGCTGCCCAGGCTCAGGCCAGGGAGCGGCGGCAGAAGTCCAGGAAGTCTTCTTCGTCGGCTTCCCGGCGCAGGGCGGCTTCCCGTTCCGTCAGGCCGTTGACGTCGCCGTCAGGCCATTCCCCCTGGCCGGGCTCGAAAACACTCACGCATTCCACATGGATGGTCGGTGCGAACATGGAGTTCCTCCCTGGTTCCGGCCGGAAAATGCAGGTTCCGTACCACCAGTCCCGCCGCTTTCCCGGCCGGGCCAAACCGCGTAGGCTCGGGCCGTGAAGAGCCGCTTCCTGTCGCTCCTGTCGCTGGCGCAGCGCGCCCGGTTACCCTGCCCGGACCCTCCCGGTCCAACCGTTTCCGGCCGGCCCGTTTCCTTCTCCCCGTCCTGCGGCAACGGGAGGCGCGGGGGAAAAAGCGTTCACACCGCGTTTTCCGGGCCGCTATGCTTTCAGGTAACTGGCTGTGACGGAAATCGTGATGCCGCCCCGGGCGGCGAAGTCGCCGGTGACGTCCATCTCCAGGGGGGCGCAGGCCGCCACCAGGTCGTCGAGGATCCGGTTGGTCAGGGTTTCCATGAACGCGCCTTCGTTGCGGTAGCTGAACAGGTAGAGCTTCAGGGATTTCGATTCGATGCACTGGCCGTCCGGCACGTAGCGGATGGTGATGCGGCCGAAGTCGGGCTGGCCGGTCTTGGGGCACAGGCTCGTGAACTCCTCCGAGGCGAAGGTCACGGCGTAGCGCCGGCCGGGAAAGGCGTTGGGAAAGGTTTCGAGCAGTTCCGGCGTCACGGTGGTCGGGTATCGGGTGGCCCCCTGGCCGAGGGTCTTGAGCATGCTGACGTCGTCGTGGGGCGCTTTGGGCGCGGGGTGCGTTTCGAACGCGGACATGGCGTCCTCCTTGACGGCCGGTCGGGGCCGTGGTTGTCTGTAGGGCCGTTGACAGGGCCGAGGCGTCTCCCTACGCTGCCCGGCCGTCATGTTCAATGCCACGGAGGGCGTCTTCATGCCAGGACAGTACACCATATCCGTTTCCGGAGCGTTCAGCGCCGCGCACCGCCTCCCCGAGCATCCCGGGCCGTGCGCCTTCATGCACGGCCACAATTTCCAGGTGACGGCCGAGCTTGCGGCCGCGACCCTGGTCCAGGGCATGGTGGCGGATTTCGTCGACGTCCGGGCCGCCCTGGACGCGGCCTTCGCCACCCTGGACCACGCCTGCCTAAACGACGTCCCGGAACTGTCGCCGCCCACGGCCGAGGTCCTGGCCGCCTGGATCTTCGGCAAGCTGCGCGAGCGCCTGGACGACGGCCGGGTGCGGGTGACGCGGGTGACGGTGGAGGAGAGCACCGGCTTTTCCGCCACGTACACGGACGCGCCGTGAGCCTTCGCGTCCACGAAATCTTCGCCAGCATCCAGGGCGAGTCGAGTTTTGCGGGCTGGCCGTGCGCCTTTTTGCGCCTGTCGGGCTGCAACCTGGCCTGCGCCTGGTGTGACACCGCGTACGCGGCCGCGTCCTTCACCGAAATGTCCGTGGCCGCGGCCACGGCGGCGCTTCTGGCCTACGGCCTGCACCTGGTGGAGCTGACCGGCGGGGAGCCGCTTCTGGCCCCGGAACTGCCGGCCCTGGCCACGAGTCTGGCCGACGCCGGCGCGACCGTGCTGGTCGAGACCAACGGCAGCCGGGACATCGGCGTGCTCGACCCCAGGGCCATCGCCATCCTGGACGTCAAGTGCCCGGGCAGCGGCATGGAAGGCCGCAACGACTACGGCAATCTGGAGCGGCTGCGGCCCCGCGACGAGGTGAAGTTCGTCCTGGCCGGCCGCGACGACTACCGGTTCGCCCTGGACGTGGCCCGGCGGGTCTGGGACGGCCACACGGTCCACTTCTCGCCCGTGGCCGGCTGTCTCGACCCGGCGGACCTGGCCGCCTGGATGGTGGCCGACCGTGCCCGGGCCCGGCTCGGACTGCAACTGCACAAATGCATCTGGTCCCCGGACACCCGGGGGGTCTGACGGACGGGGCTCCAAAGGGCAACGCCCTTTGGTCGCCGCGGGTTTTCATAACGACATGTTGGAGGCGGCCATGACCGAGCAACCCAAGGCGGTGGTGCTTTTTTCCGGGGGCCTCGATTCCACGACCTGCCTGGCCGTGGCCAAAAACGAGGGGTTTGCGGCCTGCGCCCTCAGCTTCGAATACGGCCAGCGGCACCGGGTGGAGCTCGAAGCGGCCCGGCGCGTGGCCCAGGCCATGGGCGTCGCCGCCCACCTGATCCTGCCCCTGCCGCTCGGGGCCATCGGCGGCTCGGCCTTGACCGCCGACATCGCCGTGCCCAAGGACCGGGACACGGCCGCCATGGAGGCCGACATCCCGGTCACCTATGTGCCGGCCCGCAACACCATCTTCCTGTCCATGGCCCTGGGCTGGGCCGAGGTCCTGGGAGCCCAGGACATCTTCATCGGCGTCAACGCCCTGGACTATTCCGGCTATCCGGACTGCCGGCCGGAATTCATCGCCGCCTTCGAAACCACGGCCAACCTGGCCGTCAAGGAGGCGGTGGAGGGGCGGCTGCGCATCCGCATCCACACGCCGCTTTTGCGCCTGTCCAAGGCCGACATCGTGCGCCTGGGCACCCGGCTCGGCGTGGACTACGGCCTGACCCACTCCTGCTACGACCCGACCGAAGAGGGCTTGGCCTGCGGCCGGTGCGACAGCTGCCTGCTGCGCCGCAAGGGGTTCGAGGAGGCCGCCGTTCCGGACCCGACCCGCTACCGGCCGAGCCTGTAGGCCGCCTCTTCCCGCGCCGGCCTGGCCGGGGCCCGGCCGGCCGGGAGGGCCAGGGCCTCCTGGCGCGCCGGGTTGCCGCTTTCGGCTTGCATCTGGTCGATCAGGCCCTTGAGCACATGGGCCTGGTGGGCCAGCTCGGCCACGGCCTGGGCGGACTGCTGCAGCGTGGTCGCGGTCTCGGCCGAGATCCGGTTGACGTCCTCGATGCTCAGGGTGATCTCCCCGCTGGCGATGGACTGCTCCTCGGAGGCGGCGGCAATGGAGCGGACCTGGTCCGTGGTGCGGTCCACAAAGGCGACGATTTCGCGCAGGGCGTCGCCCGACCGGCCGGCCAGGGCGGTGGCGGCGTCGATCCTGGCCACGGCCTGGTCCACGTTGCCCACGTTCTTTTTGGTCCCTTCCTGCATGGCGCGGATGGCGTCGCCCACTTCCTTGGTGGCGGTCATGGTCTTTTCCGCCAGCTTTCTGACCTCGTCGGCCACCACCGCGAACCCCCGTCCGGCCTCGCCGGCCCGGGCCGCCTCGATGGCGGCGTTTAAGGCCAGCAGGTTGGTCTGGTCGGCAATGTCGGAAATGACGTGCAGCACCCGGCCGATGCCCTCGGCCTGGACGCCGAGGGTGGTCATGTCGGCCTTGAGGCCAAGGGCCTGGGCCTGCACCTCGTGGATGCCGTCCACGACCTCCTTGACGGCCTCGGCACCGTCAAGGGCCTTGCGCTTGGCCCTGTCGGCGGTGTCCGCCGCCTTGGCCGCGCTCTGGGTCACCTCCGCCACCGTGGCGTTCATCTCCTCCATGGCCAGGGCCGTCTCGGCCACGCGCAGCGACTGCGCCTCGGAGCCGCGGCTCGACTCCTCGATCTGGGCCGCAAGCTCCTCCGAGGCGGAGGTGATGACTGCGACCACGCCCTCCAGGGCCGCGGCGGCCTGGAGGATGCCGTCCTTCAGGGCGTTTTCCGCCGCCTGACGCAGTTCCTGGGCCTCGGTCACGTCCTGCACGACCTCGATGTGCCCGACCTTCTCGCCCGAGCGGTCGAGCAGATAGGAGCTGTTGACCTGGAAATTCCTGTTGGTTTCCGCCTGGTGAAACCCCGACTCCGTCTCCCCCCGGCGCAGGCACTCGATGCCGCACCGTTCGGTCTTGCAGATGCCGGCTCCCCAATTGGAGCAGGGTTGGCCGAGGACCTCCTCGCGTCCGAGCCCTGTCGCCTCCAGGGCGGCCTTGTTCACAAAGGTCCACTTCATGTCCATGTCGGTGACGGACAGGGGGAACTGGATGCTGTCCAGGACGCTTTCATACCAATAGACCTTGTCCGACACCTTTCGGAAGGCCGTGTTCAGGTAGCTGGCCAGGACGCCGAGTTCGTCCTTCTGGTGGAGGTCGAGCGTCGCATCGAAGTCGCCGTCCGAAACCGCCTTGGCAAAGTCCACGCCGCGGCCGATGGGGACGGTCAGGGACCGCGTCAGGAGGATGCCGAGCAACAGCGCCAGGACCGGGGCCAGGGTCGTGGTCCCGACCATGACGGCGATGTCCGTGGACACGCGGCGGTCGGCGTTTTCTTCCGCCGTCTTCGCCCTGGCCGTGTTGATCTGGATCAGGCTGTTGATCAGGTGCGGCAGCCTGCCGTTGATGCCGGCCGCCTCGTGGACGACATACCGCACGGCGTCTTCGTATTTGTCCCTGTCCTCCTGGTCCCGTTCCCACGCCTTGATCAACTCGAAGCTCTTGTTGTTGCTGTCGGTCGCCTGGGACACCAATGTTCTGAACTCCTGCCAGACCGTCTCCTCTTCGGCGGAGCGGGGCAAGGCCTCGTACTGCTTCATGCCTTCCCTGTAGCTGGCGCGGGCCTGTTCCACATTGGCGTACTGCTCCTGGCGCTGCGCCGGTGACAGGCCTTGGATCAGAAGCGTCCGCTGGGCAAAGGTGACGTTGCGGACATTGTACAGCATCTGGCTGAGCGAGGCGACCCTGGGGAGGAATCCCTTGGAGACCTCCTGCAGGGATTCGTTCGTGCCGTTGATGCCGCTGTACCCGATGATCCCGACCACGGCGGTCAGCACGGACACGATGACGAAGGACGCGATCAGGCGGATGCCGATGCGGATGTTGCCCATATGTTCTCCTGCCGGGTTCGTGTAGCGAAAGGCGATGTTCCGGCGAGTCGGTATAGGTTTTTTGTACTTCAAACGAAACACATCTCCTGTAGCATGAAGGAGTGGTGGGGGAAAGGTCATAGCAGAATTCCTGGAAATGTGGCTAAAGATAAAGAAAATATCAGGCTTTCACGACGATTTCCCTGGTCGTTTTCGGGTCAAATAGTCTTTTCTGCCTTAAATCATGTTCATGATTTCCTTCAGCGCAGACCGCTGCCTTGTCCGTGCGCGAGAATGGTTCAGGCCGCGGGCCTGACCGCAAGGCCGGCTTCCGCCCGCGCTCCCTCCGGAAGGGCGGTCGCGGCATGGGGAACGCCCGGAACGGCCGCTGCAGGGGGGGAAGTCAAAGGGTTCCCGTCAGGGGAGGGTGACATGCCTCAGGGCCGGCGGCGGCAGCGACAGGGGCAAGCGGTGCCCGCCGGCAATGGCAGTGGGAATGGAACGTGCCGGAAAGCAAGGCATAAAAGGCAGTCGGAGAGGCTCATCGCAAGTAAGTTTGAAAGCAATCGATTCAAAAATAAGAAAAGATGTTCTTGTTTTGGCCGAAAGAGCTTGATGCTCCCGCCATGTCGTCGTATAGGATGCTTCGATTTCCGTGTCCGAGGCGTGTTGTTCGGAAAACTAAAAACAAGATGTTCGGATTACTGCAGCGAGGAATACAGCCATGAAGAAGTTTGCCTGTCTTTTATCAGTTCTCGCGTTGGTCGGCTGGATGGCCGCGCCGGCCCTGGCCGGCACCGGCATGGATGACAAGAAGCCCTCCTCCTCGGGAACAACGAGCGGCAGCGGCCAGTACCAGAAGGGACACGGCTCCGGGACCACGGGTGGTGATTCCATGGGCGGCGGCGGCTCCACCACCGGGGGCGGCTCCACCAGCGGTTCCGGCACGGGCGGTTCCGGCATGGGCGGCACCGGTTCCGGCGGCACGGGCACGGGCGGTTCCGGCATGGGCGGCACCGGCTCGGGCGGCAGCGGCATGGGCGGCTCCGGCACCGGCGGGAGCGGCACCGGCGGCACCGGCGGCACCGGCGGCAGCGGTTCCGGATCGGGCGGCGGTTCGGGCGGCGGCAGCGGCGGCGGTGGCTCGTAATGGCCGCAATCCCTGACGGCCACGTCCTGCCTTGACCGCCCGGCGGCCAGGGTGCGGCAAACGGTTCAAGCGTCCGGCCTGCGGGTCGGGCGCTTTTTCGTGCGGCCGGGGCCAAGCGTTGGAGAGGTGGGGTGCCGGTCGGGCCCGGGAAGTCTGCCGGCGGAGAAGGCGTGCGACGGCGGGGCGGCCACGCGGTCCAGGGGCGCGTCCTGCAAGGAGGCCGGGGCCTCAAAAGCAAGAAGCCTCGAAGGGGGTTCCTTCGAGGCTTCGACAAGCGATGCGTGCGCTTGTTTCGATCTGGCGGGGCCGACGAGACTCGAACTCGCGCCCTCCGACGTGACAGGCCGGCGTTATAACCAGCTTAACTACGGCCCCGCATATCTCTGGTAGGCGGAACAGGACTCGAACCTGTGACCCTCGGCTTGTAAGGCCGATGCTCTCCCAGCTGAGCTACCCGCCCGCCCGGCGAGACACGGTATCTACGCACCCGGCCCGTCGGCGTCAACAGGTTTTTTCGAAAAAATTGCGGCTCTCGACTTTTTCTTACGATTTCGGCAGGATGGGCCAGTGGTCGGAACTCCGTCCCCGGGAGGCGACATGGCGGTCCTGACGGTGCTTGCGGTTCTGGTGGTTCTTCCGGCCGTTTTCGTGGCCGGACTGACCTACACCCTCTTTCTTCGGGTCCAGGGCCGCCGGGAGCCGCCGACGTTTTTGCGGGCCTGTCGGGACCGGCCGGTCGCCTGCCTGGCCAGCGGCATCGCCACCAGCCTGGCCAGCCAGGCGACCCTGATCCTGACCTACGCCCTGGGGCCCCTCGTGGGCCGAGCCGGCCGGCCGGCCGGTCCTGGCCGGGCCACGGTGGTCTGCCTGCACGGGCTCTACCACAACGCTTCCGCCTTTCTGGCCCTGCGGCCGGCCCTGGCCCGGGCCGGGCTGCCCCATGTCCTGGTCCTGACCTATCCGTCGTTCGGATCTGATTTCGAGTCCCTGGCCCGGGACCTGCTGGCCCGGCTGCGGCGGACCCTGCCGGCGGATGCGCCGCTGCTGTTCCTCGGCCACAGCCTGGGGGGGCTTTTGGCCCGGCGGCTGGCGGCCGAGCCGGACATCGCCCGGCGTACTTTCGGCCTGGTGACGCTCGGATCGCCGCACCAGGGCAGCGAACTGGCCCGTCTGGCCGTGGGCCGGCTCGGCCGGGGGCTTGTGCCGGACAGCCCTCTGTTTCCGGCCCTATGCGCCTTGCCGGACCCGCCCGGGGCGGCGCTTCTGTCCCTGGCCTCGCCCGTGGACAACATGGTCATGCCCCTCGACGGGCTGGTGGTCGGCCGGCCCGGCTGGCGCGAGGAGGCCACGGCCCCGATCTCCCACGTGGCCATGCTCTACCATCCGGCCGTCATCCGCCGGGCAACGCGGTTTCTGCGGGACGCGGCCCGGACGTGGGAGGGCTAGGCGGTCAGGACATGGTCTTTCGCATCTGGGCGACCAGTTCCTCGAGCGGCGTCTCGTCGTCGATGCGGTAGGGGCCGTGGCCGTCCCGGTCCTGGGGGCGCGGCCCGGCCGGGTGGGCAGCCGGGTGGGCCGCCGGGGGCGGCAGCTTGGGCTCGGCCGGCGGCGGCAGCGGCGCTTCCACGGGCCGGATCGGAGGTCCGGCCGTGGGGCTCGGGCGGAAGGCCACGGTCGGGGGCACCAGATTGGCCTTCCGGTCCAGGAAGTCTTCGCGGTAGCGCTCGAAGGTGAACATGCCCTCGCCGCGTCCGGCCTGCTGGATGCTTTCGAGCTGGTTGAACCGGTTTTCCCGGATGACGTTTTTGATCGAAACGGTCGACCGGACGATGGACAGGACCGGAGCCCGGAAGCCCACGCGCGGCAGGACCTCCATGTGCTGCACCACCACGGCCCCGAGGCTCGAGGCGATCTGGGCCCGGGCGAAGTCCTGGGACCCCTCGCCAAAGGCGTTGCAGAGCCGAAGCAGCGCCTCTTCGGGCGTGCCGGCGTGCAGGGTGGCGATGACCAGGTGTCCGGCCTCGGCCGCGTTGATGGTCAGGCGCATGGTTTCCGGGTCGCGCAGCTCGCCGACCATGATCACGTCCGCGTCCTCGCGCAGGACGTCCTGCAGGCCCTGTTCGAAGGTCGGAAAATGCGCACCGAGCTCCCGCTGGTCCATGAGGGCCTTTTCCGAGGCGAACCGGTATTCGATGGGATCTTCCAGGGTGATGACGTGGGCGGAGCGGCTCTGGTTGATCTCCCGGATCATGGCCGCGATGGTGGTGGACTTGCCGTTGCCGGTGGGGCCGCAGATGAGGATCAGGCCGTGGTGCAGGCCGCACAGCTCGCGAAGCGACGGGTGGAGGTTCAGGGCCTCGAAGTCCGGCACCACCGACGGCAGGAACCGGACGGCCAGGGCCAGGCCGTCGGCGGTGTAGAAGGCGTTTAAGCGCATCTGGGCCTCGGCCGTGTAGCTCGAAAAATCCACGGACCACCGTTCGGCCAGGACGCGGCGCTGGCGCTCGGTGGTCAGGTGGCGCAGGAGCGCCTCCATTTCCCCGGCCTCGAACACGATCTCCCGCTGGAAGTGCAGCTGGCCGGTCTTGCGCACGGCCACGGGCTGGCCGGTGCGGATGTGCAGGTCGGTGATGCCGTTTCGCACGCAGGTGCTGACGAGCCTGATGAATTTGTCCATGGGGCCTATTTGGTGTTGGTGGTGACGGTCAGGCGCGACAGGTCGCCCGATGCCCGCAGTTCCGGGGCGTACATCGCCTCGGCCTGGGCCGGGGGCAGGGTGAAGCTCCCCGGGGTGACGGCCCGGACCAGGGCGTAGAACGTGTGCCATTTGTCGTTGGCCAGGTCGGTGAAAAGCAGCACCCGGTCGTCGCGCAGGTCCAGGGCCGCGGGCTCGGCCTTGTCCGCGCCGTCCATCCACGGCAGGCGCTCGGTGGTGGACAGGCGGGGATTTTCCACCTCCAGGCCGGCGGGCAGCAGGTTTTCGAGGACCACGTTGGCCAGGGGGCCGGACGTGGACCGGACCGCGAACCGGACCACGGCCAGCGCGCCCTGGGGCACGGCCGCAAGGTCCAGGGGCTCGCCGTCGCGGGTCAGGTAGGTCCGGGCGATCTCCAGGCCCGTGGCCTGGGGGGCGTAGGCCGAGGGGACCGGAATGCCCCGGGTCCGGACCGAATAGAAGCAGGCCCCGGGCTCGAAGCCCTCGGTCACGGCAATGGTCAGGTCTCCGGCCTGGTCGATGCCGCGAAGGGCCAGGACCTTGGCGCTGTCGAAGTCGGACAGCAGGCCCGTCCCGGCGGTCAGCCGGCCGGAAAACGGCTTTTTCGCCTGCTGCCGGGCGTGGAACTTGCCGAGGGCCAACAGCGCGAAGGCGTTTTCCTGGGTGGACGGATAGGCCTCGCCCTCGAGCAGCCGCCCGACCTCGACGGCCAGGCTCCCGAGCCTCGGGTCGGCCGGGGCGGCGTCGAGCAGGGCCGAGAGAAACAGGGCCTTGTTGCGCAGGGTCGAATCGAGGTTGCCGCCGGTCTCCTTGCGCGGCTCGGCCGCGGGCGCCGGGCCGGAAACGAGGAGGTCCGCCGCCCGGGTGTTGCCCACGGAGGCGTAGGCCGCGCCGAGGAGGCCCCGGGCTTCGGGCGGGAGTTTTTTGGCCTGGCTGTCGCGCAGGTTGTCCATGGCCCCGATGTCGGCCCGGCCGGCCCGGGCCTGGACGAACAGGGCGTAGGCGGCCAGGGTCAGGCCGTCGGGCTTGCCGAGGTCCGCGCCGCGGCCGGTGTCGCCGGCAAAGGACAGGGCCCGGGACAGCAGGTCCTGGTCCACGGGGAAGCCGGCCTGCCGGGCCTCGACCAGGAAGTGGGTGGCGTAGAGGCTCACCCAGGCCTGGGGCTCCTCGCCGCCCGGCCACATGGAAAATCCGCCGTTGTAGAGCTGCATGCCCGTGACCCGCCGGATGGCCGACTGGACCATGGCCTGGGGCGACAGGGCCTCGAAGGCCGCCGGATCCAGGGCCCTGGCCAGGTCGGCGAAGTAGAGGAGCGGAAAGGCCCGGGACACGGTCTGCTCCAGGCAGCCGTAGGGATAGGCCAACAGCGACT
This sequence comes from uncultured Desulfovibrio sp., assembly GCA_964539435.1. Classification (GTDB taxonomy): domain Bacteria; phylum Desulfobacterota; class Desulfovibrionia; order Desulfovibrionales; family Desulfovibrionaceae; genus Solidesulfovibrio. Next base: position 23,999 of record CAZIJE010000032.1, read on the forward strand.
TGAGGTTGCCGGTGAAGCGGATCAGCGGAAAGCGGCCCACGGTCACGTCGCGCCGGGCCGTGCCGGGCAGAAACTCGCTGGTGGCCAGGTCCGGCAGGGTCAGCGCGGCGGTTTCCAGGGCCCCGGAGCGGACGGACGTGCGGGCCGGCAGGGGCGAGCGCACGGGCAGGCGGGCCGTATCGGAAGCCGATTCGCCGCCGCCGGACACGGCCACGGCGAATTCGGCCAGGCCCTCGGCGTTGCCGGCCGTGACCGGGAACGCCACCGTGGCGGTCGCGCCCTTGGCGATGGCCACGTCGCGCTTCGGTTGGGCCACCGCGACCGGCCCGGTGGCGGTCAGGCTGACGGCGAAGGTCCCGTCCTTGCCGGTGTCGTTTCTGACGGTGACCGGAATGCTGGCGGCGTCGCCGAAGGACAGGAAGCGGGGGAAGGACGGCAGCAGGACCAGCGGGCTCTTGACCAGGGTTCTGGCCTCGGCCCCGGCGAAGCGGCGGCCCGAGACGCCGGCGGCCATGAGCCGGACCTGGCCCTGGAATTCCGGGATGTCGAAGGAGACCTTGGCCTTGCCGTCCGGCCCCACGGTCACCGGGCCGGACCAGTAGGCCACGGTCTTGCGTCCCGGGCTCTGGGAGCGCACGAAGTTGGACAGGTCGTCCAGGCCGTCGCCGCCGCCGGCCAGGGCCTTGCCCATGAGCGGCGGGACCTCGGGCAAAAGGAGCGAGAAGGTGTCGAAGGTCTCCACCTGGAGCTGGCGCTTGGCGTAGAAAAAGGCGAACGGGTCCGGGGTCTTCTGGGCGATGAGCTGCAGGATGCCCTCGTCCACGGCGGCCACGGTCACGATGGAGCCGGCCGGTGCGGTCACCTCGGCCGTCAGCGCGCCGCCGGGGCGCATCTCGGCCGGGGCGGCAATGGACAGCGGCAGCCGGCCCGAGGCCCGGTCCACCAGCATGGGCACGGCCCCGTAGGCCCGGGACGGGGCGTCGGCCGCCACGTCGGCCGCCTTGCGCACCAGGGTGGCGGTCACATAGACGCCGGGCATGTATTCCGGCTTGACCGGCACCGTGATCTGGCCGGTGTTGCCGGCGAGATGGATGATCTGCACGTCGTGGACGCCCGCGCCCTCCACGGCCACCAGCAGCTTGCCGGCGAACGGGGCCCGGACCTGGAAGGTGGCGGTCTCGCCCGAGACGTAGTCGGCCTTGTCGGGCTTGAGCTCCAGGCGGCCGGGATTTTCCACGGCCCAGGGCGAATAGCCGAAGCCGCCGGCGTAGAACTCCAACTGGCTGGCCGCGCCCGAGGCGGGGTCGGACAACACGACCCGGTAGCTGCCGAACGACGGCGGGGTGAAGGTGACCGAGCCCCGGCCGCCCTTGGCGGAGACGGTCCGGGTGTCCACGGTCTTGGGATCGCGCACGGACTCGTACTTGAACGACCCGTCCGGCCCCTTGCGCAGGACCGTCTGCCAGGCGTCGCGGATGAGGGTGGCGGTCAGCTCCCCGGCCTCGGCCAGCCTGCCGTCCGGGGCCACGGTCACGAAATCGAAGCGCATGGGCTTTCCCGGGGTGGCGGCCTCGCTTTTGAGGCGCTTGAGCCCCGGATAGGCGGCATAGACGTGGACCGGCATCCGGGCCAGGCCCGTGACGCCCCGGCCGCCGCCCTCGCGGACCCTGGCCGTGAACACGGCTTCAAGCGCCGCCGGCGGGGCGAGGTCGCCGGGCAGGGCGGCCTCGAAGGCGGCCTTGCCGTCGGCGCCGAGGTTGCCGGTCTCCTGGAGGATTTCGGTGTCCTCGAAGCTCTTTTCCGGATCGCCGAAGGCGTAGTCCTCGAAGCCCTTGGGCGCAAACGGGGCCTTGACCAGCCGGGCCCTGGCCTCGACCGGCAGGTCCGAGCCGGGCGCGCCGAACAGGTAGCGGCCGGTGACGGTGAAGGGCAGGGACTCGCCCGGCCCGGCCGAGGCCGTGTCGGAGGCCACGGACACGCTGATGCGGTCCGGCACGAACTCCTCGACCTGGAACCGGTACTGGCCGATGACGGTCTCGCCGGTGGCGATCTCCAGGACATACGGGCCGGTCAGGGACTGGGAGGGCAGGGTCTGGCGCAGGGTGACCAGACCCTCGTGGCCGGTCACCACGGCCTGCTCGGCGAGCTTGCGGCCCTTGGGATCGGAGAGCCTGACGGTCACGGGCATGGAGGGCGGGGCGGTCAGGCGCGCGTCGCGGACCACGGCCATGCCCTCAAGGGTCTCGCCGGGCCGGTAGATGTCCCGCTCGCCGTACACGAAGGCCGTGTACCCCGTGGCCGGCATGACCGCGCCGGCCACGTCGAGGCCGGTGGCGTCGACCCGGAACCGGTCATAAAGAAGATAGCTCGTGTCCGCGCCCTTCTGGACCACGATGAGGTAGGGCCGCTTGTCGGCCATGGTCAGGGCGCTGATCTTGGCCCGGAACAGGCCCTGGCCGTCGGTGGTGCCCGAGGCCAGTTCCTGGTTCTGGTAGGACAGGATCCGGACGCTGGCCCCGGCCATGGGGGCCAGGGTGGAAAAGGAGGCGGTCCAGACCAGGAAGTCGTCCAGGCCGTGCTTGGCCACGATGCCGATGTCGGTGACGAGGACGAACCGCTGGAAGCCCTGGAACTTGCCGGGCACGGTCAGGGCCACGCGGTACAGGCCCGGCTCGTGGCCCTGGATGTACTTTTCCAGGTTGACCGGGGTGATGACCGGACTGTTGCTCTTGTAGCCCAGGGGAATGCGGTCGTGGTAGAGCCGGTCGCCGAGGCTGGAACTGACGCCCGAACCGCCGGCCTCGTCGTCGAAGACCGAGTAGTCCATGGAAAAAAGCGGGAACAGGTTGTTGAAATAGACCCGCTCCACGGTCAGTTCGGCGGCGTTGGTGTTCACGCTTTTGATGGCCAGGTTCTTGTAGCCGCTTTTGGACAGGAACATGCCCTGGTCCTTGAAGTCCACGCTCGGCTCCAGGTCCGGGATGCGCACGCTGCGGCCGACGGTCTGGTCGAGGACCGCGCCGTCGGCGGCGGTCAGGCCCTTTTCCAGGGTCACGGCATATTCCCGGCCGGGCTCGAACGGGCCGCTGACCACCAGGTCGTTGCCGTCGGAAGCGATCTCGCCTTCCACCTCCGGCTCGATCCTGAGATGCGACGCCGTTTCCTCGTCGGCCTCCACGGGCGTGGACAGGGTCAGCCGGATGGTGGCCGAACCCTCCTCCGAGGCGGCCTTGACGTCGCGCAGGCGCAGGTGCGGGTCCAGGACCACCGGGATGACGGCCACGGCCTCGCGTTCCAGGCTGATGTCGCCCTTTTCCGGCCGCACGCCCGGGGTGATCACCACCTTGACGTCGCGCTGCTGGGGTGTTTTCTCAATGGGATCGGAAACGAAGCCGAGTTTTTTCGTGGCATAGGACGTGGTCAGGGAGACGGGCACGGTCTTGCCGGGTTCGCGCGGATCGGCCAGGGCGATGTGGTCGGCCAGGGCCTTGGGGTCCACGGCGTGGTTGAAGGCGGCCTCGCCCCGGACCACGACCATGGCCCCGCCCGACGGAGCCGGCTCCAGGTGGGCCGTCAGGCGCGTCACCTCGAAGGAGCCGTAGGAGGCCTGCCAGACGTCCTGGCCGGCCAGGGTCTGGGACGGGGGCAGAAATCCCTGGGGCGCGAGCTTGACCGTGTAGACCCTGGCCTGGGCAAAGCCGTCCTTGGGCTCGAAACGCAGCATGTAGGGCGATGTCCAGGTCCAGCGGCCCGGAGTGGCCGGTTCGATGACGGCCGGATCGCCGGCCGGGACGGCTCCCTCCCGGGCTCCGGCCACGGGCCGGTCAAAGGCGAGCAGGAGGTAGCGGCCCCGCTCCGGGTCCATGGCCATGCCGGCCACGCGCACGGCGTCGGCGGCGGTCGGCGCGGCCGCCTCCTGGCCGGCGGGAGCCGGCGGCGGGGCGGGCGGCGCGGGACGGCGCACGAGCAGGACGAATTCCACCAGCGCGATCAGGACAAGCACCGCGATGAGCCAGTTTTTCCGAGCGTCGCGACGGGTGCCGGGGTGCGTTTCGTTCATGCCGCCCTCCCATGCCGCCAGTAATACCCGGGCCCGGATTTTTTTCAACCGGCATCAGCGGCAAGAGACGGTTTGCAAAAGGAAGCGGGTCTGTTACTCCACCTCATTTCCGCCAAGGAGGCTTCATGCGCCTGTTTTTCACGCCTGTTCTGGCTCTTTTCCTGCTGCTCTGCGGCCTGCCGGCCGATCCGGCGTCGGCCGGAGACGAGGCTGACCCGAAGAAGACGACGCTGTACGGCATGTTCCGCCAGGCCCCGGAAGGCGGCGTTGTGTTCGTCAACGCCGAGGAGCCGGACGCGGTCTATGTTCCGTTCGATCCGGCCTCCATCATGACCGATGTCCTCGGCGTCAAGGTCCAGGTGCGGGGCGAGATCCGGGATACCTTCATCCGGCAGGGCAAGACCTACCGCATTCTGGCCGTCACGGACATCAGACCGATGACGGCGGAATACGGCGCGACCACCGTTGCAACAGGGAAGCACTTCGGCCTGCCCGGCTCCGATCCGGCCGAGATCCACGCCTACCACAACAGGACCTGCTATCTCTACGACCGGTACGCGGTCGTCGAAACCCTGGCCTCCTATTCCGACGGCCACACCCTGCGCGTCCTGACCCACGCCCCGGGCGAGGACCGGGACGCGGTCTGCGAAGGCCTCAAGGGCCGGCCCCTGTTCGAGATTCCCAACGGCGGCGACTTCGCCTTCGCCGGCCTGGCCGGGGATACGTTGTTCGTCCAAAACGGCCCGGCCGCCGCCGTCCACGGCCTCATGGCCGTCAACCTGGCCGCGCAGAAGCAGATCCTCGACGCCACCGTCATTCCGGGCGCGGCCCTGGACAAGGGCGTCCTGCGCTACCAGGAGCTCGTGCCCCCGCCCGGGGCCCAGAAGACCTGCCCGGCCGGCCAGTCGGCCATACGGCCCATGGCCCTGGACCTCAAAACCGGCGCGGCCCGCGAAGCCGGCAAGGCGGCCTGTCGGCCGTAAGGCGAACCGGGGGAGGG
>CAZIJE010000033.1:0-28237 GCA_964539435.1 uncultured Desulfovibrio sp.
GTCCATATAGGGTCCGGGAGGGGGTGACCCCCTCCCGGCCGCCGGAGGCATCCTCGTATTCTCTCACGGCCGTTCGGCCGGGAATTCCACTTCCACCTGTTCGGCGCCGTCCTTGCGGATCTCGATGCGGCCGATGACTCGGGCGTACTCGTGCAGGGCCTTGAGACGCTGGACCACGTCGTCGGCGACATCCGGGGCCACGACCAGCATGAAGCCGATGCCGCAGTTGAAAATCTGGAGCATCTCCGGCCAGGTCAGGCCGCCTTCCTTTTTCAGCCATTCGAAGACCTGGGGCACGTCCCAGGCGCCGAAGCGGATGTTGGCGGCCACGCCCTTGGGCAGGATGCGGTTGACGTTGTCGTAGAACCCGCCGCCCGTGATGTGGACCATGCCCTTGATCTCGAAGTCGCGCAGCAGGTTCAGCACGGTCTTCACGTAGATCCGGGTCGGCGCGAGCAGGGCCTCGGCCACGGTCTTGCCGGCATAGGGGATGGGATCGTCGGGACCGAGCCCGGAGGCGGCCAGGATCTTGCGGATCAGCGAATAGCCGTTGGAGTGCGGCCCCGAGGACTCGATGCCGATGACGACGTCGCCGACGCCGATGCCCGAGCCGTCGACGATCTTGGCGTTGTCCACGATGCCGACGCTGAACCCGGCCAGGTCGTACATGCCGTCCGGATAAAAGCCCGGCATCTCGGCGGTCTCGCCGCCGAGCAGGGCGCAGCCGGCCTCCTTGCAGCCGTCGGCGATGCCGGCCACGACCGTGGCGGCCAGATCGACAGAGAGCTTGCCCGTGGCGAAATAGTCGAGAAAGAAGAGCGGCTTGGCCCCCTGGACCAGAATATCGTTGACACACATGGCCACAAGGTCAATACCGATGGTATCGTGCCGACCGAAGTCGTGGGCGAGCTTGAGCTTGGTGCCCACGCCGTCGGTGGAGGAGACGAGGACCGGTTCGGCATAGGCCCCGGCGTCGAGCTTGAAAAGCCCGCCGAATCCGCCGATGTCGGACACGACCCCCTTGCCGTAGGTGCCGGCCACGATGGACTTGATGCGCGAAACCAGGGAATTGCCGGCGTCGATGTCAACGCCGGCGGCCTTGTAGGCTGCCGATCTGTCGGCCATGGGAAACTCCTTGCGGGGGCTGCGACATGCAAACAGCGCATTCTAGGTTTTTTGCCGGCCAAACTCAAGGGACGCCGGCCGTTGCCGGCGGGCGGCGCGGGCCGGCAACGGCCGTGGCCGCCCTCCTGTCCCTGTCCCTGCTCGGCCCGGTCCTGCCGGCCGCAACGGTCTCCCTTGCCCTGGCCGACGGCGGCTCCGGCCCGGACGCTTCCTACGGACCGCCGCCCCCCCTGCCCCCGGGCAGCGTCGAGGACGATGCCGACACGCCCCGCCGGGACATCCGCATGGGCACCGTGGACCACATGCAGATGGGCCGCGACGACGACGGCAACGTGGTCATGGAAATCCGGCCGCGCCCCAAAAAGGTCGAGGACCAGCCCCAGGTCGGACCGTTCTACATCTATCCGCAGATCGGCGGCCAGCCCATGCCCATGGGCGGACAACCCGGCCAGGCCGGCCCTCCCGGCCAGCCGGGACGGCCAGGCCGCCCGGGACAGCCGCCGCACCCGCAACCGCTCGCTCCGGGCCAGGGGCAGGCGGGCCAGCCCGGCCAAGGGAACGTCCCCGGCCAGGCCGGCGCGGGACGTCCGTCCCCCCAGGGCCAGTGGAGCGGCCAGGGCCCGGCCGGCCAGCCCGGCCAGCCCGTCCAGGGCTTTCCCGTTTCCGGCCAAGGTCCGCATGGACAACAGGGAGCGGGCTTTTGAGAGGGCCGCCACAGGCCCTGACGACAACCCGCCGGCACCGCGCGGCTGCCTGAGCAGGACAGGCTCCCGGCCTGCCGCACGCGGCCGCCGCCGGCCATGGAGGACGCCATGCATCCGGCTGCGTTATGGAAACCCCTCCCGGACGGCCGGGTTTCGTGCCGTCTGTGCGCCCACTTCTGCCGCATCGAGGACGGCGACCGAGGGCTGTGCGGCGTGCGCGCCAACAAGGGCGGCTCGCTTTTCACCATGGCCTACGACCGGGTGGCCGCGGCCAACCTGGACCCGGTGGAGAAAAAGCCGCTCTACCACTTCGAACCCGGCAGCCTGACCTTTTCCTTCGGCACCATGGGCTGCAACATGTCCTGCTCGTTCTGCCAGAACTACTCCCTGTCCCAGCCGCCCCGCCAGGGCAAGGCGGTGCGCGGCGAGGAGGTCACCCCGGCCGACCTGGTCCAGGCGGCAAGGCGTTCCGGCGCGGCCTCGATCTCCTACACCTATTCCGAGCCCACCATCTTTTTCGAACTGATGCGCGACACGGCCGTGCTGGCCCGGGAAGCGGGCCTCAAAAACATCATGGTCTCCAACGGCTTCCAGTCGCCCCAGTGTCTGGACGCCCTGGCCGGGCTGATCGATGCGGCCAACATCGACCTCAAGGCCATGAACAAGGACTTCTACGAACGGGTCTGCGGGGCCAGGCTCCCGCCGGTGCTTCGAAACCTGGTCCACATGCGCAAGCTCGGCTGGTGGCTGGAGGTGACCACGCTGCTGATTCCGGGCGTAAACGACGCCGAGGAGGAACTGCAAGCACTGGCGGGATTCGTGGCCAACGAACTCGGTCCGGACACGCCCTGGCACATCTCGCGGTTTCACCCGGACTTCACCATGCAGGACACCCCGCACACCCCCCTGGACCGGCTGGACCGGGCCTACGCCGTCGGCAAGGAGGCCGGCCTGCGCTACGTCTACATCGGCAACGTGCCCGGCCGGGACCGCAGCGCCACGGCCTGCCCCCAGTGCGGCGAGACGGTCATCGAACGGGAAGGCATGGGCCTTCGCGCCTCGCGCACGAAAAACGGCCACTGCCCGGCCTGCGGCGCAACCATTCCCGGCCGGGGCCTGCCCTGACCCCGGCTTGCCAGGACGACCAAGTTGCAGTAACCAAATGCGCCGCATGTCGGGGCGTGGCGCAGACTGGTAGCGCGCCTGCTTTGGGAGCAGGATGCCGGGTGTTCAAATCACCTCGCCCCGACCAAGCATTTCAACGGCTTACGGTTAAAATCGTAGGCCGTTTTTCTTTGAAAAAAGTTCAGGGTACAATCTGGGGTACAAAAAAAGAGGCCGTTGGAGCGGGCGCTTGCCGCAGGGTTGAAACCGTCCCGCGCGTTCTCCATCCAGCCCGTTTCAACAGAGGCCAAGCTTTCTAGAGCGTGTCATGAACTACCCAGGGGAAAAGCCCTATAATTTCAAGAGGCATAAGACACAGAAAACATCGGAGCGCAGGCCTGACGGTGATCAAGGCAGCCGCACTCTCGTGAGCTAATAGATTTTTCAAATGGCTAAACTGAACATCAACGCTCCGCCAAATGAATGGGACTGAACATTTTCGATCCAGTTCATGACACGCTCTAAGCCCAGCCAACGAAAAATGAGGGATGTCAAAAAGTGTCGGCCTCCTATTCTAAATATCGAGAGCATAAACTGTTTGATCGTGAAGCATTGCACCAAAAGTCCTTGATGTTTTAAACGCATACGGCAGCAGAGAAAGAGGCAAAATTATACGTCTATTCCCCTCCTTATCCTTAGAGCAATGGAATGTTTTTTCATAAAACAATGAGCTAACAAGCAAGGCTGTCAAGCTAAGTAGTCCATTTAATAATGTTGCGTTTTTCAAGCCACCACGCTTATCATGTTTAATGTTGTTGTATGCCGTCCACCAACTCGGTGGGCTTTCTTTGCTCCACTCTTCCCATGGCGCGTATGTGCTTGGCCACGTAACGCATATGATTTCAAATCGTTTAAACCCATCATGCCGTGTAGTCATTGGATCATGCCAATCTTTAATCTTAGAAAATCCATCCATTGAAACAATCTTTCTTATCTGCCTCTCTATCTCCATGCAGGAGTTAGAAATAAGCTTGCCAAGAGCAACAGAATAGGTGTTGTAGTTTTTTTCTGAAACTTGAATATAGTTCGATATTCCAACAAAATCATTTTCCAACGACTTGTAACTCAACAAATGCTGATACCTATCCATTTTAATTCCCCTGTTGATAATACGCGACAGATTTGATGACTACTTACTAAACTTGGTCGGTTTCGACTCCAGCAGTATTTGATTGCTTAGATAAACAATTTGGCTCACACGAGAAAGCACGCCATCCATTACGTCTCTAATTCGCTACTTATGCCATGCTGCTATGCGTCAAAACAAAGTCGACCCATCCCGAAGAACAGTCCATGACCGCCCTTTTCGAGGTGGAACCATTCAATGAATCCAACGGAGGATCGTCCAATACAAGGGCCAGATCATTGCCAGAAATTCATTGATCCCCAAGGTGAAAAGCCAGGTGAGAACCCCGGAAGTATACGCCGCGTCTTCAACCGTGATGACGAGGAAGGTAACGATATTGCCAATGATGTACGCCGCAGGGAGGAGCTTGTTCACGGTGAACCTCCTTTGATTGCGGTTGAATACGAGAAAATTCAACACGCGGCAAGAAAGCCCTGGCCAAAAGAGAAGCGGCCCACCTCCGAAGAAGTAGGCCGCCCATGATCCGGTTGCCGGGTAGCTACGCTTGAGCCTGCTCCGCGTCGGCAGCCCCCTCCGAGGTAAGGTTCTCAACTTCCGCGCTCACGATTTCACCCGCCTCGACAGTTGGGTGATGAACCGTTGCAAATTGGAAGAGGACTCGCCCAACCCCAGCATTTAAAGCGCCCCCCATCGTATTCAGTCTCCACTCCAGGGAGACATTTTTTCCGGATTCGATGCGCGCTACACGGGGCTGACTCACCCCCATGGCCTTGGCCACGTCCGCCTGGGTCATATTCGCCGGCGTGCGCGCCTCGATCATCGCCTCGATGAGGGCGTATTCTTCGCCCAGCGCGTCGTATTCTTTCCGAAACTCAGGGTCGGCCATCATTCGCTCGCGAACCCTGCCAAAAGGGACGGTCGCCATATCACTCTCCCTCGCTCAGCCGCTTCAAGGCTATTTCGATTTCCATGCGCGGAATTTTTTGTGTTTTCTTGATGCCGAAAGAGGCACCCTTCACTTTTTTCCAGATGGCTTTCCAGCGTTTCGATTCTCGTGTTACCGTCGCTCCCCCACCCGGGTTCGGGCCTGGGGATATGGTTACGGGTATGGAAAAACACGCGTGAGAGGTCATCATGCGACCGCGCTTTTTGCCCCTCTCCCTCCTCCTGCTGTTCACGGCGTCCGCCTTTGCGGCGCAGCCGGGATCGGGAACGGCTCCTGTTCCGGTCAGCCAGACTCCCGCCGTAGTTCGCGACACCCTGAGCGGCATGTGGCAAAACATACTGGGCTTCTTGCCCTTTATCCTGGCGGCCATGATCGTTGTCGTTCTGACCGCCACTGTGTCCGGCTTGGGAACTCTCATCGCCCGCAAGACCTTTGCCCGTTCGCGTATCCGTCATCCCTTGCAGGCCCTGTTCACCCGGTTCATCCGGTTCGGGATCTGGTTCGCCGGTCTGCTTGTGGCGGCGGTGATCATTTTTCCCAACCTGACACCCACCAACGTCCTCGGCGGCCTGGGTATCGCCTCGTTGGCCTTTGGTTTCATCTTTAAGGAATTTTTTGAAAATTTTTTTGCCGGCATTCTCATCCTCTGGCGTTTTCCCATTGATGTCGGCGATTTCATCGTCTGCAAGGAGATCGAGGGGATGGTGGAGGAGATCTCGGTACGCATGACGCTGATCCGCCAGGTCAGCGACGAGCTCGTGCTCGTGCCGAACAGGTTTCTGACGGAAAATGCGGTCAAGATCCTCACCAACCTGCCCAAGCGCCGGGTCCTCGAAGTCATCAACGTCGGTTACGGTGGATCAGTGGGGAAAGCGGTCGAGGTCATCCGCAAGGCGGCAACGGGATGCGAAACTGTGGACAAGGGGCACCGGATCGAGGTCATGACCAGATGTCTGTGCCCGAACGGCGTGGACATCGAATTGGCGTGGTGGACCGACCCCACGCCCTATGACGTCCGTCGTTCTCGTGGGGAAGTCCTGGCGGCGGTCAAGGAGGCCCTGGAGGCGGCCGCAATCGAGGTGCCGTCGCCGTACCGGGCAGTGGTTTTCAAAAACAGGCTCGATGTGGCGGCCACGGTGGCGACGCCAGCGAGGAAGGTCGAGACCGGCGGGACGAACACGGCGGACGGCACGGGTGAAGACCTGGCGGGCAGGCCCTTGGGACAGGAGGAAACGCCGCCAGGGCGGACCTGAGCTTTTGAGGCTTCACTCCTTGGCGGCTCCCAAGTTTGACGGATCCACTCGGACGTATCACAGGACCTCACGGCTGCAACCCGGGCCATGATCATCTCGGACAGGAGCCTGGAGGAGGTACTATCCGACACCGACATCTTCAGCGTCCCCTGCAAGTAATCTTAAAAAGAATACGCCAAAGTTTCCCCGGCGGCACCCCTTTAGGTTCACCAACCCATTGTCAGAATAGATAATCTTCTCTTTCTACCCTTCAATATTTCCGACAATAGGAATACTGTGAACGAACCGCTTGTTGAGAAGGATACCGTCCAGCCTCACCTCCTGCGTCCAAACGTATTCCCTGGACCGAAACATTCCATACGAAGTTCGCAATCCCGTGAGCTTGCCGCTAGAACTCTCCGTCACAGCACACTTTGTCGCGTCCGCTGTTCTTGGCGTGGTACAGGGCCAGGTCGGCCCGACGCATCATGTCTTCCAGCGTTTCCGTCGTGCCCGTATAGACCGACATGCCGATGCTGACGGTAAAGGTGACCGGACCGGAACGCGTCTCGATGCAGGAACGTTGCAGCATGGTCCGGAACCGTTCGGCCACGATGCGGGCTTGCGCGACAGTGACCTCGATGAGCAGGGCGCCGAATTCCTCACCGCCAAGGCGGCCGACATGGTCCGTGGCCCGCACGGTCTCCCTGAGCCCGGCCCCCAGGGACCGCAGCACGGCGTCGCCGACGTCATGGCCGTGGGTGTCGTTGACGTTTTTGAAATGGTCCACGTCGATCATGAGAAAAACCAGACTTGCCCCGTAGCGGCGCGCCCGGGCGATCTCCTCCTCGGCCCGGTCCAGGAAATGGCGTCGGTTGCCGATGCCGGTCAGCGCGTCGGTGGTGGCGAGTGTCTGCAATTCCTGCACCCGCCGCTCCAGTTCCTGCTGCGTGTTTTTCAGCTCCGTGACGTCCGAGACCAGCACGAAAAACCCGCGCACCACGCCGTCCACCTTGTCGGGAATGTAGCGGGCCAAGGTGTGGCCGATGGAACCGTCGGCCTTGGTGAGCACCCGTTCGAAGGTCTGGGGTTCGCCACGGAGCGCGGCCGCGATATGGGGCTCGTTTTTCGCGTAAAGCGCCTCGCCCATCATGTCCTCCATGGCAATGCCCAGCATCTGGTCCCGGGTTTTGCCAAACCACTCCAGGTAGGCGTTGTTGGCGAATGCACAGCGCTTGTCCGTATTCCAGTATCCCACCATGCCGGGAATGTTGTCCACGACCATGCGAATGAACCGGTTCCGCTCCGCGAGCGCGTCCACGGCCCTGGCCTTTTCCGCTTCGTTTTGGCGACGCCATTTCTGGAAGGCCAGCAGCACGAGCGTGGAAAAGCAGGCCACCGTCAACAGCCCCCCGCCCTGGAGAAGAACATCGCGGCGCCAGCCCGCGTACAGGGCGCCAAGGTCCCGGGACACGCCGACCACGAGGGGCACGTCGACGCGCAGCCCGGAAGGACGGATCGAGCGAATGACCAAGAGACTGTTTTCCTGGGTGGTGTAGGCAACGCCCTTGAACACGTTTTCTTCACGTCCGCTTTGCATGTGCTGCGTGAAAAACGTCTCCGGCAAGGCGATGTTTTTTCCTTCCACGTTTTCGCGCTGGGGCACCCTGAGAAAGACGGTCCCGTCGGCGTGCACCAGGGTCGCCCACATGTCCGGCGCATAGAGAACGGATGCCAGCAGGGGAGCGAAAAAGGTGTCGTCCAACGAGGCGTTCACCACCCCGGCGAAGGCGCCGTCCGGCCCCACGATCTTCCGTCCCGCGAGAACGACCCAGGTGCCGAGGAGCGACTTGAAGGGAGGACTGATAGACAGGGCGTCGGGGTCGCTCTCTCGGGCAGTGGCCTTGAAGTATTCGCGCTGGCCGAAGTTCTTGCCGACCAGTTCCGGATTGCTCGACGCCTGGACAGTGCCTTCGGCGTCGTAGAGCGTCACGGTGCGAACGCCGCTGAGGGCGGTGGCCAGAATGTCCAGACGGTGGTGGTTTTCCCGGAACGCTTGCGGCGGGCTGGCGTGCCGCGCGAGATCCTTGAGCACGGCATCGACTGCAACGAGATCGTGGTCCAGCACTTTCTGGACAATCCTGGCCTGCAGCAGGAGCTTGTCCGTTTCACGCTTCTCAATTCTGACATATTCGAGAAAAAGATTGCCTCCAATGGCAACGGCGAGAAATGTCAGGGCGATCCAGTGGATGGCCCAAGGAATCATGACGGCCGGAATAGACTGCAGCGATCGGATAGGCAATGGGTGCTGTCGTCCTTGCGCGCGCCATGGCGTGCACGGTTTGCAACATCCCCGCGTTTGAAGAAAAACCAAGGCGGGTGGAGAGTTCGATGCCGAAAAGGATTGGAGGCAGCCTACAACTGGCCCACGAGAAAATCCATGAAAAAATAGGTCTCGCCTCGCCCGGACCTGAAACAATGGTGTGTCTATACCAGATTGGCGCGCCTCTTGATCACGGGCGCGTTGCAATACGCCGCTGTTGTGCGGCGTTTGACCTCCATTCGGGTCCCGCTCCGGGTCGGTCCGTCAACAGGCGATGACGCTGACCGCCAGTCCGCCCTGGGCCGTTTCCTTGTACTTGCAGTTCATGTCCCGGCCCGTGGCGTGCATGGCCTCGATGGCCTGGTCGAGGCCGACCTTGTGGTGGGCCGGCATCTCGTCCGAGGCGATCAGGTAGGCCGCGTAGGCCTTGACCGCGCCCATGGCGTTGCGCTCGATGCACGGGATCTGGACATAGCCGGCCACGGGATCGCAGGTCATGCCCAGGTGGTGCTCCAGGGCCGTTTCCGCCGCGTTTTCCACCACGCGCACGCCGTAGCCCATGCCGTGGGCCAGCATGGCGGCGGCCATGGCCGAGGCCACGCCGATCTCGGCCTGGCAGCCGCCTTCGGCCCCGGCGATGGTGGCATTGTGCTTGGCCAGAAACCCGACCGCGGCCGCGGCCAAAAGCCCCTCCCGGATGGAGTGCTCGGCCAGTTCGAGGTAGGTGCGCATGAACCGGGCCGTGGCCGGCAGGATGCCGGCCGAACCGCAGGTCGGGGCGGTGACGATGACGTGGCCGGCGGCGTTTTCCTCGGCCGCGGCAAAGGCGAAGGCGATCAGCTTGGTCAGGGCGCTGTCGTGGGGCTGCCTCTTGGACCGGCTGCTGCGTTCGAAAAGCCGCCTGGCCTTGCGTTCGAGCCCGAGCGGCCCGGGCAGGATCCCCTCGGCCACCAGCCCGGCGGTCACCGAGGCGTCCATGACGGCCAGCACGGCGTCGAGCCCGGCCATGACCGCCGCCCGCCCCGCGCCGGTGACGGCCATCTCGTTTTCCAGCATGAGCCGGTGCAGCCCGATGTCGTGCTCGGCCACCAGCCGCTTGAGCGCGGCCATGGTGGCGTAGGGATAGGCCGGCTGGCCGCGCGGCGCGTCCTGCTGGCCGCTGTGCTGCACAAAGCCGCCCCCAACGGAACAGTAGACCCGTTCGGCCAGGGGCGCGGCATCGCCCTCGGGCCCGAGCAGGCGGAAGACCAAGGTGTTGTTGCAGGGGAACCCGTGCTCCACCGGCCCGAACACCACGTCTTCCAGGCGAAGCGGCAGACGCGTCGTCCCCAGGTCCAGGCACAGGCCGTCGCCCGGCGAACGGGCCAGTTCGTCGAGAAACGCCGGGGCGCAGCGCTCCGGGGCCTGGCCCAAGAGGCCCGCCAGAACGGCCCGGTCCGTGCCGTGACCCCGGCCCGTGGCCGACAGGCTGCCGTAGAGCACCACCGCCACGCGCGCGGCCCGGGCCAGCGTCTCGGCCGGCAGCTCCCGGACCAGTTGCAGGAAATCATGGCCCGCTTTCATGGGGCCGATGGTGTGGGAACTGGACGGTCCGGGACCGATCTTGAACAGATCGAAGACGCTCAAGTCGATGGCGGCCAAGCGGAACTCCTGGGCGTTGGTTGCGGGAGCAAGCCCTTTTGCCTCCTGTATCCCGCCGGCCGATTTCTGCCTAGTGTCGCGCCCTCGCCCCCTCCCTTGGCGCACCGGCCCGGCCCGCGCCCGGCCGCGACCACCGGAGCCGGCGTCCTGTCCCTTGGCGGAACCAGGGCCTCCGGGCCGTCACCGCCACTTGGTCTTGTCGAACAGGCCGCGCTGGTTGAGTTCCCGGTTTTTGTAGGTATGAAAATCGAAGTGGCGCGGCAGCCGCCCCTCCCGGGAGTCGAGGCAGGCTCTCAGGTAGGCGACCAGAAGGCCGAGGGGGACGGCGACCACGATCCAGGCGACAACGCTCATGACGCCTCCGGGAGGCGCGCCGGCCGGGCGCACCCCCGCCTGAAGGCCGCCGTCAGGGCCTCCACCCCCGGTCCCCGGCCGAGGATCTCGAACCGGCGGTCCCGCCCCTCCCCGGCCAGGTGACGGCCGAAGGATTCCAACAGGCTGCACGCTCCAAACGGCACGGCCCCCACCGTTCCCGTCCGGAGCACGATCCGCTCGGCCCGGCCGCACAGGGCCTCGACCAGGCAGTCGCCCAGGGCCTGGAGGCAGGCCTCGGACAGCCCGGCCGGCAGGCGTATGTCCACGCGCCCTTCCGACCGCGCCAACCGGACCCGTCCCGCCTCCGGAACTACGGCCGCGCGGTCCGTCCGCCGCGCCCGTCCCTGTTCCTCGCCCCGCTCCCCCGGGCCGGAACCGTGGTCGAGGGGGCTTCGGGGCCCGGGAGAACCCGCGCCCGCGATCCTCCCCTCCCCCCGGTCCCACGCCGCGTGGCGGTAGGGGGGCCTGGCCTCCGCCGGCGCGCCCGAAACGGCGGCCGCGTTGGCGATATGCATCCGTTTGCTGTCCATGGTCCGTTCCTTGTGCGTGGCCTGTCCGAGTCTGGCGGCATCCTACGCCAGCCGCGCCTGTCCCGGCATCGGCGGCCATCCCTTCCTGGTCCGGGAAAATCTCCCGGCTTTCCGGGACAGGCTCCCGGAAAAAACGGACGTTTCCCTATCGACGTCCGGGACCTTTGGCATGGTAAGGGAGGCCTTCCCTTTCCGGTTCATCTGGGGCCTCGAGGCCATTTTTCATGCCCAACGGAGCAAGGAGCGACCATGCCACACGTGCAAAAGACCAATGATGTGCTGGGGACCACCAACAGGGGGACGCCCGTGGAGTCGGGCCTTTGCAGCCTGTGCCGGGCGGACTGCGCCGGCCGGTGCGAAACCTGGATGTCGAGCCTGGCCGGCCGGGCCATGCTCTACCCCAGGGACTTCGGCCGGATCACGGCCGGCAGCGGCAACACCTGCCATGTGGGGGTGTCCTACGACGCCCTGCGCATCCAGGGCCGCCTGTACGGGGCCCATGGCCTGCGCGAGGACCTAACTCGCGACGCCGACGACTGCCTGTTTCACAATGTCGGACTCGAAACCGCCTTTGGCGCGACCCGCAAGACCAAGGTCCGGCTGCCGCTCATGACCGGGGCCCTCGGCTCGACCTTCATCGCGGCCCACTACTGGGACAGCTTCGCCGTGGGCTGCTCCCTGGCCGGCATCCCCATCGTGGTCGGCGAGAACGTGGTCGGCATCGACCGGGACGCGGTCCTGGAGCACGGCCGGATCAAGCAGGCGCCGGAGCTCGACCGCCGCATCGCCGTCTACCGGCGCTACCAGGACGAGTATGGAGCCATCCTCGTCCAGCTCAACGTCGAGGACGCCCGCAACGGCGTGGCCGAATACATCGTGGACAAGTACGGCCCGGACGTCGTCATCGAGCTCAAGTGGGGACAGGGGGCGAAGAATATCGGCGGCGAGATCAAGGTCAAGGACATCGACTACGCCCTCTTCCTGAAAAAACGCGGCTACCTGGTCGATCCCGACCCCGAGCGGCCGGACGTGGCCGAGGCTTACAAGAAAGGGGCCATCAAGGACTTCGCCCGCCACAGCCGGCTCGGCTACACCGTGGCGGCCAGCGAGGACCAGGTCCGGACCCTGTTTTTCGAAAACGTGGCCTACCTCCGCACGCTCGGCTTCGAGCGCATCTCGCTCAAGACCGGGTCCTACGGCATGGAGGCCCTGGCCATGGCCATCCGCTACGCCTCCGAGGCCGGCCTCGACCTCCTGACCATCGACGGCTCCGGCGGCGGCACGGGCATGAGCCCCTGGAACATGATGGAGACCTGGGGCGTCCCCTCGATCCTCCTGCACGCCAAGGCCCGGGAGTACGCGGCCCTGCTGGCCGCGTCGGGCCGCCGGGTGGTGGACCTGTCCCTGGCCGGCGGCTTCGCCCGGGAGGACCATGTCTTCAAGGCCCTGGCCCTGGGCGCGCCCTATGCCAAGCTGGTCTGCATGGGCCGGGCCATCATGATCCCGGGCTTTCTCGGCGCCAACATCGAGGGCGCGCTCTATCCCGAGCGGCGCGAGGCCGTGCACGGCAACTGGGAGACCCTGCCCAAGAGCGTGGCCGCCCTCGGCACGGAGCCGGAACAGCTCTTCGCCGCCTGGCACAGCCTGCGCCACAGGCTCGGCGAGGCGGAACTGCGCCGCATCCCCCTTGGCGCGGTGGCGACTTGTACGTTACTGGACAAGCTCGGCGCCGGGGTGCAGCAGCTTCTGGCCGGGGCGCGCAAGTTCTCGGTCACGGCCATCGACCGCGAGGCCATCTGCGCGGCCACCCGGTAGCCGGCGCGGGAAACCGGCATCACGTCCACCACCGAGGCGGCGGACGCGGCCGCCAGGCGGGTTCTCCTGGCCTGAGAACAAACGCCCGGGACGCCGGTCCCGGGCCAATGTCCGGGCGGGCCCGGCCGAAACGGCCCGGGCCCGCCCCTGTCATGCCCGCGCCTCGCCGGCCCGGCCCTGGGCCTCGCCCGGCCGGCAGCCGTCCGGAGGTCCCATGGACACCCCCTCGTTTCCCGGCAACGGACAGTCCCCCGGCGACACGGCCCCGGGGCCGGACGCCGATCCCGCCCTGCTTCTGGCCGCCCTGCGGGAGCGGATCAAGGAACTCGACTGCCTCTACGAGATCACCCGCCTTTCCCAGCGCCACGACCTGGCCCTGGACGACATCCTGTCCGGCGCCTGCGCCATCGTGGCCCGGGCCTGGCAGCACCCGGAGACCGCCTGCGCCAGGGTGACCGTGGGCGGCCGGGTCTTCGCCACCCGGACCGTGCGCCGTCCTGCCGCCCGGCAGGCCAGCCCCATCCGGGTGCGGGGGGAGGCCGTGGGCCGGGTCGAGGTCTGCTACCTCGACAAGCGGCCCGACTGCGACGAAGGCCCGTTTCTGCGCGAGGAGCGCCACCTGCTCGACGCCGTGGCCGACCACCTGGGACGGATCATCGAGGCCCGCAAAAACGAAGAGCAGCTGCGCCAGCTGTCCCGCGAACTGATCAAGGCCCAGGAGAACGAGCGCCGGCGCATCGCCCGGGAGCTCCACGACGACGTGGGACAGGCCCTGTCCATGACCCGCATGCGCCTGGACGGCCTGGCCTCGCTCCTGGCCGGCTCCGGGACCGACGACGGCCGCGCGGCCGGGGAAACGGCCAGGGACTGCTCCGCCCGCCTGGGCGAAGCCGTCACGGCCCTGCGCGACCTGGCCTACGACCTGCTGCCCCCGGCCCTGGGCCAGCTGGGCCTGGCCGAGACCGCCTTCCGGCTGTGCGAGGAGCTCTCGGCCCGCTACGGCCTTCCCATCGACTTTTTCGCCGACGGCATGGACACGGTCCGGCTGCCGTTCGAGACCAGCATCAACCTCTACCGGGTCCTCCAGGAGGCCCTGGCCAACGCCTGCCGCCACTCCCGGTGCTCCCGCGTGACCGTCCGCCTGATCGCTTCCCACCCGGACTGCCTGCTCCAGGTCCGCGACGACGGCCAGGGGTTCGACCCGGAAACGAGGCTGCCCCAGGCCCTGGCCGAAAAACGCATGGGCCTTTGGAGCATGGGCGAACGGATCCGGCTGTTGGGGGGCCGCCTGACCATCCGGGCCCGGCCCGGCAAGGGCGTGACCGTCAAGGCCACGGCCCCGGTGGGAGAAGGGTGATGGCCCCCGGCGCGCGCAAGGTCCTTCTGGTCGACGACCACCCCCTCATCCGCGAGGGGCTGCGGGCGATCATGGCCGGCCGGCCCGGCTACGCCGTGGTCGGGGAGGCCGGCTCGGCCGGCGAGGCCCTGGAGCTGGTCCCGGGGCTCGAACCGGACATCGTGGTGCTCGACATCGTCCTGCCCGACGCCAGCGGCATCGAGGTCATCCGGCGGATCCAGGCCATGGCCAGGCCCCCCCGGGTCCTGGTCGTCAGCATGCACGCCCGCCTGGACCTGGTGGCCGAGAGCTTCCGGGCCGGGGCCATGGGGTTCGTGGTCAAGGACGCGGCCGCGGCCAACCTGCTCCAGGGGCTCGACGCCGTCTCCCGGGGCGAGCGCTACCTGGACGGCTCCATCGCCTCCCAGGTGCTGCTCAAGCTGGACGCCTACGCGGACCGCCGGTCCAGGCCGGCCGACCCGGCCTACGAGACCCTGACCCGCCGCGAGCAGCAGATCCTGCGGCTTCTGGCCGAGGGCCGCAGCGTGGCCGGCATCGCCGAGGACCTCTACATCTCCCGCAAGACCGTGGAAAACCACCGGACCAACATCTGCGGCAAGCTCGGCCTGTCCAACCTGGCGGAGCTTGTCCACTACGCCGCCCGCATGGGCCTGATCGACCTGGACACGGACGAGTCCTCGTGTGACGTCCCTGAAATAATACGATAGTATTTTTTCAAAAAACATAGATTCAAAAGTATCTTGCCCCTGGGACAGGCCTGCGCGTGTTTCGCGGACGTGACACGAGGCCGCAAGCGGCCAGCCCGGCAGGGCGTTTCCTCCCTGCCGGGCTGGCGCGTGGCCGCGGCCGGCCGTCGGCGGCCATTGTCAGCGGCTGCGCGTCTCCCAGGATTCCGCTCCGTGGGGCGTCTCTTCCCAGCCGGTGCACATGGCCTTCAGGTGGGCCAGGGGCGTGTGGCCGGTGGTGGTCATGTAGACGTGGACCACCAGGAAGATCAGGAGCGCGAACGCGCCGGCCAGGTGCACCCCGGCCAGGACCCGCAGGTCAAGCCAGCCAAGGCCCAGAGCCGGCCAGGACCCGTAGAGGTAATAGGCAAGCCCTGTCGCCATCTGCACGGGCAGGAGCACGGCCGCCAGCATCAGGTAGGTCAGCCGTTGCAAGGGGTTGTGCTTGGCGTCCGGGGACTTGGGACAGGGGTGGGCCTCGCCCCGGAAGATGCCGCAGAGGTAGAAGCGGCCCACTGCGACCATCTTTTTCGTTGTGGGCGCGTACTGCCGCCACTCGCCCGTGGTGAAGACCCAGAAGACGAAAAAGGCGAAGGAGACCAGCCAGGCCAGGCCCAGGAAATTATGGATTTCCGTGGCGCGCCTGAAGCCCACGAGCGTCAGGTCGCCGTGGGCCTCCAGGCCCGTCAGGAGCAGCGCGACGATCATGCCGGCCTGGAGCCAGTGCCAGAAGCGCTCGTAGCGCGAATACAGGTAGAACCGCTTGGTTTCGCATCCGTTCCCGTGCATGGCTATTCTCCCTTGCGCCCGTTCCCGCGGGAAAAGACCCGCATGGCTCCGTGGATGAGGACGGCCAGCACGGCCGCGCCCGCGCCGCCCCAGCCGAAGGCGCTCAGCGCCACATGCCTGTCCCGCCCCGGCACGTAGACGCCGGCGATCCCCTTGAGCCTGCCCTCTGGCGCGTGGCAGGCCTCGCAGTCCAGGGCCTTGTCCTTTTCGGCCACCATGTGGGTGGTGGGAAAGAAGTACTCGGTCCGCACGAACCCGTATTCGCCGGAAAACGGCTTGTTCACGGCGGCCATGCCGGCGGCGATGGCCTTGCCCCAGTCGTAGCCGGCCCAGTAGGCGTCGGACCCCGGCGGTCCGAAGAGCTTGGGGATGACCATGGTCTTGTTGCCCGCGTCGTAGGGCTGGTTCCCCTCGTGGCGCTTGAAGGGCATGATCCTGGACTTGCCGTCGGCCGGCGAACCGGTCGGCCGGTTGAGCGAGACCACGCCCGTGGGGTCGATGGTGTCCGTGATCACCAGGTAGTCCATGCCGCCGTTGGACCAGAAATAGACCGGCTCCACATCCTTGGCCCAGAGGAAGTCGCCCTTTTTCGTGTCGTAGGACGGCTTGCCGAGGGGCCCCTTGGTCTTGAACGGCTTGCCCTCGGCGTTCATCTTGCCGGCCGTGGACCAGTCCCAGCGCATCTTGGTCGGGACCTCCCGGGCCATGGTCGGGATGTGGCAGGTCTGGCAGGCCACCTTGTCGGTGTGGTCGTTGGCCTTGACGTTGTCCTTGTGGGGCTTGTGGCCGTGGCAGGATTCGCAGGCGATCTTGGCGGCCATGTCCCCCTCGGTCAGGCTGACCCGCTCGGCCGTGGCCGGGGTCGCGTACATCCGGCCCGCGATCCGGTGCTCCCTGGTGGTGTGGCACCGCTGGCAGGAGAAGTTCTGGCCCTTGGCGTCCATGTGCACGTCGAGGGCCTTGCCGGGATGGGCCATGGAGCTGTCCAGGTCGCCGTGCTTCACCGCGTCCCCGCCGCCGCCGTAGAAGTGGCAGGTCCCGCAGTTCACCCGGTCCGGCAGCCCGACCGCGCCCGCGATTTTCCGGTAGTCCGGCGGCTGGTAGGTCTTGCCGTCTTCGGGAAACAGCGTGGGTTCGGTCGCCGGATAGCCGGCCTTGGTCGGGAACTTGTCGTAGGTGTGGGTCGTGTCGTGGCAGACCAGGCAGTCGATCTTGTTTTTGGCCGTGAAATCGAAATTCTTGTCCTTGAAGCCGTAGCCGATGTGGCAGGAGGTGCAGCGCGGTTCGTTGGACGGGACCGCGATGCAGTAGTTGTTGATCGTGTCCCCGTACTTGCCCATGGTCTTGCCGTCCGGGCCGGCGACCCGCCAGGTCCAGTGGATGGTGTGCTGGATCTGGTCCGCCGCCTTCTGGTGGCAGGACAGGCAGGCGGCTGTCACCTCCTCGGGCGAGGCGAACTCCTTTTGCAGGGCCTCGAGCTTGGCGTGGTCCGTGGTGGTCCACCGCGCCCCCGGCCCCTTTGTCGCGCTCTGGGCCAGCCGGCGGCCCGGAGCCTTGTCCTCCTCCGCCTCGGGCGGCCCGGCCAGGACCGACGCCCCCAGAAACAGCCCGCCCAGGGCGATGGCCGCCGCCCAGGCCGGCAACACGCGCAGCACTCGCATCATGCCTCCTCCTTTCCCCTCTTCCCCTCGCGCCTTTGCGGCCGTCCGGGACGGGTGTCCGCATCCTTTTTCTGCCCATAGCAGCTTCCGTGCCCGGGCCACGCTTTCAGGCATCCCGATACATTCCCTTGTTTTTCAATGACAATACGCCGGCCCTCTCCCCTGGCCCTGGACAGGGCGGCCCGGTGTCTATACAAGTGATTATACACCTGCATAGACAGCGGAGGCTCCATGGACGACGCCGATCTGACCCGGCACCTGCCCGAGATCCTGGACACCATGAGCGAGGGACTGTTCTGCGCCCGGCCGGACGGCCGGATCATGCTGGTCAACGAGGCCCTGTGCCGCATCACCGGCTACGGCCGCGACGAGCTCTGCAACCAGCCGTGCGCGGTCCTCGGCTGCGACGCCTGCGAAAAGTCCCGGGCCGCCGGCGGCCATGCCCACTGCCAGCTTTTTCTGAACCGGGAGGAAAACCGGAAGAACTGCCGGCTGCGCCGCAAGGACGGCACCCTCGTGCATGTGCTCAAAAACGCCTGCCTGCTCCGCAACGGCCAGGGCGAGGTGATCGGGGCCGTGGAGACGGTGACGGACATCACCGAACTCGACGTCAAGGAGCGCCGCATCCGGGAACTGTCCCGCACCCTGGACGCGGCCTCGGACTTCCACGGCATGATCGGCCGGTCCGAAGCCATCCGGACGGTCTACAACCTGATCGAGAAGGCGGCCCCCACCGAGGCGCCGGTTTTGCTCCTCGGCGAGTCCGGAACCGGCAAGGAGCTGGCGGCCCGGGCCATCCACGAGCTGGGCCCGCGCGCCAAGGGCCCCTATGTGCAGGTCAACTGCGCGGCGCTCAGCGACGCCCTGCTCGAGTCCGAGCTCTTCGGCCACGTCAAGGGGGCCTTCACCGGAGCCTACCGGCACCGCGTCGGCCGGTTCGAGGAGGTGGCGGGCGGGGACCTGTTTCTGGACGAGATCGGGGACGTGCCGCCTGGCGTGCAGGTCAAGCTCCTGCGGGTCCTGGAGGCCCGGACCTTCGAGCGGGTCGGGGACAGCCAGCCCCTGCCCCTGGACGCG
This sequence comes from uncultured Desulfovibrio sp., assembly GCA_964539435.1. Classification (GTDB taxonomy): domain Bacteria; phylum Desulfobacterota; class Desulfovibrionia; order Desulfovibrionales; family Desulfovibrionaceae; genus Solidesulfovibrio. Next base: position 18,552 of record CAZIJE010000033.1, read on the forward strand.
CGCCTGATCGCCGCCACCAACCAGGATCTGGCAAGGCTGGTGGCCGAGAAGCGGTTTCGGGAGGATTTTTATTTCCGGATCGGCGTCCTGCCCATCTGGCTGCCGCCCCTGCGCGAGCGCCAGGGCGACGTCGGGCTTCTGGCCGCCCGGTTCCTGGAGGACTGCCGCCGGCTAAACGGCAAGGACATCGGCGGGTTTGCCGCGGAAACGGCCGCCTTGCTGGAGGCCTACCCCTGGCCCGGCAATGTCCGGGAACTCAAAAGCGCCATCGAATACGCCTGCATGGTCATCGAGCGGGGCGACATCCAGCCCGCCCACCTGCCCCCGAGCCTCTCGGGCCGGCCCGGCCCGCGTCCCGTGGCGGCCGCCGGACCGCCGCCGACCCGCGACGCGGCCGAGGAGGCGCAAAAGGAGGCGCTCCTGGCGGCCCTGCAACAATGCCGGGGCAACCAGACCCAGGCCGCCCGGCTCCTCGGGGTGTCGCGGCTGACCGTCATCAACCGCATGCGCAAATACGGCCTGGCCAAGACCCCGTATTGAGAACGGTCCGGCCCCGGCCGGCGGATCAGGCCGCCGGCTTGCGGCGACGGCCTTCGGCGTCGGCGGCCTTGAGGGCGGCGCGGACCAGGGGCGGGGAGATGTCCACGGGCTCGTTGTGGATGCTTTCTCCGTCGGCGCAGGCCTTTTCCGCCACCCGCAGCAGGTCCTGGTCCGAGACCCCGGCCAGGCCGAGGGCGGCCAGGGTGGTGGGCAGGCCGAGGGCGGCGCACAGGCCGTAGACCTCGTCAATCAGGGCCAGGGGCCGGTCCGTGAGGAAAAGCGACGCCAGCACGCCAAAGGCCACCTTTTCCCCGTGCATCCGGCCCCGGACGCCGGCCAGGGCGGTCAGGCCGTTGTGCACGGAGTGGGCCGCGCCGAGGCCGCCGCTCTCGAACCCCAGGCCGCTCAGAAGCGTATTGGCCTCCACCACCCGCTCCAGGGCCGGCGTGACCACCCCGGCCTCGCAGGCGGTGCGGGCGGCCAGGCCCCAGTCCCGGACCGTCTCGTAGCAGAGTCGGGCCAGGGCCTGAGCGGTCATGGAGCCGGCGTCGCCCGCGATGTTGCGTCCCCGGGCGATGCGGCAGGAATCGGCCTCGAACCAGGTGGCCAGGGCGTCCCCCATGCCGGCCACCAGAAACCTGGCCGGGGCCTTGGCCACGATTGCCGTGTCCACCAGGACCAGGTCCGGGTTGCGGGGCAGGAGGTCCACCCGCTCGAACACGCCTTCGGGCGTGTAGACGATGCAGACCGAGCTGCACGGCGCGTCCGTGGAGGCGACGGTCGGGACCACGGCCACGGGCAGGCCGGTCCGGGCGGCCACGGCCTTGGCCGTGTCGAGGGTCTTGCCGCCGCCGATCCCGGTCACGGTCTCGGCCCCGAACTCCCGGACCACGGCCGCCAGGCGGTCGATCTCCGCGTCCGTGCACTCCCGGCCGAACCGTTCGACCCGGACGGCCCCGGCCCGCTCCAGGTCCGGCAGCACGGACGGCAGCAGATGCTCCAGCGGATGCGGCGAGCCGATGCAGACATGGCGCTTGCCCAGGCGGGCCAGTTCCCGGCCCAGGCGGACCAGGGCCCCGCTTCCCTGGACGTAGCGTCCGGGAAACAACGTGGTGCTGATCATGCCTCCCCCTTTGCCGGCAACGCGGCCAAGGGCCTGGCGCGGCCGATGGCGGCCGTCGCAACAGCCCGAAAGAACATGGAATCGGAAGGCAGAGCCTACGCGGGGAACATGTCGGGGGTCAACCCCGGAGGGCCGGGCCGCTGGCGCGGGAAAAGGGGGAGAACGGCCGGGGCCGGGGGCGGACCGACCGTCGCCCCTTGGCCCTGCCCCGGCCGGCCCGGGTCATTCGGACGGCTGGTCCACCACCCGCACGGACGTCGCCTGGGGCCCCTTCTCGCCCTCCTCGGCCTCGAAGGCCACGCCCGTGCCCACGCGCAAGGCGTCGAAGGCGTTCCCGGCCACGGCGTTGCGGTGGAAATACACCTCCTCGCCTTCCGGGGTCCGCAGAAAGCCGTAGTCCAGGTCCGGGAACAGCCGGACCACCACGGCCCCGACCTCCTGCCCGGGGTGGGCCTTGACCTCGCCGCGCTGCTTCTCCTCGTGCTTTTGCAGGATTCGCCGGGCGGCCTGGAAGGCGTCCCGGACAATGGCCGCGATCTCCACCGCCGGGTCGCGCTGCACGTCGGCCTCGCGCTCGACCGCGAACTCGTGCCCCGGGGCCACGGTCAGGTCCAGCCGCACCCGGCAGGGATTCCCCTGGGTCTTGGACTTGTGCATGTATTCCACCACCGCCCGGATCGAGGCGAGGCGGTCGGAGACCTGCTCCAGCTTGGCCGCCTTGGCCCGGATCAGGGCCTCCAGGGTGTCGGAATGGTCGATGCGGTGAAAGGCTATCTCCAGAATCGGAGGCATGGCGATGCTCCTTGGCGTTGCCGGTTGACGGGCTCCTCCCTCGGACCCGCCGGCCGGGTCCGGGCCACCCGGTTCACGACGGGCGGGGATGCCTATTGTTTCTTGTAGCCACACCTTGGCCAGGGTGTCCAACGCCAAGAGGCTGGCGGCCCGGCCCAAGGGCCGGACGGCGCGGCCGGACCGGCCGGGGCAGCCCCGGCCGGGGGAGGCTTCCCGCGAGTTTGCGCGCCGTCCTGGCGCAAACCCTGGTTTTCGGGTATGGGTGGACCGGGACGATCCCGTTGAACCCCAACCGCGAGGACCGCATGCGCCGTACCCTATCCCTGCTTGCCACTGTCGTTGCCCTTCTGCTCGCCGCCGCCCTGCCGGCCGCGGCCGAGGAAATCGACTGCGTCACCACCGAATGGAAGCTGCTGGGGGCCAACCACAAGGTCTGCGTCAACGGGTTCGAGGACCCGGACGTGCCCTGCGTCACCTGCTACATGAGCCAGGCCCGCACCGGCGGCATCTCCGGTTCGGTGGGGCTGGCCGAGGACCCGTCGGAATTCTCCCTGGACTGCCGGCAGACCTGCCCGGCCACCCTGCCGGACAAGTTCCCGAAAAAGAAGAAGGTCTTTTCCGAAGGCACCTCGGTCCTGTTCAAGGACACCCAGGTCACCCGGTTTTACGATGACAAACGCAAGGCTTTGATCTACCTGGCGGTGAGCCGCAAAATCGTTTCCGGATCGCCGAAAAACTCCATCTCCACCGTAGTCGTCCGCTAGCGGCGCGGCGGCCCGGGGAGGCCTGCAGCCGGACCAGCCATGACGCCACCACACGCCGCGCCGTCCCCCGTCCCGGGACGGCCGGAAGACGCCGCCGCCCCCCGGCCCCCGGCCGGACCCCATGCTCGCTGAACACCAGCCGGCCGTGGGCGTGGTCCTGGTCGGGGACGACGGCGTGGTGGCCGAGGCCGACGCCGAGGCCCGGCGCATGCTCGACCTCGACCTGTCGGGCGCGGTCTTTCCCCGCTGGAGCGAACTCGGGCTTTCGGACTCGGTCCAGCACCCCCCGGCCGGCCGGGGGATGCTGGTGCGCCGCGACGCCCCCAGCGGCGCGGTCCGCTGGTTTTTGCTCTCCAAGCGGCCCCTGCGCCTGGGCGGGGAGCCGCTCTACGTCTTTTCCCTGGCCGACGTCTCGGCCATCAAAAACGACCTCGACAAGTACCAGGGCTTTTTCACCAACGCGGTGGAAGGCATCTTCCAGTCGAGCCCCGAGGGGCGGTTTCTGGCCGTCAACCCGGCCCTGGCCCACATCCTCGGCTACGACAGCCCCGAGGACATGATCGGCTCCCTCACCGACCTGCGCTCGGAGCTCTACGTGGACCCGGCCGACCGGGACAAGTTCCTGGAGCGCCTGACCAGGGACGGCGTGGTCACGGGCCTGGAAACGCGGTTTTACCGCAAGGACCGGACCGTCAAGTGGATCTCCCAGGCGGCCCGGGTGGTGCGCGACGAACGGGGCCAGGTCCTCTACATCGAGGGCCTCAACATCGACATCACGGCCCGCAAGCGGGCCGAGGAGGCCTACAACGACATCCTGGAGCGCTACCGCTCCATTGTCACGGGCAGCATCGACGGCGTCATCCTGTGCGGCGCCCGGGGCGAAGTCGTGACCGCCAACCCCGAGACCGAACGGATCTTCGGCCTGACCGAGGCCGAACTGACCCTGGCCGGCATCGCCGGCGTCCTGAGCGACGCCGACGGCGACCTGGCCCGCGCCCTGGCCACCCTGGCCGCGACCGGCCGGTTCCGGGGCGAACTGGCCGGGCTGCGGGCCGACGGCCAGACCATTCCGCTGGAGGTCTCGGCCAGCGGCTTTCCCCACAAGGGCGGGCCGGACCACAGCGTCTGGATCGTGCGCGACGTGACCGACCGCAAGCGGGCCGAATCCGTGCTGCGCGAATCCGAGGAAAAGTTCCGCCGGACCTTTGACCAGTCGCCCATCGGGGCCAGCATCCTGTCGCTGGACTACCGGTTCCTGCGGGTCAACGACGCGCTGTGCCGCATCACCGGCTACGCCGCGGACGAGCTGGTCGGCATGTCCATGCTGGAGGTCACCCACCCGGACGACGTGGCCGCGACCGTGGCCTGGGCCGAGCGGCTCCTGGCCGGGGAGTTCGACCGCTACGAGATCGACAAGCGCTACGTGCGCCAGGACGGGGGCACGGTCTGGGTCCACCTGTCCGTGCGCCTGATCCGGGACGTGGCCGGCCGGGCCCTGTACCTCATGCCCATGGTCCAGGACGTGACCGAGCGGGTCCTGGCCGAACAGGAGACGCGCCAGCTCCTGGCCGAAAAGGAAGCCCTGCGCCTGAACCTGGAGGCCGTGTTCCGGGCCATCCCGGACGCCATCGTGGTGGTGGACACCAAGATGCGGGTGGTCAGGACCAACCGGGCCCTGACCGACGTCTGCTTCGTGGACGACATCCTGACCGGCCCGGGCGGGCAGCAGGTGGTGTCCGGGGCCTGCCGCCGGGGCTGCTTCGCGGCCCTGCGCGAGACCCTGGCCACCCAGAAGCCGGTCATCGAGTACCGGGTGGAGTGCAAGGGCCAGAACCCGGGCCGGGTGGTGGTCATCAACTCCATGCCCCTGACCGGCGAAGCCGGAAAATTCGTGGGCGCGGTGCTCATCATCCGCGACATCACCCGCCTGGCGGACCTGGAAAAGCGGCTGACCGACCTCCACGGCCACCGGGGCATCATCGGCAAGTCCAAACCCATGCGCGACGTCTACACCGTGCTCGACCAGCTCGGCGAGGTGGACACGACCGTACTCATTACCGGCGAATCCGGCACGGGCAAGGAACTGGTGGCCGAGGCCATCCACTACGGCGGGACCCGGGCCAAGAAGCCGCTGGTCAAGGTCAACTGCTCGGCCCTGTCCGACGAGCTCCTCGGCAGCGAGCTCTTCGGCCATGTCCGGGGCGCGTTCACCGGGGCCATCCGGGACAAGGTCGGCCGGTTCGAGGCCGCCCAGGGCGGCACCATCTTCCTGGACGAGATCGGGGACGTGTCCCCGCGCCTGCAGCTCGGGCTGCTGCGGGTGCTCGAATCCAAGGAGTTCGAGCGGGTGGGCGAGGCCAAGACCCGCAAGGCCGACGTCCGGGTGGTGGCGGCCACCAACGTGGACCTGCCGGCCCGCGTCCGCCAGGGCCTTTTCCGGGCCGACCTCTACTACCGCCTGAAGGTGGTGGAGGTGCGGCTGCCGCCGCTGCGGGACCGGGCCGAGGACATCCCGCTGCTCTCCGAGCACTTCATGCGCCAGTTCGCGGCCAACTTCGGCAAGGCCGTCACCAGGCTGTCCGAGGAGGTCATGGGCATCCTCATGGACTATCCGTGGCCGGGCAACGTGCGCGAACTCAAGTACGCCATGGAGCACGCCTGCGTGCTGTGCCCGGGCGGCGAGATCCGGGCCGTTCACCTGCCGCGCGAGCTTTCCGCCCCGCCGCCGGCCCCGGTCCCGGCCGCCAGCCTGCGCCCGGTCCGTGGCGGCCTGTCCCGGGAGGCGATCCAGGCCGCCCTGCGGGAGACCGGGGACAACCGGTCCAAGGCGGCCAGGATCCTGGGCGTGGACCGCCGGACCCTGTACCGCAACATGGCCCGCCTGGGCATCGACTGACCGCCCGGTCACCTGTGGCCCGAACTGTAGCACACGCCCCAGTTTTGCCACACCTGGGGCGCATGCCCCACATCCTGCGCCCCACCTTTCGCCGGCCATCGCGCCAATCCTTGGCCTAACCTACTTCAATATTTACCTATTTTAAGTAAAATCCACCCGCCTTTTTGGCACAATCCTTGCCCCTTGAAAGAAACCTGCGGCGGCGGTTGCCTGCGTCGCTGCCGGTCCCGCCCATCGGGCGCAGCCGGCGGCGGTTGCGGTCGGGCATTTCCTCTAAAGGTCTCGCGGACGGCCCCGCTTGCAGCGGCAACGGCCGACCGGGAGACAAGGGAGCAAGGAGCAGCACCATGAGCGGCCAAAAAGCGATCTACAAGTCATTGTATTTCTGGGTCATTTTCGGCATCGTCGTCGGCATCGTCATCGGCCTCATTCCGGCCACCAAGGGTTTTGCCGAAAACATGCAGCCCTTTGGCACGGCCTTTATCCGCATGGTCAAGATGATCATCGCGCCGATCATCTTCTGCACCGTCGTCACCGGCATCGCCAAGATGGGCGACATGGGCAAGGTCGGCCGGGTCGGCCTCAAGTGCATGCTCTATTTCTGGACCATGACCCTGTTCGCCCTGGCCATCGGCCTGGTCGTGGTCAACCTCTACCAGCCCGGCGCGGGCATGGACGACTACGCCGCCAAGATGCAGTCCAACCAGAAGGAGATCGCCAAGGTCGAGGACTTCGCCGGCAAGGCCAAGAAGATGTCCACCGTGGACTTCCTCATGAACATCGTGCCCACCTCGGTGGTGGACGCCTTTGCCAAGGGCGAGATCCTGCAGGTCCTGTTCTTCTCCATCCTCTTCGGCATCGGCCTGGCCAACCTCGGCGACAAGGCGAAAAATTTCGTCAAGATCATCGATGAGTTCGGCCGAGGGCTCTTCAAGGTCGTGCACTACATCATGTATTTCGCGCCCTTTGGCGCCTTCGGCGCCATGGCCTACGTGGTCGCCTCCCAGGGCCACGAGGCCCTGTTCAAGCTCCTGTACCTCATGGTCGGCGTCTACACGACCTGCATCGTCTTCATCTTCGTGGTCCTGGCCGCGGTCTGCAAGCTGGCCGGCTTCTCGCTGTGGCGCTACCTCGTCTACATCAAGGAGGAGATCCTGCTGGTGCTCGGCACCTCGTCCTCCGAGGCGGCCCTGCCCCGCATGATGGCCAAGCTCGAAAACGCCGGCGCCAACAAGTCCGTGGTCGGCCTGTGCCTGCCCATGGGCTATTCCTTCAACCTGGACGGCACCTGCATCTACCTGACCATGGCCGCCGTCTTCCTGGCCCAGGCCACCAACACGCCCCTTGACCTCAGCCACCAGCTCTACCTGCTCTTCATCCTGCTGCTCACTTCCAAGGGCGCGGCGGCCGTGACCGGCGGCGGCTTCATCACCCTGGCCGCCACCCTCCAGACCGTGGGCACCATTCCGGTCGCCTCCCTGACCCTGCTCCTGGGCGTCGACCGGTTCATGTCCGAGGCCCGGGCCATCACCAACCTGATCGGCAACGGCATCGCCACCCTCGTGGTCGCCAAGTGGGAAAACGCCCTGGACGAGCGCAAGCTCGCCGCCGTCCTCGCCGGCGCGGACAGCGAATACGCCGACGACCCCGAAGACATGATGATCCTGGAAGAATCGGCTGAAACTGCCACTGTCGCCGTCACCAACGAATCCTAATCCAAGGCGGAGGAAAACCGATGTCCGTACCAAGCACGGCAACCCACCAGGGGCTGCCCGTCGGCAAGCTGTCGGCGTATCTCGACTGGATCCAGATGCTCACCGGCGCGGCCCTGGTCCTTTTCATGTGGAGCCATCTGATACTCGTTTCGAGCATTCTCCTGGGGCCCAGGGTGATGAACGGCCTGGCCTGGTTTTTCGAGGCCACCTACATGGCCCAGGTCGGCGGCCCGCTGATCTTCCTGGCCTTCCTGGTCCACTTCGTCCTGGCCGCCCGCAAGATCCCCTTCGCCACCAGGGAACAGCGGATCATGCTGGCCAACGCCAAGCGCATGCGCCACCCCGACACCTGGTTGTGGGTCGTCCAGGCCACGACGGCCATGGGCATCCTCATCATGGGCGGCATCCACATCTGGGTCGTGCTGACCACCCTGCCGATCACGGCCGAGAAGTCCGCCGCCCGCGTCCAGACCGGCTTCTGGTTCGTCTTCTACCTGTTCCTGCTGCCCATGGTGGAGCTGCACGTCGGCATCGGGTTCTACCGCATCCTGGTCAAGTGGGGCTTTCTCGACCGTCCCGGCCGGTGGGCCGTCAAGAAGAAGGAAAATCTCCTGACCGCCATCTTCATCGCCATCGGCCTGCTGTCGCTTCTGCGTTACTACTTCCTGCCCCTCCAATAAGGATGCCGTCATGAGGATCATACAAACCGATCTCCTGTGCATTGGCGCGGGCCTGGCCGGCGAGCGCGTGGCCATCGAGGCCGCGGACAACGGATTTTCCGCCATCTGCCTGTCCATCGTTCCGGCCCGTCGCTCCCACTCCTCCGCCGCCCAGGGCGGCATGCAGGCCGCGCTCGGCAACTCGGCCATGGGCGAGGGCGACAGCCCGGACGTCCACTTCGCGGACACGGTCAAGGGCTCGGACTGGGGCTGCGACCAGGAGGTGGCCCGCCTGTTCGTCAACGCCGCGCCCGTCGCCATGCGCCAGATGGCCTTCTGGGGCGTGCCCTGGAACCGGGTCGTGCCCGGCGAGCAGACCTACTACAAGGGCGGCAAGCCCTTCACCGCTTTCGAGAAACCGGAAAACGAAGGCCTCATCCACTCGCGCAACTTCGGCGGCACGGCCAAGTGGCGCACCTGCTACACCTCCGACGGCACCGGCCACTGCGTCCTCTACACCCTGGACAACCGGGCCGCCCAGATGGGCGTCAACGTGGTGGACAAGGTCGAGGCCATTGCCCTCATCCACGACGGCGACACCTGCATGGGCGCCATCGCCCGGTGCCTGAAAACCGGCGAGCTGACCGCCTATCTCGCCCGGGCCACCCTGATCGCCACCGGCGGGTTCGGCCGCATCTACCGCGAGTCCACCAATGCGGTCATCTGCGACGGCGGGGGCCTGATCACGGCCCTGGACACCGGCGTGGTGCCGCTTGGCAACATGGAGGCCGTGCAGTTCCACCCCACCGGCATCGTCCCCACCGACATCCTGGTCACCGAGGGCTGCCGGGGCGACGGCGGCACCCTGCTGGATAAAAACGAATACCGGTTCATGCCCGACTACGAGCCCGAAAAGGCCGAACTGGCCTCCCGCGACGTGGTCTCCCGCCGCATGACCGAACACATGCGCAAGGGCCTCGGCGTGCCCTCGCCCTACGGCGACCACCTCTGGCTCGACATCCGCCACCTCGGCGAATGCCACATCCGCACCAAGCTGCGCGAGGTCGACGAGATCTGCCAGTCGTTCCTCGGGGTCGATCCGGTCCACCAGCTCATCCCGGTCCGGCCGACCCAGCACTATTCCATGGGCGGCGTGCGCACCAACAAGGACGGCGCGGCCTACGGCCTCAAGGGCCT
>CAZIJE010000034.1:0-13492 GCA_964539435.1 uncultured Desulfovibrio sp.
TTTTCAGTAGATACTTTCGTATCTCCCAAAGGGGGGCGGGTCCATACCATTATCCTGTCCTGAAAAACAACCGGGCGGTCCTGCGAGGCAGGACCGCCCGGTTGTTTTTTCAAGTCGAGGGGGTCCGGGGGGAATCATTCCCCCCGGCCGCCGGAGGCATCAACATCCAAATAGGGGTTGAAGTACCCGAACCGCAGCCAGGGGCAGGCTTTCTTGAGCCGCTTGCGGAAGTTGCGCAGCCCCATGGAGGCGTGGCGGGCCGGATCGGCCAGGACGCCGCTTGTGCGGGCCACGTCCAGGTACAGTTCGGGGTCGAGGTTCAGGTTTCGCAGCTGCACGAAATCGACCTTGTGCTCGACGATGAGGTCGGACAGCAGGGCCAGCTCGGCCTCGGTGTCGGACACGCCCGGGAAAAAGAGGAAGTTGAGCGACACGAAAAGTCCGGCCGCCTTGGCCCGGCCAATGCTCTCGCGCACATCGGCGAATCCGTAGCCCTTGGGCCGGTAGTAGGCTTCGTACAGGGTCGGGTCGGCGCTCGACAGGCTGACCCGGATCGAAGACCCGCCGGCCGCGCCAAAGGCCTCCACCGCGTCCGGCAGGCTGGCGTTGGTGTTGATGTTGACCGTGCCCCGGCCGCCGTCCTTGCGGAACCGGGCCACGGCGTCGCAGATGACCCGGGCCTCGGTCAGGGGCTCGCCCTCGCAGCCCTGGCCGAAGGAGTAGATTGGCCGGCGCTCGTGCCGGCCGTGCTCGGTCATGACCTCCACGATCTCCTGGGCCGTGGGCGTGAAGGCGATCCGGTTCTGGGTCGAGGGGAAGCCGGAATCCGGGTCCTGGAGCGACAGGCAGCCGATGCACCGGGCATTGCAGGCCCGGGACGTCGGCAGCGGGGCCTCGAACCGCCCGAGCGCCAGGTTGCGGGCCGCCGGGCAGCACGAGGTCAGGGCGCAGCCGGTCAGGTGTTCGAGCAGCCGGTTTTTGGGGTACTTGGCCCGAAGCGCCCGGGCGCCCTTGACGATCCTGTCCTTGGCGATGCCGGTGAAGACCTGTCGCTTGTCCTCGTCCACCCGGGCGGCGGCCACGAAGAACCTGTCTCCGGAAAAGCCGACCGCGCCGTAGGCGAAAAGGGGCAGGACCGGCGCGCCCGGCCTGGCGGCGTAGGCGGCCGTGGCGGCAAGGGTGTGCCCGGGGCAGACGAAGGCGGCCACGGCCCGTTCCTCCAAGCGTTCGACCTCGCCGGACTCGGGGTCGAAGCCCAGGGCGTCGCGGCCGGGCAGGAGAAAGAGTTCGCTTTCCGGCGGCAGGGGAATCAGTTCGTCGGGACGCGGCGGCTCCAGCCGGTCGCCCCGGCGGACCAGCATGTCGTGTCCCGGTGGGTCGTAGATGGGGCCGGCGTGGTGGTCTAACACAATCTGGGGGCGGGTTTTGTGCTCGGCCATGGGGGGTCCTCCTTGGGGCCGGGCCTGCCGCGCGGCAGGCCCGGCCGTTTCCGTGCGCCCCTGATACAGGCATCGCTTGGCCGAGGGCAAGGCCAACGTCCCGGCGGCCACGGAGCCCGCCAAGGGGCGGGCCGGTTCCGGTCAAGGCCGGCCTGATCGCCCGGGGCCCGTGTCCATGTGGTTCAGGCCGCCTGGCCCTTGTCAGGGATCTGCTTCGCCTCGGCCACGACATCGAAGAGCAGGCCGGCCGCGCTGGCGGTCAGGCGCTTGCACTGTTCCCAGCTGTCCTGCTCCCCGAACCGTTCCAGGATGGCGCGGCAGGTGCTCGACCCGAACTTGCGGATGAAGCGGTTGCGCAGTTCGGCCGTCAGGGCGAAGGCCTGCTCGCAGGGCTCGCCCGGCGCGTCGCGGCCGAAGAGCAGGCCCAGGGCCATGACGCCCCCGGCCAGGGCTCCGCACAGCTCGTCCTTGCTCCGTCCCACCCCGCCGCCGAAGGCCGTGGCGATCCTGGTGGCGGCGGCCTGTTCCCCGATCCCCAGACCCTTGAGGGCGGCGGCCAGCACGCTCTCGGCGCAGTTGCGGCCGGAGCAGATCGTCTCGAAGGCGTCCTCTTCCATGTCCAATCGCGTCATGGCGCTTCTCCTTGTCGGCGCGCCCGTTTCCCGTCCAGGCACAAGGCGCGCCGCGTCGCGGTGTTGCGGCCGGCCGGGACCGGCGGTGCGCGGGTTTCCGAGGCCGCCGGGCCCTTGCGGATCGACCGGCCGGTTTGACCGCGCGATTCGATTTGCATATTCTATTGATACGGGCATGGAATCGTGTCCAATGATAAGTCTCTATCAAATCAATCGCCAGGAGCGAACGGAAGCATGGAACTGAGGGATGTTCGAACGTTCGTGGCCGTGGCGCAGCTCCTCAATTTCAACCAGGCCGGCCGGGCCCTGCACACGGCCCAGTCCACGGTCTCGGTGCGCATCCAGGCCCTGGAGGAGGAGCTGGGCGTGCGCCTGTTCGATCGCCTGGGCCGGCGGGTGGTGCTGACCGGGGCCGGCGAGCGGCTCCTGGAGTATGGGCGCAAGCTCTTGGAAATCGAGGAGGAGGCCCGGACCTGGGTGGCCGGGGACGGCAAGGCCGGCGGGGCGGTGACCGTGCGGATTCCGGAATCGCTGGCCGTGCTGCGCCTGTCCGGGGTGCTGCGCCGGTTCAAAAGCCGCTATCCCAATGTTCGGGTCCGGCTCCTGCCCTGCATGTTCGACGGGCTGGCCGACGACCTGCGCCGTGGGGTGACGGATTTGGCCTTTGTCATGGCCTACGAGGTCCTGTCCCGGGACATGCGCTCGGCCTGCCTGGGCACCGAGGACCTGCTGGTGGTGGCCGCGCCGGACCATCCCCTGGCCGCCAGGGAGGGCGTGGGGCCCGGGGACCTGGAGGGGCGGACCGTGGTGCTGGCGACCACGGATTGCAGCTACCGGCGGATCTTCGAGGGCATTCTGGCCCAGGCCGGACACGTGGCCCGGGTGGGCGTGGAGTGCGGCTCCGTGGCCGCGGTCAAGCGGTATGTGGCCGACGGGTTGGGCCTCACGGTGCTGCCGGCCATCGCGGCCAGGGAGGAGGTGGCCGCCTGCAGGCTGGTCGCCCTGCCCTGGACCGAGGGGCCGCTGGAGGCGGCGGTGCTCATGATGTGGCACCGGGACAAGTGGCTGTCCCCGGCGCTGGCGGCCTTCATGGACCTGTGCCGGGAGCACCTCATGGAGGACGGCGCATAGGCCTGGCGCAACGACAAAAGGCGGAGCCGCGCCTGCGGCTCCGCCTCCATCGGTCGGAAGATCGAGGCGCGGCCTAGCGCTTCGAGTACTGGAATCGGGCGCGGGCGCCGCGCTGGCCGTACTTTTTGCGCTCTTTCTCGCGGGAGTCGCGGGTGAGCAGGCCGGCTTTCTTCAACACGCCGCGCAGCTCCGGATCGAGGGAGAGCAGGGCGCGGGAGATGCCGTGGCGCACGGCCTCGGCCTGGCCGGTCATGCCGCCGCCGGCCACATTGGCCTTCACGTCCACGCGGCCGTCGAGCTTGGTCAGCATCAGGGCCTGGCGCACGATGGCGAGCAGGGTGGGCCGGGGGAAATATTCTTCAAAGGGCCGGTCGTTGACCAGGATGCGGCCGTTGCCCTTGTAGATCCGGGTGCGGGCCACGGCGGACTTGCGGCGTCCGGTGCCGTAGTAGAATTCGTCGCTCATGAGTTGCTCTCCGCGTGGCGGGTTACACGTCCAGGGTTTCGGGCTTCTGGGCCTCGTGGGGGTGGGCTTCGCCGGCGTAGACCTTGAGTTTTTTCAGCATGGCCCGGCCGAGGCGGTTTTTCGGCAGCATGCCGCGCACGGCATGGCGGATGACGTCCTCGGGCTTCTTGACCAGCATGTCGCGCAGCGAGGTTTCCTTGAGGCCGCCGATCCACCCGGAATGGCGATAGTATTTCTTCTGGTCCAGCTTGCGGCCGGTGGTCTTGACCTTGGCGGCGTTGACCACGACGATGAAGTCGCCGGTGTCGAGGTGCTGGCAGAACTCGGCCTTGTGCTTGCCGCGCAGGCGCACGGCCACGGCGGAGGCCAGGCGGCCGAGGATCTTGTCCGAGGCGTCGACCACGAACCAGTTGTGGGTAATATCTTTGGGCGTCGGGCTAAACGTTTTCATGGCGGCTCCTCTGAGTTGCTCGAAAGACGGATTGTGTAAGCGGGGGCAGGGCGATTGTCAACACCCTTTTTCGGCCGGTTGCCCTCGGCCGGCGGCCAAGCTAGGGTGACGGCGGAAAATTTGCCTCCTGCTGGAAATCCGCAGCAGGGAACAGGCCGGGGGGGCCGGGGGAGCGACTCCCCCGGCGGGGTCCGGGGCGGAGCCCCGCTTCTCCCTTGGCCATACCAAGGGGAGGCGCATGGTCAGCGTCCGCAAGAGCCTTTTGCAGCTGCTTTTCGCCGGCTCGTTCATGAAGCGGTGGAACGACAAGCACCGCAGCATGGACCTGGTGGAGATCGACAAGCAGGCCCACAAGATGATGGTGGCCTGGATGCTCTACGAGCTCAACAGCGCCGGTCTTTCCCAGGCCGAGCGCCTGGCGCTGGGGCTCGAGATCGTGGAGGGGGGGCTTTTCGAATACCTCTACCGGCTGGTCATCACGGACATCAAGCCGCCGGTCTTCTACAAGATAAAGGCCAACCCGGCCCACTACGGCCAACTGACCCGCTGGGTCTTCGACCAGCTCGAACCCCGGGTCCGGGAGCTCGGCGACCCGTTCTGGCAACGCCTGCGGGCCTATCTGGCCGTGCCCGAGGGCAGCGCCCCGGCCCGGCGCATCCTGGACGCGGCCCACCTCTACGCCAGCGGCTGGGAGTACTCGCTGATCAAGCGCGACAACCCCTGGGACGATGAGCTTTTGGACATCGAGTCGTCCTTTCGGGACGGCCTGGCCCGGTTCGCCGACCTACGCGGGGTCACCGACCTGGCGGCCGGGCTTTTTGAGGGCAAGAAGACGGCCCTCGGCCACTTCGGCCGGCTGCTCGGCCAACTGCGGTTCCAGACCCGCTGGTCCCAGACCCCGCGCATCCCCGAGACCTCGGTCCTCGGCCACATGTTTTTGGTCGCGGCCTACGCCTATTTCTTCAGCCTGGCCGTGGACGCCTGCCCGGCCCGGCGGCTGAACAACTTCTTCGCCGGCCTGGTCCACGACATGCCCGAGCTGTTGACCCGCGACATCATCTCCCCGGTCAAGCAGTCCGTGGTGGAGCTCGGGGACATGATCAAGGAATACGAGAACGCGGAGATGTCGCGCCGGGTCTTTTCCGTCCTGACCCAGGGTGGCTATCCGGGCCTGGCCGACCGGTTGGCCTATTTCCTGGGCATCGAGGTCGGGTCGGAGTTCTACGAGTGCGTCCGGGACGAAGAGGGGAGGCCGGTCCGGGTCACGCCCGAGGACCTGAGCGAGCGGTGCAACCTCGACAGCTTCGACCCCAAGGACGGACAGCTGCTCAAGGTCTGCGACAGCCTGGCCGCCTTCATCGAGGCCTACACCGCACTTCGAAACGGCATCACCTCCGACCAGCTCCAGCGGGCCGTCTGGCGGCTGCGGACCCAGTACGCCTCGGTGGTCCTTTTCGGCCGGGTCCACGTGGGCGCGCTCCTGGCGGATTTCGACTAGCCCGACCGGCCCCCGCGCCCTGTTCCGGGGCTTCCCAAGGCGCGCCAAACATGGTTAACCTGCCGACGCACCTCGCCATCGGAGAAAAACCATGATTCGAAAACGGGCCTTCGACGCCACGAGGACCGACGTCCTGACCGTCGACGCCGGGGAAACCCTGGAGGCCGTGTCCGGCAAGCTGGAGCGGCACCTGGAGAAAAGCCCGGACATGGACGCCGTGGCCGTGATGCGCGGCGGCCGGTTCTACGGCGTGGTCAGCCTGCGGACCCTGCTTGGGGACTTAAACGACTGCGCCCTGGACGCCAGCCTGCGCACCAGCCTCGGCGACGACGACTTCGAGACCACCTACCGCGACGCCTGCCGCCACTGCATGGCCCGCCACGCCTCCGAGGCCGCCCGCCGCGACATCCCGCGCGTGGCCCCGGCCGATCCCCTGCACCTGGTCCTGGACGTCATGATCAAGGCCGACAGCCGCTTCGCCGCGGTCATCGAGGGCGAACGCCTGCTCGGGCTCGTGCCCCTTGGCGAGATCTTCCGGGAAATGCGCCGCCAGTGCGGCCCGCTCTAGGCCGCCTGTTCGCGACAGGAAACGTCCGGCCGGGGAGCCCCCGTGCCGGACCATGGGTTCCGGTCCCCCTCGCGGCGGCCGGCGGCGGGCCTATTTGGCCAGGATGCCGAGCAGCCGCTTGACGATGTCGGCGGGGTAGCGGCGGCTGTCGTCCAGGAGCTTTTTGGCGGCCGCGACCGGCTCCATGGCCGGCGCGTAGAGCCGCTTGGCGGTCATGGCGCAGTAGGAGTCCACCACCCCGGCCAGAAGCCCTGTCTCGGAAATGGAGCCGAGCGTCAGCTTCTGGGGATAGCCCGATCCGTCCAGGCGCTCGTGGTGCTCGGACACGCACCGCTCCATCTCCGGGAACTTGATGTCCAGGCGGGCCAGCATCTCGTATCCGGCCATGGTGTGGCCCCGGATCTTGTGCATCTCGTCGGGCAGAAGCGGCTTGGTCTTGTCGCGGATGATCGCCGGCACCCGGGTCATGCCCAGGTCGTGCAGGAAAAGCCCGAGCACGGTCCGGTCCAGGATGGCCCGGGCGTTGCGGGCGTCGCGGAAGTCCTCCCGCTGTCCGGCCAGGAAGAGGTAGAGCCCGAGCAGGCCGCAGTTGACCGAGTGGTTGGCCAGGGTGTGGACCGGGTGCATGCGCTTGGCCAGGGCCTTGGCCCGGTAGAAGTCCTCCCACACGTACTCGGTCAGGACCAGCACGTCCTCGCGGAGCTTGTCGTAGACCAGGCGCACGGGCTGGTCCAGGAAGGCCTCCATGCGCCGGGTCAGGGCGATCTGGAAGATGTCCGCGATCTCGGTCTCGGTCAGGTGCTTGTCGAGCAGGACCAGGTCGAGCTGGTAGCTGATGTGCTTGACGTAGACCGCGTGGTCCTCGCGGGAGACGAAGATGACGCCGGCCCCCACCAGGTCGGACAGTTCCTGGGTCTGCTCCTTGGAGAGGCGCTCCCCGACCTTGTAATAGGACGTGATGCGGCAGACGTCCTCGAGAAAGCGGTAGATGTTGAGCGGCGGACGGAACTTGCTGAAACTCTGGAGGATGTCCGGATTGATCTGGTAGTATTCCTCTTCCAGCCCCGCCGGAACGTCGAATGTCGGCCTGTCGCGCATGCTGCCCTTCCATGGGGTCTAACGCTGTCGCCGGACGCAGGATTTCTGTGCTTCCAAGCCATCCGGGTCAACGGGCGGGTTTTCGTCAAGACTTTTGTTCCCTTACGGCCTGGAAGGCAATCTGGCAAGGCTTGCGCCCAAGGTGGGAGGCGCGCCTGGCCCCGCCGCCCCTGCCGCCGGCCGCCCCCGCGCCGGCGCCTCCTGCCGCCTCATCCCACCGTCCCCGGCCAAAAAGCGGCCGATTGAGCCGTTTCCTCCCACTTTTACCCGGAAACGGCCGGTTTTCGACCGGCAAACTTTGGGAACAGGGGTGGTTTCTTCTTGACACCCGTGGACTATTGGTGGAGAGAATGTGGGAAATGGTGGTAAGAAGTGGTGAACCGCCACTGTGAGGGGCCGTGTTCAGAGGGCATTCCTACCGCAGCCTCGACCCCAAGGGTCGGTTGATGCTGCCTCCCGAGTACCGGGAGGAGGTCTTGCGCCTGGTGCCGGACGGCCGCCTCATGCTGACGAACAACTTCGACGGCGCGATCACGGGCTATCCCATGCCCGCCTGGGAGGCTGTGGAGGTCAGCTTCCAGGCCGGCAACAAGCTGGACCCCAGGATCCGCGACCTCGAGCGGTTCTACATTTCAGGCGCCATGGAAGTCTCCCTGGACAAGCAGGGACGCATCCTCATTCCACCGTATCTGCGGAGCTTCGCCGAACTGGACAAGGACCTCGTGTTGGCAGGGGTGGGCGAGAAGTTCGAAGTCTGGAACCAGGCGAAGTTCGAGGAACGCCGGCGTCAGGTGGGGCTGCGGTTCGATGCCGATCTGGCCGCCTTGGCGCAATCGGGCGTGGCGCTGAAGCTGTAGAGGGGGGCGCGTGGAAAACGTTCCCACCCACGTTCCGGTGCTTCTGCGCGAAGTGGTCGAGTATCTCGGCATACGGCCGGGGATGCGGATTCTGGACGCCACGGCCGGGCTTGGCGGGCACATCAGGGGGATGCTCGAGGCGGCCGGCGGCGAGGCCCGGGTGCTCGGATGCGACAGGGACAGGGAAGCCCTGGCCGAGGCCGGGCGGCGGCTTGCGTCCTACGGCGACCGGGTGCGGCTCGTGCGCGCCCGGTTCAGCCGGTTCCCGGCGGCCCTGGCCGAGGCGGGATGGGAGACGGTCGACGCGGCGCTTCTGGACGCGGGGGTGTCCTCGCTGCAGCTCGACACCCCGGAGCGCGGCTTCGGGTTTCTGACCGACGGCCCCCTGGACATGCGCATGGGGGTCGAAGACGGCGGGGAGAGCGCCGAAGGTCTGGTCAACCTGGCATCGTTCGCAAGGCTCCG
This sequence comes from uncultured Desulfovibrio sp., assembly GCA_964539435.1. GTDB lineage: Bacteria > Desulfobacterota > Desulfovibrionia > Desulfovibrionales > Desulfovibrionaceae > Solidesulfovibrio. Next base: position 8,606 of record CAZIJE010000034.1, read on the forward strand.
GGAGATCATCCGGGAGTATGGGGAGGACCCGCAGGCCGGGCGCATCGCCCGGGCCATCGTGGCCGAAAGGGAGAAGGCCGCGATCACCACCACCAAGCGGCTGGCCGAGGTGGTGGCGGCGGCCTACCCGGCCAAATGGCGGGCCACGGCCCGGCAGCATCCGGCCACCCGGACGTTTCAGGCCTTGCGCATGGTGGTCAACGACGAGCTTGGGGAGTTGGAGGAGTTTTTGCGGGCCATTCCGGAGCATCTCGCCCCGGGCGGGCGGGTGGCCGTCATTTCCTTCCATTCCCTTGAAGACAGGCTGGTCAAGCGGGCCTTCAGGCTCGAAGCCACGGACTGCCTGTGTCCCCGCGAGCAGATGGTCTGCGTGTGCGGACACAGGGCCAGGTTCCGCATCCTGACCAAAAAGCCCGTCATGGCCGGCGAGGAAGAGGTCGCGGCCAATTCCAGGGCGCGCAGCGCCAAGCTCCGGGTGGCCGAGCGGCTTGCCGACGCCGCCGGGGCCGGAGAGGAGGAGGGGAGATGAGCACGCTTTCCCGCGAGTGGGGCATATCCATGGCCTTTAGCATCGCGCTGCTCCTGGTCTTCGGGCTGGGGCTCGTGTGGCTCAACATCGAGCGCGTGGACCTGGCCTACGAACTCAACAAGATGCAGCGCCAGATCGACGAGGTGGAAACCCTGTCGGCCAAGCTCGAGGTGGAGCGCAACACGCTCATCACCCCGGCCCGGCTCCGCGAGGTGGCCAGGGAATACGACCTCGGCCCGGCCCGGCCCGGCCAGATCCGCCGCGTCTCGGCCTCGGGCGAGGTCGAGGCCTCCCCCATGGTCGCGGCGGCCGAGAGCGCCGTGTCCAAGGCCGGAGCCAAGGCCCCGGCCGATCCGGCCGCGCCGGCCAAGCCCAAGGCCCGGGCCAAGTCCGGGACCAAGCCCTAAGGGACGCCGGAGCCGGGCATGCGCAAGCCGACTGTCGACCGACAGCAGAAAACCGTCCGCGACTGGAGCCGGGTCAAGCTGACCTGCGTGGGGGTCTTTTTTTCGCTGGCCTGGCTCGGGCTGTGGAGCCGGGCCGGCTATCTCCAGATAGTGGCCGGTCCCGAACTGGCCGAAAAGGCCGTGCGCCAGCACCTGGCCTCGGAAGTGGACAAGGGGTCCAGGGGCGAGATCTACGACCGGGGCGGACGGCTCCTGGCCAAGAGCGTGGAGTTCGAGGCCGTGTTCGTGCGGCCCAAGGAAGTGACCGACCCGGACAAGACCGCGGCCTTCCTGTCCAAGGTCCTGCACGTCAAGGAACAGCGGATCAAAAAGAAGCTCCAGAGTTCCTCCAACATGGTCTACCTGTCCTGGCGGGTCGGGGACCGGACCGCGGCCCGCATCCGGGAAGCCGCCCTGCCGGGCGTCTATTTCACCAAGGAAAACGGCCGGTTCTACCCCAACGGCCATCTGGCCAGCCAATTGATGGGCTTTGTCGGCGTCGGCGACGTGGGCCTGGAGGGCCTGGAAAAGTCCTTCGACGGACGCCTGACCGGCCGGCAGGCCAAGTACGTGGTCCAGCGCGACGCCTCGGGCCGCCGCTTCTTCTTCGACTCCCAGGGCCGGGAGCTGGCCGACATCAACGGCCACGACGTCCGCCTGACCATCGACTCCCAGATCCAGTTCTTCGCCGAGGAGGAGCTGGAAAAGGCGGTCACGGCAAATAGCGCCAAGGCCGGCACGGCCATCGTGGTCCACGTGCCCACGGGCGAGATCCTGGCCATGGCCAACTACCCCTTTTTCAACCCCAACGTGGGGCGCGGCATCAGCCCGCGCATCGCCCGCAACCACGCCGCCCTGGACGTGTTCGAGCCCGGCTCCACCATGAAGCCCCTGCTCGTGGCCGCCGCCCTCCAGGAACGGGTGGTCCGGCCGACCTCCACCTTCAACTGCGAAAACGGCAAGTTCGCCTTTGCCAACCGGGTCATCAAGGACACCCACTCCTACGGCGTCCTGCCGGTCAACATGATCGTGCGGGTCTCGAGCAACATAGGCGCGGCCAAGATCGGGCTCCAGCTCGGGGCCCAGCGCCTGCACGCCTATGTCCAGAAGCTCGGCTTCGGCCAGCCGACCGGGCTGCCCATCTCCGGCGAGGGCAAGGGCCTGCTGCGGCCGCTCAAGGCCTGGTCGCCGCTCGACCTGGCCACCCAGTCCTTCGGCCAGGGCGTGGCCGTCACCCCGGTCCAGATGGCCCAGGCCTTTCTCATCCTGGCCAACGACGGCGTGTACAAGCCGCTTAGGCTCGTGGCCGAGCCGGCCGACGCCCAGCCCGAGCGCAAGCCCTACCGGGTCTTCGACGCCGACGTGGCCCGCACCGTCCAGGCCATGATGCGCGAGGTGGTGCACGAGGAGCACGGCACCGGCAAGTCGGCCCGCATCGAGGGCCTGGAGATCGGCGGCAAGACCGGCACGGCCCAGAAGGCCGGCCCGGCCGGGGGCTACGGCAACAAGTACCTCGGCTCCTTTGTCTCCTTCGTGCCGGCCATCAACCCGGAATACATCGTCATGGTCATGGTTGACGAACCCGAGCCGAGCCACTACGGCGGTGTCGTCGCCGCGCCGGCCGTGCGCGACATGACCCTTCGCATGCTGTCCTACCTCGGCCGGATGCCCGAGACCGTGCAGCTGGCCAAGGCCGCCGCCCCGGCCCAGGCGCCGGGACAGGCGGCTTCCGGGCCGGCCGTCCCGGCCGAGCCCATGGCCCCGTCCAAGGCCGACCGGGAGATCATGGAGATCGCCCAGTCCATGCCGACCGGCGCCAAGACCGTCGAGGTCCGGTCCGTGCCCAACTTCTCCGGCATGCCGCTGCGAAAGGCCATAGAGATCCTCATGGAAAAAGGCATCGTTCCCCGGCTCGAGGGCCAGGGGCTGGTGGTGTCCAAACAGGCTCCGGCCCCGGGCGCGCCCTGGCCGGGCGACGGCAACTCCGAATTCGTGCTCTGGCTGGCCAGGCCGTCCTGATGGCGAGGCGATGGTGATGGCGGATACACGCAACGCGGCCCTGGCCGCCCTGGCCGAGGCGGTCCGCGCCGAAGGCCTCCCCCTGGCCGGACACTCGGCCAAGGTGGTCCCGGGCGGGGTCTTTGTGGCCGTTTCCGGTTCCAAGGACGACGGCGCGCGGTTCATTCCCGACGCCCTGGCCCGGGGCGCGGCCCATGTGGTGGCCGGACCGGGCGCGGTCCTGCCCCAAGGCGCCCGGGCGGCCCTGGTGGCGGTCGAGGACCCCAAGACGGCCCTGGGCCTCCTTGCGGCCGCCAGGTACGGCACGGACCGGATGGCCATGCCCGTGGTCGCGGTCACCGGCACCAACGGCAAGACCACGGTCAGCTACCTGATCGAGTGTCTGGCCACGGCCGCCGGCCGCAAGGTCGGGGTCCTCGGCACGGTCGCCTACCGCTGGCCCGGCTTTTCCCGCGACGCCGCCCTGACCACCCCGGACTGCCTGACTGTCCACGAGAGCCTGGCGGCCATGCGCGACGCCGGCTGCGACCTGGCCGTGATGGAGGCCTCGTCCCACGCCCTGGACCAGGACCGGCTGGCCGGCCTGACGTTCGCGGCCGGGGTCTTCACCAACCTGACCCAGGACCACCTGGACTACCACCAGGACATGGAGACCTATTTCGCGGCCAAGGCCAGGCTTTTTCGCCGCTTCCTCGCTTCCCCGGAGGCGGCGGTCCTCAATTTCGACGATCCCTTCGGCCGCCGGCTCCTCGGGGAGTTTCCCCGGGCCGTGGGCTACGGCCTGACCCCGCCGCCGGCCGGCTTCCCCAGGCTTTTGGCCGGGACCATCCACAGCCACGGCCGGGACGGCCTGGGCCTGGACGTCCGCTTCGGCGACGCCGCCTATGCCGTGTCCTCGCCCATGCCCGGCCGCCACAACGCCCAGAACGTCCTGGCCGCCATGGGCGCGGGACTGGTCCTCGGCCTGCCCGGGGCCGCCTTCGCCTCCCTGGCCGACTGCCACGGCGCGCCCGGCCGGCTGGAGCGGATCCCCAATCCCCGGGGCCTGACCGTGCTCGTGGACTACGCCCACACCCCGGACGCCCTGGAAAACGTCCTTGGCGCGGCCCGGGAGTTCACCCAGGGGCGGCTCTTCGCCGTCTTCGGCTGCGGCGGCGACCGCGACCGGACCAAGCGGCCGCTCATGGCCGCGGCCGTGGCCCGCCACGCCGACGTGGCCGTCCTGACCTCGGACAATCCCCGCCACGAGGACCCGCTGGCCATCATGGACGATGCCCGACCGGGCCTGGCCGGCGCGCGCCAGGCCATCCTCGAACCGGACCGCCGTCGGGCCATCGGCCTGGCCCTTGACGCCATGACACAGGACGACGTGCTGGTCATCGCCGGCAAGGGACACGAAACCTATCAGCAGATCGGCGACGTGAAGCACCCGTTTTCCGACGCCGCCGTGGTCAGGGAGCTCACCGGATGCGCATGACCCTGTCTGACATCCTCGCGGCCACCGGGGCCGTCGGCGACGTTGGCGAGCGGGGCAATCCCGTCATCGAGGCCGTCCGCATCGATAGCCGGGCCGTCCTTCCCGGCAGCCTTTTCGTCTGCATCCCGGGCGCGCGCCTGGACGGGCACCACTTCGCGGCCGAGGCCGTGGCCAAGGGCGCGGCCGCGGTCCTGGCCGACCGGCCCCTGGCCGGCCTGCCTGAGGGCACGCCCGTGCTCCTGGTGCGCGACACCGTGGCCGCCCTGGGCAAACTCGCCCGGGCCTGGCGCGAGCGGGTCGGGGCCAGGCTGGTGGCGGTCTCGGGTTCGGCCGGCAAGACCACGGTCAAGGAACTGGCCGCCGCCATCCTGGGCAAGGTCGGTCCCACGGCGAAAAACTACAAGAATTTCAACAAC
>CAZIJE010000034.1:13502-28155 GCA_964539435.1 uncultured Desulfovibrio sp.
AAGCCGGGGAAAACGACGCCTTCTGGGTCATGGAGCTCGGCATCTCCGCGCCCGGGGAGATGGAGCCGCTGGCCGTCATTGCCGAGCCCGACGTGGCCGTGATCCACAACGTCGGCCCGGCCCACCTGGAGGCCCTTGGCGACGTGGCCGGGGTGGCGGCCGAGAAGACCCGCCTTTTCAAGTCCCTGCGGCCGGGCGGAACCGCGCTGGCCTCCATGGACTATCCCGAACTGTGGGACGCGGCCCGGGCCGTGTTCCCGGCCGTGCGCGGCATGTCCACCAAGGGCGGCGGCGCGCCGTACCGGGCCAAGTACCTGGGGGCCATGTCCGAGGGGCGGGGCCGGTTTTTCCTCAAGCTCGGCGACCTGGAGACCGAGGTCGTGACCCCGCTGACCGGCGGGCATTTCGCCGAGAACATCCTGGCCGCCGCCGCCGCCGCCCACATCCTCGGGGCCGGGGAGAAGGCGATCGCCTCGGGCCTGGAGACGGCGGTCATGCCCGAGCAGCGGTTTTTCTGCCGCCGCCAGGGCTGCTACACCATCATCGACGACACCTACAACGCCAACCCGCTGTCCATGCGCCGGGCCATCGCCGCGGCCGCCGAAACGGCCCAGGCCAAGCCCCTGGTCCTGGTCCTCGGCGAGATGCGCGAGATGGGCGTCCACGCCGAGGCCGAGCACGCGCGACTCGGCGAGGTGGCGGCCGCCAGCGGCGCGCGGGCGGTCTTCTACCACGGCGGCCACGCCGGGGCCGTGGGCGAGGGCCTGACCCGAAACGGCTACAGCGGCCGCTTCGCCGTGGTCGACACGCCGGACGGCTTTCTCGACGCCCTGGCCCCCATGGACCTGTGCGGCGGCGTATTTCTGTTCAAAGGCTCGCGTTCCATGCGCATGGAGGAGTACCTGGCCGCGTTCACGCAGAGCATCCAAAAGGACCTCAAGGTATGATCTACTACCTGCTGGTGCCGCTCGCGGCGCACCTGAGCGCCTTAAACGTCTTCCGCTACATCACCTTTCGGTCCATCGCGGCGCTGTTGACGGCCCTGGTCCTGTCCATCGTCTTCGGCCCCCGCATGATCCGGGCGCTGACCCGCCTCAAGTTCGGGCAGTACATCCACGAGGACGTGGAGGCCCACCGCCGCAAGGCCGGCACCCCCACCATGGGCGGGCTGCTCATCGCCTTTTGCATCGTGGTCAGCGTCCTTCTCTGGGGCGACCTGGCCAACGAATACGTCTGGATGACCATCTTCGTCTTTCTCGGCTTCGGCGCACTGGGTTTTGTGGACGACTACGCCAAGGTGGTGAAAAAGCGGAACAAGGGTCTTTCGGCCAAGGGCAAGCTCCTGGGCCAGCTTCTGGTCGCGGGCGTGGCCGCGGCCGTGCTCCTGTCCGACCCCGAGTATTCGACCCGTCTGGCCGTGCCGTTTTTCAAGCACATCACACCGGATTTGGGCTGGATGTATTTTCCCTTCGCCATGCTGGTCATGATCGCGGCCAGCAACGCCGTGAACCTGACCGACGGCCTGGACGGCCTGGCCATCGGCCCGATGATCGTCAATGCGGCCATGTTTTCGCTTTTCGTCTACGTGGCCGGCCATGCCCAGATGGCCCGCTATCTCCAGGTCGCGCCGGTCTCGGGCGTGGGCGAGGTCACGGTCTTTTGCGGAGCCATGGTCGGGGCGGGCCTGGGATTTCTCTGGTTCAACGCCTACCCGGCCCAGATCTTCATGGGCGACGTGGGCTCCCTGTCCCTCGGCGGGGCCCTCGGGTTCATCGCGGTGTTGTGCAAGCAGGAGCTGCTGCTGATCATCGTCGGCGGCCTGTACGTGGCCGAGACGGTCTCGGTCATCCTCCAGGTCGGGTACTTCAAGATGACCGGTGGCAAGCGGATATTCCGCATGGCCCCGCTGCACCACCATTTCGAGCTCATGGGCGTGCCGGAATCGAAGATCATCATCCGGTTCTGGATTCTTTCCATCCTGTTGGCCCTGGTCGGACTCTCGACCCTCAAACTCCGGTAGGCGAGCCATGCGCGAGATGCTGCATTCCGACCAGTTAAGCGGCCACCAGGCCGTGGTCGTGGGCGCGGGCCGCTCCGGCCGCGCCGCCGCCCGGCTCCTGTCGCGCCTGGGCGCGGCGGTCCGCTTTCTGGAAAAAAACGCCGCCTCGATCACCGACGACTTCCGGGCCGAGGCCGTGGAGGCCGGCTACGACCTGCGCGTCGGCGACCACGGGCCCGCGGACTTCGCCGGCGCGGACCTGGTCGTGCTCTCCCCCGGCATCCGGGCGGCCGGCCTGGCCGAGGCCCTGGCCGCCTGCCCGGCGGCCCAGGTCCTGTCCGAGCTGGAACTGGCCTCCTGGTTCACGGCCGAGCCCATGGTGGCGGTCACGGGGTCCAACGGCAAGACCACGACCGTCATGCTCATAAGCCACCTCCTGGAGGCGGCCGGCCGCAAGGTCTTCACCGGCGGCAACATCGGCACGCCGCTTTCGGAATACGTCCTCGCCGGCGACCCGGCCGACGTGGTGGTCCTCGAGGTGTCGAGCTTCCAGCTCCAGCTGGTCAAATCCTTCCGGCCGCGCGTGGCCGTGCTGCTCAACTTCTCGCCCAACCACCTCGATTGGCACGCGGACCTGGACGAATACCTGGACGCCAAGCTGAAAATTTTCGCGGCCCAGCGCCAAGGCGACCTGGCCCTGGTCCCCGAGGACCTGCGCGAGCGCCTGGCCGGCCGGCCGCTTTCCCGCGGCGAGACCGTCTGGTTCGCGCCGTCCGGCCGGTTCCACTGCCCGCGCCTGGCCGGCCGGCACAACCGCTGGAACATGGAGGCCGCGTTCCTGGCGGCCGCGCCCTTCGGCCTCACCGAGGAGGCGGCCAAGGCCGCCTTCGAGAGCTTCGCTCCGGCCCCGCACCGGCTGCAGATCATCGGCGAGAAGCGGGGGGTCCTTTTCGTGGACGACTCCAAGGCCACCACCGTGGCGGCCATGGAGGCGGCGCTCAAAAGCTTCGACAGGCCGGTCCGGCTCCTGTGCGGCGGCGTCTGGAAGGGCGGCGACCTGGGGGCGCTCGTGCCGCTGCTCAAGGAAAAGGTCGCGGCGGTCGGCCTGTTCGGGGCCAGCCGGGAGGTCTTCGAGGCGGCCTGGGCCGGGCAGGTGCCGCTTTTTCACGAGCCGACCCAGAAGGCGGCCGTGGCGCGCCTTTTCGCCGAGGCCCGGCCCGGGGACGTGATCCTCCTGTCCCCGGCCACGGCCAGTTTCGATCTCTACGACAGCTACAAGGCCAGGGGACGGGACTTCCAGGACATCTTCGCCGGCCTGCCCATGGGGCCGGACGGTCCGACGGAGAAACCGGCATGAGCAGGGTGAAGGTTCCCACGGCCGAGACGAAAAAGCTCGGCTCCTTCGATCTGTGGCTCCTCGGCGCGGCCCTGCTCCTGGCCGGCCTCGGCCTGGTCATGGTCTTCTCCTCGAGCGGCGTCATGGCCGAACGCTTAAACGGCAACCGCTACTACTTTTTCCAGCGCCAGGCCCTGTTCGCCCTGGTCAGCCTCGTGCTCATGGGCATCTGCGCCTGGATGCCGCGCAAGGTCCTCCACGGCCCGGTCTACCTGTGGCTGTTCGCCATCATCGGCTTGCTCGTGCTCACCCTGGTGCCGCCGTTTTCGGTCAAGGCCGGCGGCGCGCGGCGGTGGATGCACTTCGGCCCGGCCACGCTCCAGCCCATGGAGCTGGCCAAGGTGGTCCTGGTCATGTACCTGGCCTATTTCTTCAGCCAAAAGCAGAAGCTGGTCCGGTCCTTTTCCGTGGGATTTATCCCGCCGGTCATGGTGACCGGGTTTCTGGGCCTGATTCTCCTGTTGCAGCCCGATTTCGGCGGCGCGGTCTTTCTCGGCATGCTCTTTTTCCTCATGAGCCTGGTCGGCGGCACGCGGCTCACCTACCTGGCCGTGTCCATGATGTTCGGCGTCGGGGCCATGGGACTGCTCATCGCCTCCTCGCCCTACCGGTTCAAACGGTGGTTCGCCTTCCTCGACCCCTTCAAGGACCCGCAAAACGTCGGCTACCAGCTGGTGCAGTCCTTCTACGCCTTCGGCTCGGGCGGCGTCACCGGGGCCGGCTTCGGGGCGGGCAAGCAGAAGCTCTTCTACCTGCCCGAGGCCCACAACGACTTCATCATGGCCGTGCTCGGCGAGGAGCTCGGCTTTATCGGCATCTCCATCGTCTTTATCTGTATCGGCATCCTCCTGTGGCGCTCGTTTCGGGTGGCCCTGGCCCAGGACGACCTGCGCGACCGGTTCACGGCCTACGGCATGGCCCTGGTCCTCGGACTCGGGTTCATCCTGAACCTGGCCGTGGTGCTGGGCTGCGTGCCGCCCAAGGGCGTGGCCATGCCGTTTCTGAGCTACGGCGGATCGAACCTCCTGTCGTGTTTCCTGTGCGTGGGCATCCTTCTCAACCTCTCCCGGAGCGCCAGGACATGACCCGCGTCGTGCTGACCACCGGCGGCACCGGAGGCCATATCTTTCCGGCCCTGGCCGTGGCCGAGGCCCTGCGCGCCCGCCGCCCGGACGTCCACATCCTGTTCGTCGGCGGCACGGGCCCCGAGAACGCCCTGGCCACCAAGGCCGGGCTGCCGTTCGTTGGCCTGCCGGCCAGGGGGGTCTGCGGACGCGGCGTCCGGGCCCTGGCCGCGCCGTGGTGGATGGGGCGGGCCTTCGGCCTGGCCGTGCGGCTTTTAAACGAATCCCGGCCGGCCGTGGTGGCGGGATTCGGCGGCTACGCCGGGTTCATTCCCGTGGTCGCCGCCCGGCTGATGGGCATCGCCACGGCCATCCACGAACAAAACAGCGTCCCCGGGGTCACCAACAAGGTCCTCGGCCGGTTCGTGGACCGGGTCTTCGTCACCTATCCCGACGAGAACCAGGCCTTTCCCCCGGCAAGGACCGTGCGTCTGGGCAACCCCATCCGGGGCGACATCGCCATGGCCGCCTCCGCCGCCAGACAGGCCGGGGGCCGGCGGCTCCTGGTCCTTGGCGGCAGCCAGGGGGCGCGGGCCGTCAACGACGCCGTGTGCGACATCCTGCCCCGGCTGCTCGGGGCCGGCGTCTCGGTCCGCCTCCAGGCCGGCCGGGCCGACTTCGACCGGGTCAAGGCCCGGGCGGCGGCCATCATGGCCGACCTGCCGTCGGACGGCCGCCAGGCCCCGGTGGTGATCGAAAATTTCATCGAGGACATGGCCGAGGCCTATGCGGGCGCCGATCTGGTCCTGGCCCGGGCCGGGGCCACCACCCTGGCCGAGGTCACGGCCGCGGGAAAGCCGGCCATCCTCATCCCCTTTCCCTTCGCCACCCACGACCACCAGACCGTGAACGCCAATTTTCTGGCCCGGGCCGGCGCGGCCACGGTCGTCGCCCAGAAGGGCCTGGCCGGCTACGACCTGGCCGGGGCCGTCATCGCGCTGCTCGACGACCCGGACCGGCTGGCCCGCATGGGGCAGGCCTCCAGGGACGCGGCCATGCCCGACGCCGCCGACCGCATCGCCGAAGCCCTTCTCGACCTTGCCGCCCAAAAGGGAGACGCCAAGTGACCACCCCAACCAACACCCCCTGTCCACGCGGCGTCATGCGCACCAAGGTCAGGAAGATCCACATGATCGGCATCGGCGGCTCGGGCATGAGCGGCATTGCCGAAGTCCTGCTCAACCTCGGCTACGAGGTCTCGGGCTCGGATCTGGCCATGAGCCAGACCGTCAAGCGCCTGGACAGCCTGGGCGCGGCCATTTCCATCGGCCACGGCCGGGAGAACCTGGGCGACGCCGACGTGGTGGTCAAATCCACGGCCGTGACCGCGGACAACCCCGAGGTGGTCGTGGCCCGCGAGCGGGGGGTGCCGGTCATCCCCAGGGCCGAAATGCTGGCCGAGCTGATGCGGCTGCGCACCGGCATCGCCGTGGCCGGCACCCACGGCAAGACCACCACCACCTCGCTTCTGGCCACCATCTTCACCGAGGCCGGTCTCGACCCCACGGTCATCATCGGCGGACGCCTGAACGCCTACGGGGCCGGGGCGCGCCTGGGCCAGGGCGAATACCTGATCGCCGAGGCCGACGAGTCCGACGGCTCGTTTCTGTGCCTGGCCCCCATCGCCTCGGTGGTCACCAACGTGGACGCCGACCACCTGGACCACTACGCGGACTTGCACGCCATTGACGACGCCTTTGTGGAATTTTTAAACGGCATCCCGTTTTACGGGGTCAACGTGGTCTGCCTGGACGATCCCGGCGTGGCCCGGCTCCTGCCCCGCATCAACCGGCCCATCATGCCCTACGGGTTCGGCGAGAAGGCCAGGCTTCGCGGCCGCATCCTCGAAACCGGGGCCGGCAGCCGCTTCGCGGTCAGCCTGGACGGCGATGCCCTCGGCGAGATGCGGCTCAACCACCCCGGCCGCCACAATGTGCTCAACGCCCTCGGCGCCATCGGCGTGTCCCTGGAGGTCGGCATCGGCATCCCGGTCATTGCCGAGGCCCTGGCCAAGTTCGGCGGCGTGGGCCGCCGCTTCGAGATCAAGGGCGAGCGGGACGGCGTGGTCGTGGTCGATGACTACGGCCACCACCCGGCCGAGATCCGGGCCACTCTGGCCACGGCCCGGGCCGTCTACCCGGACCGGCGGCTGGTGGTCGCCTTCCAGCCCCACCGGTTTTCGCGGACCAAGGCCCTGTTCGGGGATTTCTGCACCTGTTTCGAGGGGGCCGACGACCTGCTGTTGACCGAGATCTACCCGGCCTCGGAAGCGCCCATTCCCGGGGTCAGCGGCGAGAGCCTGGCCCGGGGCATCCGCCAGGTCAGCAAGACCAGGGTCGCCTACTACCCGGATTTCGCAACCATGGAGGCCGCCCTGCCCGGCATCCTGCGGCCCGGGGACCTGCTTTTGACCCTCGGGGCCGGCAGCGTCTGGCAGGTCGGCGCGCGCTATCTGGAGGCGGGCGGTGCCGCCTGAGGTCCTGCCCGGTCCGGCGCTGTCCGACCGGACCACCTTGCGCCTGGGCGGCCGCGCCCTGGCCGAGGTCGTGCTGCGGCGTCCCGAGGACGCGGAAGGGCTGGCCGCAACCCTGGCCGGCATCGGCGGCAGGCCGCTGGTCCTTGGCGGCGGCAGCAACCTGCTCGCGGCCGACGGCGAACTGCCCCTGGTGGTGGTCTCCCCCCGCCTGGTCGGGGAGCCCGAGATTTTGCGGGACCGGTTCGAGGGGAAGATCCGGGTCCGCGTCCTGGCCGGGGTCAAGCTCCAGCGGCTGGTGGCCTGGCTGGCCACCCAGGGCCTGTGCGCCCTGGCCGGGCTGGTCGGCGTGCCCGGGACCGTGGGCGGGGCCGTGGCCGGCAACGCCGGGTCCTACGGGGACGAGATGGCCGGCCCCCTGGTCCGGGTCCTCCTGTGGACTCCGGAGGCGGGGCTCGTCTGGACCGGTCGCGAGGGGTTTTCGACCGGTTACAGGCGGTTTGTCCCCAAGGGGGCGTCCGGGATGTGGCTGGTCCTGGCGGCGGAGTTCGACTGCGAGGTCTGCGAGCCCATCGAGCTGCGCCAGCGGATGATCGCCCACCTGGGGCAAAAAAAGGCGGCCCAGCCGCTGACCGCGGCCACGGCCGGGTGCGTGTTCAAGAACCCGCCGGGCCAGGCGGCCTGGCGGCTGCTCGCGGAGGCCGGCTTTCGGGGGAAACGGGCCGGCAACATGATGTTTTCGGAAAAGCACGCCAATTTCCTGGTCAATTGCGGCGGCGGCGCGAGCAGGGAGGCTTTCGACCTGATCGAGGAGGCGCGGGAGGCGGTGCGGGAGCGGTGCGGTCACGAACTGGAACTGGAAGTGAGGGTGGCGCCATGAACGTCAGGGTGGGGACGCTGTCCGGCCTCGGGGGGGGCCTGTCGAGCAGGAAGAAACGCAACGGCTACGGCGGGGGCGGGCCGCGCATTTCGGTCAAGAGCCGGGTGGTCAAGTCCAAGGGCAACCGCAACCGCAACGCCCGGGGCGGCGGGTCGCTTTCCCTGCCGTCGGTCAGCCTCGGCGGGGTGGGGCGGCTTTTCACCCGGGCCGTGTCCATGGCCTTTCTGGGGGCCCTGGTCCTGGCCGTCAGCGTCGGGCTCCTGGCCGGCTACCGGTGGCTGACCACGGTCAATTATTTCGCCCTGCAAAGCGCCACGGTCACCGGCTGCTCCCGGCTGTCCGAGGAGCGGATCCGGGAGATCGCCGGGCTGACGCCGGGCATCAACGTCCTGTCCCTGTCCATGGACAAGATGCGGGCCGACCTGGCCCGGGAGCCCTGGGTGGACGCGGTGGCCGTGAAACGGGTCCTGCCCGGGGCCATCGTGGTGGAAGTCAAGGAAAAGTCGCCGTCCTATCTTGTGCAGTATCAGGGAACGCTCTATTACGCCGATGAGGTTGGACGCATCATCGACAAGGTGGAGCCCGGACAGTTCGTGTCCCTGCCCCAGATCGAGGTCGAAGCCGGCATGGAGAAGCACCTGGCCCTGCTGGCCGACCTGCGGCGGGCCGTGGCCGAACGCCAGGTGCCCTTCGATTTCGGCCAGATCGCCTGGCTGCGCCTGAGCTGGGGGCGCGGGCTGGAAATTCGTCTCATGGACCCGGGTATTATGTTGTGTCTCGGGTCCCACCAATGGCATAGGAATCTATCGCGGATGAACATGGTCTGGACGGACCTGCGCCGGCGGGGCGAGCTCGACAAGGTCGGGCTGATCACCGCCGAGGGGGACAAGGTCTGGGTGGAGAAGCGCGGCAATTCGGGGGATGCGCCGCAGGGCTGAAGGCTAGGGGAACGAAGCGCGGGCAATGAAGACGCCGTGGCCCAAATTGCGCCAGCCGCGAATTTGGCAAGGGATTTCGGGCGCGTTTGACATGGAAACGCCCGCGGGCCACACCGGCGTCACGTGAGGAAACGTTCAGGGAGCGGTTTATGGCCAGGTCGGAACTTATCGTCGGACTCGATATCGGCACCACCAAGATATGCGTGGTCGTCGGCGAGCTCTCGCCCGAGGGCGTGGACGTGGTGGGCATCGGCACGAGCCCGTCCACGGGCCTGCGCAAGGGCGTGGTGGTCAATATCGAGCAGACCGTGCAATCGATCAAGAAGGCCCTGGAAGAGGCCGAGCTCATGGCCGGGTGCGAAATCCGCTCGGTCTACGCCGGCATCGCCGGGAGCCACATCAAGGGCTTCAACAGCCACGGGGTCATCGCCGTCAAGGGCGGCGAGGTCGGCCCCCGGGACATCGAGCGGGTCATCGACGCGGCCAAGGCCGTGGCCATTCCGCTGGACCGGGAGGTCATCCACATCCTGCCTCAGGAATTCATCGTGGACGACCAGCGGGGCATCGCCGACCCCCTCGGCATGGCCGGGGTGCGCCTGGAAGTCCGCGTGCACATCGTCACCGGAGCCGTCACCAGCGCCCAGAACATCATCCGCTCCTGCCACCGGGCCGGGCTCGACGTCTCGGACATCGTGCTGGAATCCCTGGCCTCGTCCAAGGCCGTGCTGACGGGCGAGGAGCGGGAGATCGGCGTGGCCCTGGTGGACCTTGGCGGCGGCACCACGGATCTGGCCATTTTCGCCAACGACTCCATCAAGCACACGGCCGTCCTGGCCCTTGGCGGCACCAACCTGACCAACGACATCGCCTTCGGCCTGCGCACGCCCATGGCCTCGGCCGAGAAGATCAAGATCAAGTACGGCTGCGCCCTGGCCGAGATGGTGCCGAAAGACGAGGTCATCGAGGTCATGAGCGTCGGGGGCAGGGAGCCCCGCCGGCTCTCGCGCCAGGTCCTGGCCGAGATCTGCGAGCCGCGCGTCGAGGAGATGCTGGCCCTGGTCGACCAGGAACTCATCCGCTCGGGCATGAAAAATCAGATTGGCGCGGGTGTGGTCTTGACCGGCGGCACCGCTTTGATTGAAGGTATTCAGGAGCTTGGCGAACAGATTTTCAACCTGCCCACGCGGATCGGCTATCCCGACAAGGTCGGGGGCCTCAAGGACGTGGTCAACAGCCCCATGTACGCCACGGCGGTGGGGCTTCTCATGTTCGGCGCGGAAAAGGAGGGCGTGGAACAGCGCTTCCGCATCCGCGACGAAAATGTGTTCAACCGCATTCTGGGGAGGATGCGGAAATGGTTCGTGGACGTGAAGTAGTCCGCGAGAGGCTTTTGTTCGGGGGATAACCAGGGAGATTGCCAGGGGGAGGATCGTATGGAATATCTGGAACTTGAACACGGATCCAATGCAAGGATCAAAGTCGTCGGCTGCGGCGGCGGCGGCGGAAACGCCGTGGAGAACATGATCTGCTCGGCCATGTCGGGCGTGACGTTCATCACGGCCAACACCGACATCCAGGCGCTGCAGAAGTCCCAGGCCGAATACCGCATCCAGCTCGGCGAGAAGCTGACCAAGGGCCTTGGCGCCGGCGCCAACCCGGACGTGGGACGCGACGCCGCCCTGGAGAGCATCGACACCATCCGCGAGGCCATCGGCGATTGCGACATGGTCTTCGTCACCGCCGGCATGGGCGGCGGCACGGGCACGGGCGCGGCCCCGGTCATCGCCCAGGTGGCCAAGGAAGTGGGCGCGCTCACGGTCGCGGTGGTGACCAAGCCGTTTTATTTCGAAGGCAAAAAGCGCCTGCTCTCGGCCGAGAAGGGCGTGCAGGCCCTCAGGGACGTGGTGGACTCCATCATCACCATCCCCAACGACCGCCTGCTGTCCCTGGCGTCCAAGAAAGCCACCTTCATGGAGATGCTCAAAAAGGCCGACGAGATCCTCTATTTCGCGGTCAAGGGCATTTCCGACCTGATCATGGTCCCGGGCCTGATCAACCTCGACTTCGCGGACGTCAAGGCCGTGATGAGCGAGATGGGCCTGGCCATGATGGGCTTTGGCACGGCGCGCGGCGAATCCCGGGCCCGGGAGGCGGCGCTCAAGGCCATCACCAGCCCGCTTCTGGAAGACGTCACCATCGACGGCGCGCGCGGCGTGCTCATGAACATCACCTGCGGACCGGACCTGACCATCGAGGAGGTCGACGAAGCCGCCTCCACCATCACCGAGGCCGTCCACGAGGACGCCAAGGTCTTTTTCGGCACGGTCTTCGATCCCGACGCCAGCGACGAAATGCGCATCACGGTCATCGCCACGGGGATCGAATCGGCCATGCAGCGCGAGGCCGCGCCGCAGCAAAAGCGCGAGGAAGCCAAGCAGCCCATGGAAGTCATCACCCACCTGTCGCGCCAGAAACCGACCATGCCGCCCCACGGCGGCGGTGGCGGCGGGGGGATGCAGAGCCCGCGCAGCGTGCGGGTCCTCAATGGCCAGGGCAACGACTACAACATCCCGGCCTACCTCCGCAAAGGCGGCAAGAAGGGCGGCCCCGAGGCGGCCCTGTCCCAGCCGCCGATCAAGACCCAGCCCGTGGGCGAGGAAGAGTTCCTTTTCGACGAGGAGGAGTTCGAGATCCCGTCCTTTATCCGCATGCAGGCGGACTAGCGGCCGGACGGACCCTCGTCCCTTGCGACCTGCCCTGCCGGGGGGAGTCCCTCCCCCCCGCCCCCAACCCCCCGCGCACAGGAACACCGCTTTAGCAACCACCAGCCGGGCACGGTCTATTTCGGCCTGGGCCGGCCGGCGGTGCGCGATTTCGGCGGCCGGCTGCCCGTGGCCCTGGCCGTGCCCGGCGAGGCGGCCGTGGCCCTGTCGGCCCTGGGCTGGCAGGCCGTGTGGCGGCTTCTGTGGGACAACCCCGGCCTGGCCGTGGAGCGGGTCTTCTGCCGCACCGGCCAGCCGCCCCGGGCCGAGGATTCGGGCCGGCCCCTGGCCGATTTCCCAGTCGTCGCCTTTTCCCTGTGCTACGAGGAAGAGTACCTGACCGTGGCCGCCGCCCTCATGGCCGCCGGCCTTCCCGCCAAGGCCGCCGACCGTCCCGACTTTCCCATCGTCATGGCCGGCGGGCCCCTGGCCTTCATGAACCCCGCGCCCATTCTGCCGGCCCTTGACCTGCTCTTCGTGGGTGAGGCCGAGGCCGGTTTGGCCGACGTCCTGGCCAGGCTGGCCGCACTGGCCCTGGCCGGGGCGGACAAGGCGGCCTGCCTGGCCGGGGTGGCCGCCATGCCCGGGGTCCTGGTCCCGGGCCTGACCGCTGCGCCGGTGGGCCGGGCCGTGGCCCGGGACCCATCCGGCCGGACCGTGCTCGTGGACCCGGCCCGGTCCTGCTTCGTGTCCGGCCATGCCGAGTTTCGCGACATGTTCCTGATCGAGGTCAACCGGGGCTGCCCCTACGGCTGCCGGTTCTGCGCCGCCGGCTACGTCTACCGGCCGCCCCGCCAGGCCGGCCTGGAGAAGCTCAAGGCCCTGGTGGAGGACGTCTCCCCGCGCAAGGTGGGCCTGGTCGGCACGGCCCTGACCGACTGGCCGGACCTGCTCCCGTTTCTCGCCTGGCTCCGGGAGCGGGGCACCAAGTTTTCCCTGTCCTCGGTCCGGGCCGACGGCATCACGCCCGAGCTCCTGGCCGTCCTGCGGGCCGCAGGCCTGCGCACCCTGACCTTGGCCCTGGAGGCCCCGGGCGAGCGGCTGCGCCGGGCGGCCAACAAGCAGCTTTCGGTGGAGGCCCTGTTGCGGGCCGTGTCCCTGGCCGGGGAGCACGGCGTCAACCACCTGAAGTTCTACCTGATCGTCGGCTGGCCCGGCGAGACGCCCCAAGACTTCGACGAGCTGGCCCCGCTCCTGGACAAGGTGGCCGCGGCCGGCCGCGTGGGCCTTGGCAAGCGCGGCGTGTCCCACGCGACCCTGTCGGTCAATCCCCTGGTGCCAAAGCCGGCCACGCCCATGCAGTGGGCCCCCATGGCTTCGGAGGCGGCCATCGAGGCGGCCTACGCCCGGGTCCGCGAGGCCGTCAAAAAGCGCAAGGGCTTCCGGGTCGAGGCCGAGACCGCCTCCATGGCCCGGATGCAGGGCCTGCTGGCCCGGGGCGACGCGCGCCTGTTTCCCCTGATCCTCGAAGCGGCCCGGGCCGGGAGCTTCCGTCGGGCGCTCAAGGCCTGGGACGGCGACGTTTCGTGGTATCTGGACCGGGAGCGGCCCCGGGACGAGGTTTTTCCCTGGGACATCGTGGATATCGGCGTGTCGCGGGACTATCTGTGGCGCGAGTGGGAGCGCTACCGGGAGGGGATCGGCACGGCCAAGTGTCCGCCCGAGGGCTGCGACGCCTGCCGCCGCTGTCTGCCGGTCTAGGCCGTTTGCCGCGTTTCCGTTTCTTGACGCCCCCCGCCCGATCTCCTAGGTACGATAAGCCTGGTCCCTTTCGGACCGGTGCGCGAACCCCAGGAGGCCGCCATGAAAGTCGACGTCTACAAGACCAAGTGCTCCCGGACCGAAAAGCACGCCTTCCTCGTGGTGCCGACCGGCCTGAACGTGGCCGAGCTGACCGAGCCCAGGATCATGGGCCTTGGCGAACTGACCTTTTCGAAAACCGTGGACCTGGACGACGGCCAGCCCGTCAAGAACCTGGACCCCAGGGCCGTGCGGGCCGATATCGACGAATTCGGCTGGCACCTGGCGGAGTGAGGGCGCCGGGCGGGATGGGTTGCGGGGGATGACGGGCCGGGTGGGGAGGGGTATGCGTGTCGCGGACCGGCCGCAGAGTATCCGGTCACACCCCTGCGAGAGGAACCGTCCATGTCCGTCGCCCTCTACCTCTCCTTTGTCGCCGCCGCGTCCCTTCTCCTGATCATTCCCGGCCCCACCGTGCTGCTGGTCATCGGCTACGGCCTGGCCGACGGGCGCAGGGCCCTGTGGGCCCTGGTGGCCGGGGTGGCCCTGGGCGACGCCGTGGCCTGCGCCGGCTCCCTGGCCGGCCTTGGCGCGCTCCTGTCCGCCTCGGCCGCCGCCTTCACCGTGGTCAAGGCCGTGGGCGCGGCCTACCTCGTGTGGCTCGGCATCGGCATGGTCCGGTCGGGCGGCCAGGCGGCCGCGTCCGCGCCGCCGCGCCCGGCCGGGCGGAAGTTTTTCCACGCCTTCACGGTCACGGCGCTTAATCCCAAAAGCATCCTTTTTTTCGTGGCCTTCCTGCCCCAGTTCGTCAGTCCCGCCGCGCCGGCCCTGCCGCAGCTCGTCCTCCTGGGCGCGACCTTCGTCGTCCTGGCCGTGGCCAACACCACGGCCTACGGCTACCTCGCGGGCGCGGCCGGCCGGCGCATGCAGGACCCGCGGCTGATCGGCCGCCTGCGCCGGGCCGGCGGCGGGGCGCTGATCGGGGCCGGCCTGATGACGGCCGTGGCGGCCAGGCGGTAGCCCGACCGGCAGGGCCGGGACGTCCGGCCGCCTGGGGAGGAGCGCGTCTCGTGTCGTGTCCTCGGCCTGGGAGCCTGCAACGCAGACGGCAACGGGCCAAAAGGGAAAAGTATTTCAGGGACGCCACGCTAGAAGAGGGCCTTGGGATCGGCCTTGCCGACTTCCGGCGGGGCGGCCACGGCCTGGGCCGGGCCGTGGGCCGGGGGCGGGAAGCCGGGGCCCCGGGCGCTTGGCGGCAGGAACCGGATGGCCGCCAGGATCGCCTGTTCGGCCTCGGGGTCGAATCCGGCCGGCTGGAAGGCGGCCAGCCTCTCCTTCACC
>CAZIJE010000035.1:0-27914 GCA_964539435.1 uncultured Desulfovibrio sp.
CTGTTCCCAGGCGAGGGGGTCCGGGGGGCATCATGCCCCCCGGCCGCCGGAGGCATCTTCACTCCCCTCCCCTCTCCTCTCACGCCTGTCGGCAGACGTAGAGCACGAGGCCGGCGACGGCAAGGGCGAGGCCCACGGCGCCCAGGGGGCCGGGCCAGGGGCCGGCCAGGAGCAGGGTTTCGCCCAGGAGCGAGAACACGACTTCCAGGGACTGGGTGGCGTCGGTGGCGGCCAGTTCGGCGGCGTTTTTCGCCCGGCTGCGGGCGCGCAGGAAGACCGAGGTGGCGATGACGCCGGAGAGAAGCGCCACCAGGGCCGTCTGGGCGACCTGGTCGGCGGACGGGGCCGGCGGTCGGGCCACGGCCAGGAGGACCAGCCAGAACGGGATGGAGCCGAGGGTCAAAAGGAGCGTGGGCATGCGCCCGGCGTCAAGGGCCGGCTGGTCGATGCGCGGAATGCGGCCCGAGCCGCCGTGCCTGGCCTCCCACACGAGCTGGTTGCCGAGGGGGTAGGCCACGGCCGCGACCAGGACGGCCGCGATGCCGAGCAGGCCGCCGATGTCCGGCGCGCGCCGGGCCTGCTCCAGGTTGACGCACACGATGCCGACGAAGATCAGCCCGATCAGGGCCAGGCCCTGGCGCGAGACCCGGCGGCCGAGGGCGGCCAGGACCAGCGGCGTGGCCAGGATGGTGGACTGCCAGGTGGTGGCCACGACCCATCCGGGCGAGGAGACCGAGGCCAGGGTGACGCCGGCGTAGAAGACGCCGAAGCCGATGGACCCGGCCAGGGTCCAGAAGACGGGGTTGCGGCCGAACAGGCGGAAGGCCTGGCCCACGCCGCCGGGGCCGCCGGCGGCCAGGGTCCAGGCGAGCAGGATCGGCAGCATGAAGGCGTAGCGCAGGCAGGCCGACCAGACCCAGTGGCCCCCGGCCAGGCTCATGGCCCGGTTGAGGACGAACGTGCTGCTGAAAAACAGGGCGGCCAGCGCCCCGAGCGCGATCAGCCGCCACATGCCGGTGCGTATCTTCAACATGGGTCCATAACACAAGAAACGTGCGATCCGAGACGCGAAACAGCAATGCCTCTTCTGCGGTATCGTCCGAACCCGTCACGGGTTTCCAAAGGGCAGCGCCCTTTGGCCGCCGGAGGCTTCAAACCGACACCACGAGATCAGGCCAGCCCGGTCTCGGCGGCGACGTCGGCAATGGCGGCGATGGCCAGGGCCAAAAACGCGTCCAAGGGCATGCCGGCCTTGTCGCATTCCAGGATGTTGGCCCGCCGGACACCGGCGGCAAAGGCCTTGTCCTTCATCTTTTTCTTGATGCTTTTCGGGGCCATCCCGATCATCCGGTCCGGCCGGACCAGGGCGGCGGCGCTGATGATGCCGGTGACCGACTCGGCCGCGCGCAGGGCGAAATCGAACGGCGTTTCCGGGGCCACGCCAGTGTGCTCGTCGTTGTGGGCCGCGATGGCGTGCCAGGCCTCGGCCGGCAGGGCGTCGTCCGGCAGCAGGCCGCGCAGGGCCAGGCCGTGGTTTTCCGGGGCCTCGGCCGTGGCCGGGTAGTCCAGGTCGTGGAGCAGGCCGGTCAGGCCCCACAGGTCCGGGTCCTGGCCGAGCTGTCCGGCCATGGCCCGCATGACGGCCTCGGTCTGGCGGCCGTGGGCCAGGAGACCGGGGTTGGGGTTCTGGGCCAGGATATGGGAAACGGCTTCGTCGCGGCTGATCATGAAGGGTCCTTGGCGTTTTTTTCCTCGGCCGGATGCAGGGCGTCGAGGTCGGCCCGGATGTCCCGGGCCACCCGTTCGGCATAGGCCAGGGCCACCCGCTTGGCGTCCTCGAGGTTGGGGATCTTGTCCTTGAGCGAACGCTTGCCCACCTGGACCTTCCAGCCGGGCGCGCCCATTTTTTCGTGGATCACGGCCACCAGCAGGGCCTTGCCGAGATTGATGTAGTGGGTGCTGTCGTCGTGTCTGGTCCATTCGGGGATCATGACGGCTCCTGGCTGGAATCAGGTGGGTTCGGGGCTGCATACCACGTTGCCGGCCGAGGGCAAAGCGCGGGGTGACGCAGGAATTCGCCCGGAACGGTTGTCGCGGCCCCCGGACTGGGGTATGGGGGCCTATGGTCCGGAAACCGTCGGTCAGGGAGGTCTCATGGACGTTTTGCTGGTTGCGGACGCGGGGCGGGCGCGGGAGCGGTATCTGCGGCTGCTGGAGGAGTTCGGGGCCCGGCCGCTGGTGGCCGTGGAGCCGGCGGCGGTGATGGGACACCTGCGAGACGGCGATTTCGGGGGCATCGTGTTCGACGAGCCGACGCTCATCAAGGACGGCCGGTACAATGTGATGCTCCTGCGGGGGCTGTGCGAACGGTATCCCGTGCTGCACGTGATGTGCGACCCGGAACGCGACACGCTCCATGTGCTCGGCAGCCGCCACTATGCGTCGTGCCGGGAGGGGGTCCTGGAATTTCTGGGCGAGTGCCGGGAGTTCCTGTCCATCCGCCGGCGGGGCCGCCTGCGGCGGGACGCCTTCCTGCCCGTGCTGTTGTGGCCCGACGACGGCGCGGCGGGCGCGGCCGAACGGGCCATCACCCGCAACATCTCCCGGTTCGGCTGCTTTGTCGCCACGGCCTCGGCCTGGGAGCGCGAGGCGCGGATCCGGCTCGTGTTCGAGGACGTGGACCTACAACCGGTGCTCGGCCGGGTGGTGTGGCGGCAGGAGCCGCACGGCTGGCGACCGTCCGGGATCGGCGTGCGGTTTCTGGCCCCCCACGAGGCCCTGCTGGCGGCGGTGGCCCACCTGGAGGCGGCCAGGGAGGACGCGGAACTGTCGTTTCTGTGCGAAAGCGCCGGTTGAAGCCGGCCTGCCGGGCCCGAACGCATCCCTGGCCAACCGGCCCGGCGCGCCGGCGACGGACAAACCGCCCCTGGCCGGCGACGCGCCTCTCAGGCCCCGGGCCTCGTGTCGCGTCCTCGAAACACGCGCCGGCATGCTCCATGGACAACATGCTGTAGAAGCTATGTTTTTCTGAAAAAATACTCTGGTATTTTTTCAGGGACGCCACACGAGGGACCGTCCCGGCGCCGCTTAGCGTTTGCGCAGAAAGCCCAGCAGCCATTCGGCCACGGACCAGCCGACGCGCAGGTCCGTGGCCGAGCGCAGGGCCGCGGACTTGGCCAGGCCGAATTCCAGCCGCACCAGCCGCCGGCCGAGGTCGCCCCGGATGGCGATCTGCTGCTTCCTGACCTCCAGGGCCCGCAACTGACCGTCTAGAAACATTCCCGATCCTTTTTCAGTTCGTGAATGGTCTGGGTGAAGGCCACGGGCAACCGGGCCACCCGGCTGCGGATCGACCACAGGGCCGCCACGGCCGCCAGCAGGCAGACGCCCGAGCCCGCGGCGGCCACGGGCAGCCGCCAGCCCAGCGGCACGGCCAAAAGGACCGCGAGCACGGCCAGGGCCAGGCCGATGACCAGCAGGGCCGCGCCGAGGCAGGTCAGGATCAGGAGCTGGATGCACCGGATCTTGACCTCCCGGGCCTCGAGGCCGAGCAGCTCCAGCCGGTCGGCCAGGATGTCGGCGGCCAGGCCGAGGACCCGGCCGCCGCTGACAAAAGCCGCGTCGAATGCGCCAGGCATGCCGGCCATGCTACTTCCTGCTCAGGAACCAGCCAAGGAGCAGACCCACGAGAAAGGTGCCGCCGATGACATGGTAGGGCTTTTCGTGGATCATCTGATCCGCCGTGTCCATGGTTTCGTCGAACATGCCTTCCACGCCGGAATACCTGCTCTTGGCCTGGGCGATCCGGTCCTCGAGCTTCTGGCGCACCTTCTTGATCTGCTCGTCGGCTTCGCCGGCCGTGGCTTCCAGCAGGGCGTTGGCGTGGCGCATGATTTCGCGGAGTTCCTTGGCCGCTTCATCCTGATAGGCGCTTTTGGCGAACATGAGGCTACCTCCATGGGACTAAGGCTCTTTTGGGCCTACCGTAGCCCAGAAACCGAGCCCGTGTCCATGCGTAAGCCGTCTTTCGCACGAAAGAAACGTGTTTTTCGGCCGGACGGCACGCGCGCGGCAAGACCGGCCGCCACGGCGGCCGGAACGCAAGCAGGGCAACGGGAGCCAACGGCGGGCGGGGGCGCGGACTCCCCCAAGCCGGTTGCTTCGCAACCGGCGGGGCGGCCTGGCCGAAGCAGCCTGTTTGGCAACAGGCCGCTACATGAAGGCGTAGGAGCCGTGGCCGTGGTCCCGGCGCACCCGCTCGATGACCGCGGTCCGGTCATCCGTGGCCTTGCCCCCGGGGCTCGTGGCGCAGACCAGCTCGGCCGGCGAGAAGCGGTATCCCTGGGATACGACGAAGCTGCGGCGCTCCCACTTGTTCTTGCACTCGCCGAGGGCCCAGCGAAACTCCGGGTCCTCGCGCAGCCTTTTGAGAAATTCCATGGCGCTTTGCAAAGACATGCCATCCTCCTCCCCGTGATGTCGGCGCGGGAATCAGCAAAAACCATGCAATACAAGCCGCCTCGCCATTCTCCCTGAAAATCGTGCGGCATTCCGGAGGGATGTCCTCTCCCGTAGCGGCGGCATCCCGGCCTCGTGGCCGGGATGCCGTTTGACCGGGGCATACAGGGGCCGTCCGTTGTGTTGCCTTTTCAAACACCGCCCCCGGTTTCGGCCTACTGCGGATAGTTGGTGTTGCAGTACTTGGTGCACCAGTTGTAGCCGAGCAGCACGGTCGGGCCGCAACCGTTGAATTCGTTCGGCCCGTACAGGCGGTCGTACACCTGTTGGCAGGCCTGGGCGCAGGCGTCGCGCGAGGCGTGTTTCGCGGACAGGACGTCGGTGTCGTATTCGTTGCAGATGGTGATGGTGTCGCACGAGGTGCGGTGGCCGACGGCGGTGTAGCAGAAGCCACGGAACTCGCTGTCCGTGAGCGGCCTGCTGACGCCGCAGGCGCCAAGGCCCAGGGTCGCGAGGATCAGGACGCACAGGGGAAAAATCCGCATCACAGCTCTCCTTCATGGGTTGCGGGCGATCCGGCCGCGAATGCGGACGGGCTCGACCCTTCCCGGTAATACGCCGCCAGCATGGCCGCCGTCTCCGTGACGTCCAGGTCGCGCCAACGCCGGTAAGCCCGGGCCACGGCAAAGGGGCCGGGGCCGCACACGAGGGGGACCACCAGCCAGTCGGCCGCGTCGGCCAGCCGGGCCAGGGCGGACTCGGGCGCGGTGGGCGCGGCCACGACCACCGTGGCCGCTTTCCGCTGTCGCACCAGGCCGATGGCGGCCAACATGGTGTACCCCGAGGCCAGACCGTCATCAACCAGCAGCACAGTCCGGCCCTCCAGGGGGGGAAACGGACGGTCGCCGCGCAGCAGCCGTTCCCGGGAGGCCAGCTCCCGGCGCACCCGGGCCGCCTCTTCCTCGATGGCCCGGGGCCCGAGGCCGAGGCTTTTCACGAGGGGATGGTTGAGGACCATCTCCCCTTCCAGGCCGAGCGCCCCGAACCCGGCCTCGGTGTTGCCCGGGATCTGGAGCTTTCTGACCACCAGGACATCGCCTGGCAGGCGCAGCTGCCGGGCCACGGCCAGTCCCACGGGCACCCCGCCGTTGGGGATGGCCAGGACGCAGCCGCCGGCAAAGGGCACCCCCGAGGCGGCCAGCATCTCGCCGAGAAACCGGCCGGCCTCGGGCCGGTCCGGATAGACCGCGGGCTTGTCGCGGAACGGGGGGTAAGTGAGGGTGCGTGCGGCCATGCCGGATACTCCGAAGGGTTTGCCTCCACCATACCGGATTTCACGACATTGTGAAGCACAATCGGCACGGTGGAGCGCAGGTTGTCACCAACGGCCTTCCGGTGCCTTTGGATTTTCGATTATCCTAGAGCGTGTCATGAACTGGATCGAAAATGTTCAGTCCCATTCATTTGGCGGAGCGTTGATGTTCAGTTTAGCCATTTGAAAAATCTATTAGCTCACGAGAGTGCGGCTGCCTTGATCACCGTCAGGCCTGCGCTCCGATGTTTTCTGTGTCTTATGCCTCTTGAAATTATAGGGCTTTTCCCCTGGGTAGTTCATGACACGCTCTAGGGGACTCTGTAGAAAATGCGTGGATTTATTCCTTGATTTTGCTTTGTAGCGGTTATTACCATGACAATACGCACTCTTATTGCAACAAAATTATTTCGTTTTTCCATGAAATGGAAATCATTATTTCAAATATTTACCAATAGTTTTAAATAAAATATCGTGATAATTTGCTGTTTAAACTCGTTTTGTCCGTTATCGAGGCCTTCGGAAGTTGTTATCTAATTATTTATGTGATATCGTGGCAATATTTTCCTTTGACTTTATCCATTCATGACCAGTCTTCTCTTATCCCTTTCTTTCTATTAATGTAACCTCCCAGGCACGTCTGCTGCTGTTGCCGTCGGCACAGGCGTCCAATGCCTGCCACTGCCCTGACAGGAGCAGGCGTCAAGGATGAAGAAGGTCGCGTATGCCTGGCTTCGAATCTGTGGCTCAAGCCCCCAACAACCAAACCATCCGCATCGCCTCTGAAACGGAGCAGCATCGTATTTTAAGGCAGCAAGAAGAGGCCCTCAAACAACAAAGACTGAACCCCAAGATCAAGGCGCAGCAAGTGAAAGACGAAGAAGAAAAGAAGAAAAAGAATAAATCGAACACCGATCCTTAGCAGCTCACGTCTCGCACTATTTTTCCGCCAGGGGCGCGAGATGGAACGGCGTCAGCCTTTCGTGATCGGGTGATTTTTCGAGCAGCGCCGCCACGGCCGGATCGGCCTCCCGGGCCGGGCCGCAGCAGCACGAGCCGCCGGAGGCGAATCCGGGATTGGCCACGGTCCCGGCTGCGTCCAGGACGAGCAGGTTGTCCCCGCGCAGGTCCTCTTCGTACAGGTCGATCTCCCGGACGTCGCCAGTCCGCAGGACCTCGCCCGAGGCCGTGACCACCGCCCGAAACGGCCCCCGGTACAGGACCGTGCGCCGGGCCACGTTTGCGGCCGGACGCCTGGCCTCCAGGGTGACGGAATAGAAATCGTGGCCCCGCACCACCCGGTACGGGAACCGCCGGATGATCCGGATGTCCACGAACCCCGACTCCTCCAGGATGGCGATCAGGTCCTTCTGGGTTAGGGTGCCGGAGATGCACTCCCCGCGCAGGGTCGGGTCGTTGCAGATGGCGGCCGAGGCCGGGACGACCGTGGCCACGTCGGAAAAGACGATGCGGCCGCCGGGCTTGAGGATGCGGAAGATCTCGGCGTAGAGGTCGCGCTTTCGCGTGGACAGGTTCAGCACGCAGTTGGACGTCACGCAGTCGGCCGTGGCCTCGGCCAGGGGCATGGCTTCGAGGTAGCCCTGGAAAAAGACCGTGTTGGCATAGCCCAGGACCTCGGCCGTGGCCCTGGCCGCCGCCCGGGCCCGGGCCAGCATGGCCGGCAGCATGTCGAGGCCGATCACCCGGCCGGCCTCCCCCACCTGCTTGGCCGCGATCAGGCACTCCACTCCGGCCCCGCAGCCCAGGTCCACCATGGTCTCGCCAGGGGCGAGCCCGGCGTCGGCAATGGGCGAGCCGCAGCCGTAGCCGCGCACCCGGAACCGGGCCGGGATGTGGGCCACCATGTCGTCGGAATAATGGACCGGATTGACGATGTCGCCTTTTTCCACGGACGCGGCCGCGGTGTAGAAGGCCTTGATCTGGGAAAGGCTTCCCTCGCCGGCGACAGAGAGCAGGCAGTTGGTGTGGGCCAGGGCCACGTCGCCGTGGGCGTGGCAGCTCTCGTGGATCTCGCCCATCTTGAGCCGCACCGCCGGCCGACCCTCGGGCAGGCGCGGCGAAACCTTGCCGGCCTCGCGCGCGATGGTCCAGGCCGCCAGCCGTTCGAGCAGGGGCTGGTAGGGATCGCGGCCCGTGAACGTTCCGCCGTGGCGGTAGGAGTGGTCAGGATCGCCGCCGCCGAGCAGAAACCGCCACGGCGAGGCCGATGCCGCGCAGGTGGCGGCCCGCAGCGCGGCCAGCGGACCCGACTGTTTCCAGGCCGTCGCCAGCCCCGAAACCAGGGACGTGGCCAGCTCCTCCACGCCGATCAGGGCCGGGCTGGGATAGAGCCGGTCGTCCGGGCCGACGGCCACGGACTCGTAGCCCGCGCTGGTGCCGTCGTGGCGGGTGCCGACCGGAGCGAAGACCTGGGTCCGCAGGGCCTGCAGGTTGTCGATGGCCAGTCCCCGGGCCTCGGCGCGCTTGGCCGCCGCGACCACGGCCTCGTACAGGGCGTCGAGGTCCGGCTGCTGGTCGTCGGCCGCGCCCCGGCCCACGGGGAAGTGCCACATGAGATGGAGCCCGGACGCGCCGCTGTCCGCGGCCACGTCCACGATGGCCGGCAGGTCGGCCAGGTTGTCCCGGGTCGGACAGAACGACAGGGTCAGGGCGTAGCCGAGGTCCCGGGCCGTGGCGCAGTCCTGCAGAAGCCGGGCGAACGTTCCCGGGCCGCGCAGGGCGTCGTGGCGCGGGGCCAGGCCGTCGCAGCTGACCTGGAAATGGAGCCGCTCCCTGGGCCAGCGGCGCAGCCGCGCGTCCTGGCCGGAAAACCCGGTGCCGTTGGTCAGGACCACGGCATGGGCCTCGGGGTCCTCCAGCACGGCGTCGAGCATGGCCTCGAAGCCGGGATGCAGAAACGGCTCCCCGCCGGTCAGGGCGAAGACCCGGCAGCCCAGGTTGCGGGCCTCGGCGATGCGGGCCAGGGCCGTTTCCGTGGCCAGTTCCCGTCCGGCCGCCGGGCCGGAGCAGAAGAGGCAGTGCCGGCAGGCCAGGTTGCACCGGTCGGTCACGTGCAGCCACAGCTCCTTGAGCGCCGTCAGGGCCAGGGCCTCGTTGCGGCCGGCATACGCCGTGGCGGGGAAATCCGGCAGCCGGTCCAGGAACAACGCGGCCTCGATGTCGGGCTTGCCTCGAAGCGCGGACGCGGCCAGGACCGCGTCCCCGGCCGCGTTCGGCACGAACCAGTCCGGCGCGTCCGGCCGCAGGTAGAGCGGCGTCTCCTCGTGCACCAACCGTATCCAGCGGGCAGGATCAAAAGCCATGGAATCCCTCTCGGGTTGTTTGCCTATCTTTTCCAAGCAATTGGACGAAGTCGCCCCAACGCTGTCAAGTCTTACCGCATACCGC
This sequence comes from uncultured Desulfovibrio sp., assembly GCA_964539435.1. Lineage (GTDB taxonomy): Bacteria > Desulfobacterota > Desulfovibrionia > Desulfovibrionales > Desulfovibrionaceae > Solidesulfovibrio. The sequence continues at coordinate 9,179 of CAZIJE010000035.1, forward strand.
AGGGCCGGGGTGGTGACAAGGCCGGCGCAAAGATAGCGGACCCTTCCCGACCCCGGGAGCGCGGGCAACAAAAAAGGGCCAGGAACATGTCCTGGCCCTTCATGGTATCGGAAGGCGCGGAAAGGCGTTCGGCCTACCAGCGGCGATCCCCGCCGCGACCGCCACCGCCGCCGGAGCGGGGCTTGTCCTGCGCTTCGTTGACCTTCAGGGTGCGACCGTCGAAGTCCTTGCCGTCCATGCCTTCGATGGCCGCCCGGGCGCCTTCCTCGTCCATCTCGACAAAGCCGAAACCGCGCAAGCGGCCGGTGTCCCTGTCGGTGATGAGGCTGACGCTCATGACTTCGCCGAAGTTGGCGAACTGGGTGCGGATGTCCTCTTCGGTCGAATTAAAAGACAGATTCCCGACATACAATTTCTTAGACATGGGCTTTTGCTCCATTTTTTTGGCACTGTTTTTCGCATCGATTGGAGCCGCCACACAAAGGAAAAGCCCAAGATCCAAAAAATCCATGCTCGTTGAACTCACTCGACCATTGTCAAATACGCACATTCAGAAGAATGTAAAGGAAAAACTTCGACATATTTTTTTCCGCCCTTCCGGCGCATCGGCAGCCTGTCTTGCATATTCCTGGCGCGTCGTTGCAGGCATCGGGGACATATGCAAAATTCCCTTCCCCGGATTTTTCCTGGCCATATTTTTCTTCATCCCCATGACAACAGAGGTTGGGACACGCCTGCGCGTGTTTCGCGGACGTGACACTAGACGCCTGCCTGGCTGCCGGCAGCCGCCCCCGGATCGGGGCAGACGCGGACCAGGACCACGGTCACGTTGTCCTTCGCCTGCCGGGCAAGGGCCGTCCGGATGAGTTGCCCGCAGACCCGTTCCGGTTCCCCGGGGACGGCCGTTGCCAGGACCTCCGCCAGCACGGCGTCGTCCACGACGTCCGTGAGTCCGTCCGAACACAGCAGATACAGGTCCTCGGGTTCAAGGGCGATGGGCGTCAGGTCCACCTCCGGTTGCGAGGCCATGCCCAGGGCCCGGTAGATGATGTGGCGCTCGGGGCTGTGGGCCGCCTGTTCCGGGGACAACAGCCCCTGGCGGACCTGGGCCATGACCAGGGAATGGTCCTGGCTGCACTGCCTGAGGCTCCCGCCGCGATACTGGTAGGCGCGGCTGTCGCCGATATTGGCCAGGACGAAGCCGTCGTCGCAACGGGAAAGGCCGACCAGGGTGCTGCCCATGCCCGAGGCCCCGAAGGCGCCGAAACGGGCCTTGGAGGCGTCGAGCAGGGCCTGGTTGGCCTCGGTGACGGCCCGGCGGAACCGCTGCATGGCCGGATGCCAGGTCGGGGTTCCCGGCGGGACGTACTCGCGGGTGTCGAACGGGGAAGGCCTGGTCAGGAGCCGGGCCACGGTGGTCACGGCCAGGCGGCTGGCCACTTCCCCTGCCGCCAAGCCGCCCATGCCGTCGGCGACCAGGAAAAGCCCCTGGTCGGCATCGGCCCAGAAGGCGTCTTCGTTGTGGTCTCGGACGCTGCCGCGATCCGTGGCTCCGGCCGCTTCAAGCCTCATGGCCGCCCTGTCCCCTTGGGAGCCAGGCCGAGCTTCTCGGCCGCCCGCCGATGGTAGGTGTTGTCCTCAAGCGGCATGGCCGCAAGCGCCGCCTTCCAGCGGTCCATGGCCGTCTGCCGGTCGCCCAGGCCCTCGTAGACCAGGCCTTCCTCATACAGGTGCTTGGCCTCGGCTTCGAGCATGGGCGTCAATTCGGCCACCTTGGCCTGGGTTTCCTTGGCCTCGGGATAGAGTTGGAGCACCTTGACCCAGACCGCATAGGCTTCGGCGTATTTTTTCTGGGCATAGAGCTTTTGGCCGGCCGCGAAATCGGGCAGGACCCGCTTGACCAGGGCGTCCTGGATTTCGGCGGCCTTGTGGCGCGCCGCCGTGCGGGCCGGCTCCCCCTCCTCCTCGCCCAGACGGCGATAGAGGACGAGGGCCTTGTACCAATCGTCGGCCGCAAGCGCCGCTGCGGCTGCGTCGTAGAGGCCGGTCAACGCCTGCCGGGCGGCAACGGCTTCCTTGGCCTGCTGCGCGGCCAGGCGCTGGTCGGACGCCTCCCTTGCCTCGACTTTTTCCATGACCTGGCGCGCCTCGACGCCCTCGGGCGTTTCGGCCAGGGCCCGCTGCGCCGCCGCCCTGGCCCCTGCCGTGTCGCCGGCGGCCAAAAGACGCTCGGCTTCCCGCACCTGGGGCCGGGCCTTTTCCTGCGCCGCCGCCGCCTGGTCCCGAAGGGCTCGGGCCTCGGCGGCCTTTGTCGCCATGCCGGCCTGGAGCTCGGCCTTGAGCTGCAAGGCCTCGGCGTTGCCGGCATCGATGGCGAGCAGGGAATCGAGCCGGGCCAGGGCCTGCTCGTCCCGCCCCTCTTCGTGGAGGCGGCGGGCCTGGAGGAGCAGGGTCGAAACCTTGAGCATGTATTCCGAATCCTGCAGGGCCTGCTCTTTGCTCCGCGCGCTGGCGACAACCGCGTCCTGGGGCGACCGGGCCGGCTGGGACAGGAAAAAGAGGGCCAGGATCACGGCGAAGATTCCGAGGCCCGCGCCGACAAGCAACCGCTTGTCGCCAAGCCGACGCCGCAGCCCGGGCGGGAGGGCCAGACCTCCCTTGGGCTTGGACAGCGCGAAACGCAGGAGGACCGGCCCCACCGCCAACGTGTCTCCGGTGGCGAGGGCTCCGGCCTGGAAGGGCACGCCGTTTTTGAGGGCCGGGTTCCTCGGGTTGCGGCTGACGGCCAGCCACCTGCCGCCCCGGCCTTCCACGAACAGGTGCTCGCGGGAGACCGTGGCGTCGTCGATGACCAGGCCGCACCGGACGCCCCGGCCGATGAGCAGTTGCGCGTCGAAACGGTGGACCGTGCCCTGGCCCGGGCCGTCCAGGATCTCGACCGCGTTTTGCCCCTTTCCGGAAAAGGTCGGCCTGGGCCGGTACTCCGTATGGTCGGCACGGTCCTGGCTCGCGGGCCGCCCCCCGTTCACGGCTGGCGTGTCCATCATGGGCTGTTTCCCTCCAGCTGTCCCAATTGCCTGGCCGCGTCCTGGCAGCGCGCGTCCGAGGTCTGGTCGCGGCAGAGTTCGAGCACCAGGCGGAAGGCCGTTTTCGCCTCGTCGCGGCGGCCGTATTTCATGGCCGTCAGCGCCTCGCGGGAGTGCCTGTCCAGGAGCTGGTCGCGTTCGCTTTCGGCCCGGGCCAGCCACTTCGCGGTCTGGGCGTTGCCCGGGTCCAGGGCCATGGCTTTTTCCCATTCCCCGATGGCCAGGGCCAGCTGCTTGTTGTTGTAGAAAAACAGGCCCTGCCGCGCGAAGTCATTGGCTTTCTCCACCGCCTCGGGCGCGACGGGAGCGGCATCCGGCGCGGGCGTCCCCGCCGGCAGGGCCGGGGCCGGGGCCGGGGGGGGAGCGGTCGGACGCGGGGCATCGGGTTTCAAGAAAAGAAGCAGTCCCGACGCCACCAGCAGCGCCGCCAAAACGACGAGGAGCCCCCAACGCCGCGGCCCCAGGCGACCGCGCGGCGACCCGGCGGCATCCGGCCCCGGTCCGGCCGCCGCCTCCGGGGACCCGGCCGGTGCGGGACCGTGCTCGAAAACCAGGACCGTGCGGCCAAGGCGCACCGCGTCTCCGGGCGCGAGCACCGCCTCTTCCACCCGGGTCCCGTTGACGTAGACGCCGTTGGTGCTGCCGTTGTCCGTGACCGTCACGGTCGCGCCGTCCACGACCAGGCTGGCGTGGCGGCGGGAGGCGCTGGTGTCGTCCGTTTCCAGGGGCAGGCCGCTTGTCGCGTCCCGCCCGATGGTCAGCAGGCCGGGGAGCAGGGGCACGCGCCGCACACGGCCGGACGGATCGCGCACCGTGAGCATCAGGGCGGCCAGGGGCCGGATAAGGGTCAGATCGTCCTGGGAGCGCATCAGACGGCCTCCGTGAGGCGCACGCGGACCGTGCCGGGCTCCGGCCCGGGCTCCTTGCGCGCCGCCAGGGATTGGTTTTCCACCGGCCGCGCGGCCTCGGCGGCCGGGTCGTCCACGGCCCCGGCCACGGCCGCGAGCACGGCCGCGTCGGCCACGGCGGCCAGGAGGTGCACGGGCGGAGCCAGTTCCCTGGAGTGGAGAAAGGCCGCAAAGGCCGGGCTCCAGCCGAGCAGCCGATAGTTGGTCAGATCGAGCAGGCACCAGGCTCCGGCATCGGGGCCGGCGGCCTCAGGACCGGCGGCTGGAGCCTCGGCCGCGGCGGGCGCGGACGGAGCCCCGGACGCCCCAGACGCTTGGGACGCCTGGGACGCCTGGGACGCCTGGGACGGCTCCTCCTGGCCCAAAACGCTCGCCGGAGCCAGGACCAGGAGCCGTTCCACAGCGGCCTTGAGCTCGGCCATTTCCCGGGACGCCGGCGAAACGGCCAGTTCGCGGCTTCCGGACTTGAGCGCCACGCCGATGTCCTCGGCCAGAGCGCGAACCGGTCCCTGCGTCAGGCGCAGGATGGCCCAGGCCGCCGCCGCCCCCAGGAGCACCGCGACGAGCAGACCCCAAACGGTCCTGCCGTGCCCGTCCAGGGGCGCGAACGCCAGCCCGGGCCTGTAGGCCACCAGGGCCAGGCCGAGCAGGGTCTGGCCGTCGCGGATGGGACAGGCCAGGATGACGTCGCCATCGGGGCCGGTCCAGAGGCTCAGTCCCGGCTCCTTGGCCGCCTTGCGGATCTGGGGATCTCCCAGGACCTTGCCCAGTTCCTGGGCCGGGGCCAGGACCTTGCCGTGGGGGTCGAGCACCACGGCCTGGCGCACGCCCTCCTCGGCGGCCACCGAGGCGGTGCGCAACCTGTCAGGCAGCTTGGCGGCCAGGGGAACCACGTTCTGCTCGGCCAGGGAACGGGCCAGCAGGGCGCCGCGTTGCAGGGCCTCCCGTTGGGCAAATGCGTTGAAGGCCTGCCTGGCCGGCAGCCACGCCGCCAGGAACACGCCGCAGGCCAGGACGGCCGTTGCCAGCGCGACCCCGGTCCGGGTCCCCAGACGGGCCACGGCCGGAAGCGGGAAGCGTTTTTTCGGCGGGTCCTTAACCGCGAACACCAGGCGCAGGCCGCAGATGTCGGCCGCCAGGGCGCGGTCAAAGACAATTTTGCCGATTTTCTCGCTGTCCACGAAAATGCCGTTGAGGCTGCCCTGGTCGATGAGTTCCGCCTCGGCTTCGCGGACGCGCAGCAGGGCGTGGCGGGACGACACGGCCTTGTCGTCCAGGACCACGGCGTTGTCCGGGTCGCGGCCGATGCCGTGGTCGCCCTGGCCGAGGGTCAGGGTGTCGACAACAACGCCGCCGCGTTCGATGCGCACTTGGACATGCATTGGCAAAGGCCCGCGCCGGCGCCGCGAGGCGCCCGGTTATCGGTTGTAGAGGAATTTCAGGATAAAAGGCCCGAAAACAACGCCAAAAATGATCGGGAACAAAAAGAGCACCATGGGCAACAAGAGCTTCTGGGCGGCCACGGCCCCGGCCCGCTCGGCGGCCAGGAACCGGTCCTGGCGCATGCGCGCGGCCTGGTCCTTGAGGATCTCCGCGATGGAGGAGCCCATCTTCTGGGCCTGGACCAGGATGGAGGCAAAGGAGTGCATCTCCGGGGTGTCCACGCGCCAGGCCATGAGGGTCAGGGCGTCTTCCATGGACATGCCAAGGGTCACGTTGTGGTGGACCAGGGCCAGTTCGGCCACAAAGGGATCGCGGCCCGGGGCGAGGTCGCGGATGCGCTTGATCCCGGCCTGGAAATCCAGGCCCGCCGCCGTGGACAGGGCCAGCATGTCCACCACGTCCGGCATGGACCGGGTGATGGTTTTCTGGCGCAGGGTCTTTTTGTCGTAGAGCCACCAGTAGGGATAAAAAAGGCCCAGGCAGGCGAACAACAGGACCGTGGAGACGTTGGCCCGCAGGGCCAGGCCGAGCAGGCAGAAGACGGCGAGCATGGCCGCCTGGAAGGCCGCAAAGGCCTCGGGGGGGAGGATGCGGTCAATGCCGGCCGTGGTCAGGAAGCGCAGCAGGCGCTCCCGATAGCCGGACGGGATCAGGCGTCGGGCCAGGGGTTCGAGAAAGGCGTAGCCGGGGCGCAGCATGGCCGCCAGGCCGGCGCTCTCGCCGAGCAGGGCCACGACCCGGTCGGACAGGGCCTCCCGGTCCACGGCCGTGCCGGCCTCCCGGGGCAGGAGCTGCCAGACCGCGCCGGCAACGGCCACGGCAAACAGAAGCAGCCCAAGATCCTTCAGGAAAAACGCATCCATGGCTTCCTCTCTCAGGATTCGACCGTGACCCGCAGCACTTCCGCGGCCGTGGTCTGTCCCCGGGCCAGCCGGGCAAGGGCCGCGGCGCGCAGGCTCCCCATTCCCGAAGCCACGGCCGCCCGGCGCAGGTCCGCGGCCGCAGCCCCGTCAAGGACCAGCCGCTCCATGTCGCCGGTCATGGCGAAGACTTCGTAGACCCCGATCCGGCCGCGATAGCCCGTGCCGTGGCAGGCGGGGCAGCCCACGGCCTCGTAGAACACGGTTCCCGCCGGCAGGAGGCCGCTTTCCGGAAACCCCGGCGGCCGCGACGCCTCCCGCCGGCACTGCGAACACAGGCGGCGCACCAGGCGCTGGGCCATGACCGTGATGCGGGCGGCAGCCAGCTGGTGCGGCGCAACGCCCATGTTGCGCAGCCGGCTCACCGCCCCGGGCGCGTCGTTGGTGTGCAGGGTGGACAGGACGAGGTGGCCGGTGAGGGCGGCCTTAACCGCGAAATCGGCGGTTTCGGCGTCGCGGATCTCACCGACCATGATGATGTCCGGGTCCTGGCGCAGGAAGGCCCGCAAGGCCTTGGCGAAGGTCAGGCCCTCCTCGGAGGCGCACGGGGTCTGGGTCGTTCCGTCGAGCTTGTATTCCACCGGGTCCTCGGCCGTGAGAATATTGACCTCGGGCCGGTTGAGGCGGTCGAGAAAGGCGTAGAGGCTGGTGGTCTTGCCCGAGCCGGTGGGGCCCGTGACGAGGAGGAGGCCGTTTGGCGCGTCCAGGGCGGCCCGGATCAACCGTTCCTCGGCCGGGTCCATGTCCAGGTCGGCCAGGGTCAGGCCCTGCTTGCCCTTGTCCAGCAGCCGCAGCACGATCTTCTGGCCGTACAGGGCCGGCAGGGCCGACACCCGCATGTCCATGGGGCGGGCGGCGGCCATGGTGAAGCCGATGGCCCCATCCTGGGGCTGGCGGGTTTCCTCCGGGTCCATGCCGGAGAGGAGCATGAGCCGCCTGGCCAGGGCCGCGCCCAGAAGCGGCGGCACGCGCAAGGCGTCGTGGAGCATGCCGTCCCGCCGGGCCCGGATGCGCCAGCCGCCCGCGCCCGGCTCCAGGTGGATGTCCGAGGCCGACGCGCCGCCGCCGGTCCCGGCCAGGGTGTCCATGACCGCGCGCCAAAGCGCCACCACTTCCGGCTCCTCGGCCGGGTCGCGGCTCCGGACATGATCGGCCGCGATGCGGGCCACGGCCTTGGCCGCGCGGCCGGCCTGCGCCGCCATGTCCGGCGAAGGCGTCGCATCGGGACCGGCCGGCGCGGCGTAGAGGGCCTCCCTGGCCCTGGCCAGGCCCGGGCCGTGGCAGACATAGGGCCTGACCCGGGCGCCGAGCAGGTGCTCCACGCCGGCCAGGGCCTCGGCGTCGTCCGGAACGGCCATGACCACGTGGGCCTCGCCCCGGTCGAAGCGCAGGGGCAAGGCGGCAAAGGCCTCGGCCGCATCCCTGGGGAACAGGAGCCGGGCCGCCCGGGCGAACTCGGGGTCCACGGCCACCATGGACGGGTCGATGGCCTCCACGCCGAAGACCTCGCGCAGGACCTCGTTGACCGCCTGGGGCGCGGCCCGGGCGGTCTCCAGCAACCGGTCGCTGACCAGGGTCCCCGGGGGCGCGGCAAGGGCTTCGGGCGGCAGGCCGCGCTGGGCAAATGCCGCCCGCAGGCGCTCGTTGATCCGTTCCATGGCTTCGGGTCCGGGCATGGGACGCCTCCTTGGCCAGGCCGGCTAGTTGCCGGCCTGCAAGGTCGGGCCGTTGTTGAAACGGTAGCTGAACTGGGCCTGGAAGCGCGGGTCAAAGGTCCGGCCGAGGCCGGTGCGCAGCAGCCACAGTTCCAGGTCGTCGGACAGTCCCCGCCGTTCCTCGATTGTTGCCGGGATGCCGCGCATGCGGTCGATTTCCCAGCCGTCGCGGTACATGACGAGGGTGGGCAGCATCTCCAGGCGGTACGGTCCGGGGTCGACGCCCGCGTCCCAGGCAAAGGCGCAAAACTTGAGCTGTCCCTTGTAGGACTGGGCCAGGCCGCTCAAACGCTGGTACATTTCACGGGACTGGGCCGCTTCGGGGTTGTGGAACAGCACCAGGACCAGCCCAGGGCCGCGCAACACCTCCTGGCTGAAATTCCCGGCATTGACCTGGACGATGTCGGGCGGCTCCGGCCCCTTGCGGGCGCAGGCGCACAGCAGACAGACGGCGCAGACGGCGATCAGGCCGGAAAGGGGCGGTTTTTTGAAGCGAGGCATGAAGTACTCCTTGGCGCGGGGGTTCGGTGTCGCGGCGACGCGGTTCACGGTTTGGGGTCAAAATTTCTGCATGGCCGGGGCCTGCCGTTGCTTGATGCTCTGCTGCTTGGCGGCCTCCTGGGCCTCGATGTCCTGGCTGTCCGGCGCGTCCTTGGCCGTGACCTCCCGGGCCTCCGGAGCCTCCCTGGCCGTGATGTCCTGGGCCTTGGGCGCGTTTTGCGCCTTGCTCTCCCGCGCCGTCGGCGCGGCCTGGGCCGCCATGCCCTGGGCCGCCAGACCCTGGACGGCCGGCGCGGCCTGGGTCTGCGGCCCTGCCTGGGCGTTTATGCCCTGGGCGCTGACGGCCTGGGCCTGGACCGCCTGAGCCGGGGCCGCCTTTTGCCCGGGAAGGGCCTTCGCGTCCGGGGCCTTGAGGGCCTCGATCTTCTGTTTGTCGGGCCGTTTTTCGGCTTCCAGGCGCTTCACGGCCACGGCCTTTTGGGCCGCCATCCCCTGTTGCGCCGCCGCCTCCCTGGCCTCGGGCCGTTGGACTTCGGGCTTTTCCAGGGACTCGATTGCCGCAGCGGCCGGCGTCTGCCGGCTGGTGATCAACCGCTGCCCCGGCGCGCGTGCCGCCTCGACCTGCCGGGCCTTTGGCGCGGATTGGCGCGCCGGTGCAGTGCCCGGGGCGACGCCCGGGGCCGCGCCCGGGTTTCCCGGAGCCTCCTGAACGGCGCGTTCCCGGCCCGTGCCCCCCTGGGCCTGCCTGCCCGGGGGGCGCTTGGCCGGGGCGGGACGGGACGGGCCGGGCACCAGGAGCTGTCCCTGGGGGGTGTCCCGCAGTTCCGTGCGCGGCGTCCCCTGGACCGCCTGGCCGGATTTGCCGCCCGCGGAACGCACGCCCCGGTCCACGGCCCGCATGAGGGCGTTGTCCCCGGCCGCGGCCTGCCGCCAGGTCGGGGCGGCAAGCGCCAGACCCACCGCCAGGACCAGGCCCCCCAGGCGCGCCGGCGTCAGGCGCAAACGCGGTTTCATGCCGGCCTCCCTACACCTTCACCTTGACGATGCGCAGCATGAGCGAAAGCCCCACGATCTCCATGAGGGCCATGCCCAGCAGCATGAGCCAGCCGCCGAAGGTGGTGAAAAAAAGCGAAATGGATTTGGGGTCGAGCTGGTACAGGACGACGCCGAGCACCACCGGCAGGGCGGCCAGGAAATAGGCCTGGGTTTCGCCTTCGGCGGTCATGGCCCGGATCTTCTTCATGACCCGCTTGCGCTCCTGGATGGTGGCGGCCAGGGTGTCGAAGATTTCCGTCAGGTTGCCGCCGGTTTCCCGCAGGATGATGACCGAGTTGGCGAAAATGCGGGAATCGGGCGTGTCCACCCGCTCGGCCAGGTGCCGCAGGGCGTCGCGCAAGTCCGCGTCCAGGCGGTGCTCCTTGAGGAGCAGGCCGAATTCCTGGGCCAGGGGCGCCCGGGCCTTGCGGGCGGTCAGGTCCAGGGCCTGCACCAGGCTGAACCCGGCCCGCAGGGCGTTGGCAGTCATGACCAGGCCGTCGGCCAGCTGGGTCTCGAACTGCCTGGCCCGCCGCCGCCGCATCAGGAAGATCGCCAGTTCGGGCAGCCGCCAGGCGGCCAGGGCGAAGACGGCCAGCGAAAGCAGGCGCAGGAACAGGTGGGAAAAAAGGCCTTCCGCCGGCGGATACAGCTCGGCCGGGGACAGGGGCAGCCGCTCCACGGCCCTGGCCCGGGACAGGGCAAAGGCCTGCTTGGCCGTCTCCCCGCGCAGGCCGTAGACCGTGGCCAGGTTGGCCTGGCCCTTGGCGTAGTTGGGCGCCAGGGCCACGGCCTTGGCAAAGGCCTTTTCGGCCAGGTCGAGGTTGCCCGTGGCCAGGTAGGCCACGCCCATCTCGTTGTGGGCCAGGGCCGATTCCGAGTTCTCGTAGCGGGCCAGGCTGGCCAGGGCCCCCTCGTAATCGCCTGCCCGGTTGCGCTCCACGGCCTGGTCGATGGCGTGGCGTTCGATGCCCGTGGCCGCTCCGGGCAGGAGAAACCCGGCGACGCCGCCAAGGAGGACCAAAAGGATCAGGGCCGTCCTGACCGTGCGGGCAGGGACCGGAAGAAACATGTCGTCGAGGCGGGCGGCCAGGGCCTGGACCTTGCGGTCCAGGGGCGAGAGCCCCCCCGCCGGGCCGCCGGCCAGCAAGGCGGAGGACCAGAGCCAAAACGCCCACCAGAAAAGCCCCAGAAGCAGCAGGAACAACAGAAAGGCCGTCATCGCCGCGCCTCCCCCGCCCCCATGGCGGCGGTCCAGAAGATTTCCCGGGGCACGCTCACGCCGCGGTCCTCGAAGTCGGCCAGGCAGCGGGGGATGTACCCGGTGGCCACGTAGGCCCCCTGCACGGACTGGGGCGTGGGCGCGCCCTCCTGCCGGAAGACGAACACGTCGCCCAGGGTGATGACGTCCCCTTCCATGCCGGTCACCTCGGCCATCTGCACGATGCGCCGGCCGCCGTCCTTGAAGCGCTTGATCTGGATGATCAGGTCGATGGCCCCCACGACCTGCTCGCGGATGGTCTTCGGGGTCAGCTCGAAACCGGCGTACATGACCAGGGTTTCCAGGCGGCTGAGCGCCTCGCGGGCGCTGTTGGCGTGGATGGTGGTCAAGGACCCGTCGTGGCCGGTGTTCATGGCCTGGAGCATGTCCAGGGCCTCGGCGCCCCGGCACTCGCCGACCACGATCCGGTCGGGCCGCATGCGCAGGCAGTTGCGCACCAGGTCGCGGATGGTCACCTCGCCCTTGCCCTCGATGTTGGGCGGCCGCCCTTCCAGGGTGATGACGTGGGGCTGCTGGAGCTTGAGCTCGGCCGAGTCCTCCACGGTGATGATGCGCTCGTCGGTCGGGATGAATCCCGAGAGGATGTTGAGCAGCGTGGTCTTGCCCGAGCCCGTGCCGCCGGAGATGAGGATGTTGAGCCGAGCCAGGACCGCGGCCTGCAAAAAGGCCTCCATCTGGGGCGAGAGGGTGCCGAGGCCAATCAGGTCCTGGCAGGACAGCTTTCGGTCCGGGAACTTGCGGATGGTCAGGGCCGCGCCCTTGAGGGCCAGGGGCGGGATGACGGCGTTGACCCGGGAGCCGTCGGCAAGCCTGGCGTCCACCATGGGCGTGGCCGTGTCGATCTTGCGGCCAAGCGGCGCGACGATCCGCTCGATGACGCGCATGAGGTGCTGTTCGGACAGGAACCGACGCTCCGTGGTCTCGATGCGGCCGGCCCGCTCCACATAGATGACGTCATGGCTGTTGACCATGATTTCCGAGATCGTCGGGTCGCGCAGCAGGTCTTCCAGAAGCCCGAGCCCGAGGACGTCCTGGAGGAGCTCGCCGACCAGCCTGTCCCGGGCCTCGCGGGAGCGCAGGCCGGTGGTCTCGTCAATGAGCAGGATGATGTGCCGGGTGACTTCCTGCCGCAGCTCCTCGCGCTTGGCCGGGTCGCTGCCCATCTCCATGTCCGCGTATTTGAGGTCGAAGGTCTCGAGCAGGCGCTTGTGGATGTCGCGCTTGACGGCATCGAGGTCCACCCCGTCCCGGTCCCGGGGCCCGTCGTCCGCCGGCGCGCCCCGGGCCTGTCCGTTCCGGGTGGCCAGGGCGTGGGCCAGGGCGTCAAAGGCCTTGGTCATCTCGTGGCGGGGATGGTCGCCCGGATAGGTCCGTCCGCCGGACAGGTTGGCCTCGGCGTTGCGGTCATGGGGGATGCGGCCGAGGATTTCCCGGCCCAGGGCCTGCTCCATGGCCTGGACGGCGCTCCGCTCGTCCTCGGGCACGCGGTTTTGCACGCAGGCGACCTTGCCTTTTGCGTAGTTGCACTGGCGCAGGAAGGCGAGGTCCGCCTTGGCGTGGGCCATGTCCAGGGGCCCGGGACCGGTCGGCACCAGGATGGTCTCGGTCAGGTCGAGCAGGCGCGCCTCGGCCGGGCCGAACCCATGGCCCAGGTCGGCCACGATCCAGCCGTAGGCGCCAAGCAACCGGCCAAGGAGCGCGGCCAGGGCCTCCGGCTGCGGCGGCGCGGCGGTCGCCAGGCGACGCGGCCCGTACAGGGCCAGGACGTCCAGGCCGCTTTTGTGGCTCGTGGCAAAGGACTTGAGCATGGACGGCGCCAGGCGGTCGGCCGTGGGCAGGAGGGCCTCCAGGCTGTTGACTTCCGGCAGGCCGAGGAACAGGGCCGCGTCCATGGAGAACGGGCAGCCGAGGTCTAGGAGCAGCACCGGGTCCCGGGTCTCCAGGAGCAGGTCCACGGCCAGGTTGACGGCCAAAAACGTCCTGCCGACGCCGCCCCGCGAGGCGTAAAGCGATACAAGCCTGCCTGCCATGGTCCGCCGCTTATCAGTTGCCCTGTTTGCGCAAACGGTCGAGGTCTTTTTTCTTGAACGACTCCTGGACCTTCCCTTTCATGTCGCCAAGCGCCTGCTCCGGCCGGGCGACGATGTTCGGGGTGATGAAGACCACCACCTCCCAGCCGTCGGTTCCGGCCTTGGTGCGGCGGTTGAGCTGGAGCAGGCTTTCCTTGGAGTCCGGAGGCGACAGGGAAAGGGCTTCCAGTTCGCGCTGGCCGATCAGCCCGCCGAGGACGATGCTCTGGCCCGAGGGGACGTTCAGGGCCGTGGACAGGTTGTTGGCGCTGATGGTGGGCGCGCCGGTGGTGGAGTTTTCCGACACAATGGAGCTGGATTCGACGTGGATGGTGGTATCGATGTTGCTCAAGGGGTCGATGTTGGGCGAGACGTTGAGCGTCATGCCCACCTTCTTGTATTCCACGGCCATGGTGCCGAGGCTCTGGGCCACGGAGATGGGGACCTCGGTGCCGGCGAAGAACTTGGCCTCCCCGCCCTGCTTGGTGATGACCGCCTGGCTCATGAGCGAGCGCCCCTGGCCTTCGTCCTGGATGCGGCGCATCTTGGGCAGAAGGCTCGACAGGGTGCCGGTCACGGTGGAGGCGATGGCGGCGTTTTTGTCGGAATTGTAGGTCGCGGTGGCGTCCAGGGTGCCGAGCGGGTTCCAGTGCACGCCGAGATCGCGCAGGGCGGTCTTGGACAGCTCCATGATCTGCATGGTCACTTCGATCAGCTCGGGCTTGCGGTAGGGCTTGGGCGGCTCGGGCGCGACCCGCAGGGTGTTGATCACGTTTTTCGAATACAGGGCGGCGATTTTTTCGGCCCTTTCGATGTCCTCGGGCGCGGTCACCGCGCCGTCGAGGACAAAGGCGTTGCGCACGGCCTTGACCACGATGCCGGGCCGGTTGATCTCTTTCTTGATCTGGTCGCTGATGATGCGCTTCATGACCGGACTCATGTTCACCTGGTTCACGGCTCCGGGCATGCCGGCCAGTGTCGCGGCCACCTTGTCGTAGTGCTCGGCGCTGTAGACCTCGCCCGACACCACCAGCCGGCCGGCCAGCACCGTGACCGTCACCCCCTCCATGCCGGCGAACATCTCCCGCAGGGCCGCGGCCTCGTCGTCCAGGGAGCCGGAGCGGACCCGCACCTGGTATTCCTTCTGCTGGCCGGCCGTGCCCAGGATGATGAGGTTGGACTGGCCGGCCTTCTTGGCGTTGACCAGCATGGAGGTGTCCGACGTCCGGGCCACGCCGAGGACCTCGGGATCGCCCACGGCCACCTTGTCCACGGCGAATCCCGGTTCCAGGGGGATGCTCTGGCCCGCGGCCATCTCCATCCGGGTCGGTTCCTCGGCCAGGGCCAGGCCGGCCCAGAGCACCACGGCGGCAAGCAGGGCGGCCATGGCCGCGCCCAGGCGCGCAAATGACGTCCGATACATGACTCTCCACACCTCGCACGGAAGGGTTGCGTTCTTGTGGCCTGTTCGCCGTTGCAGCCGGGGGCCGACGGCCCGCTGCTCGCGTCCTCGAAAAATCGTTTGCAAATTCCAGCAGCAATGGATTTGGAGACTTGTTTTTCCGCAACAATACCGGCGCGGTGTTGCGGGGACGCAACTAGCGCATCTGGAATTCCTCGCTGCCCCGGAACTCGGTCCAGACCGGACGGGCGCGCGGCACCACCGTCTTTTCCGTGCCAAGGACCTGCCGGGCGTCGACATTGGCCAGGGGCAGGGGCGGCTCGGCCTTTTGCCAACTGCTGCGCAGGGCGACGGACAGGCTGCCGATCTCCTGGGCCAGGGCCGTCTTCTGGACGTCGTCCGGACCCAGGGCCAGGGTCAGGGTCCGCACCGAGCTCGCCTCTTTCTGGCTTTCCGGCGTCGCGGACGACGCCAGGCCTCCGGCGGCCTGCTGGCTCGGGGCGATGCGGGGACCGGCCCCGGCCGAGGAGCGCTGGTTCACGGCCAGGACAAGGATGTTTTGCAGGAGCACCCGGGCCAGGGAGCCCTCGGCCACGGCCTGGCCCTGCTGCAGGGACCCGGTCTGGGCCGTGACCAGCACGTCCACGAAGTCCCCGGGCCGCACCAGGCCGGCCACGGCCGTGACGTCGGTGACCGCGATGCTGTAGGCGCGCTTGTCGGCCGGAATCTTGCGGGCCACGCCCTCCTCGTCGCCGGACCGGAAATAGGCGTCCAGCACCTGGGACCCCTTGAGCATGGGCACCGCCGCCACCCGGTCCACGACCTCGGCCGGCCGGGTCAGGGCGCCCGGCTGCACGAACTTCTTGGGCACTTCCACGGTCTCCACCAACGTCTCGTCGAGCAGGACGCCCTCGGGGATGTCCTTGGCGGCCACCACCACGGTGATGGGCGTGGCCAGGGAAAAGAGCTCCTTCTCTTTCTTGTGGATGTAGGAATAGACGAGGAGCAGGGCGAACAGGGCCACGCCCAGGGAAACAAGGACCAGTCTGGACTTGCTCATGGCTTACTCGTTGACTTTGCGTTTGCGGAAATAGCAAAAGTATTGGCTTTGGGTCCTGCCGGTGTAGCTGCCGCCGTAGCCGGTCAGGGCAAGCGGCACCCGGACCGGATTTTCCCCGAGCTTCTCGCCGATGACGCCGGGCACCTCCAGCGTGGCCTCGGCCTTCTTGACGACCCGCCGAAAGGAATCCCCGGCAATGGCGTCCAGCTTTTTGCGCAGGTCAAAGCGGAGGTCCTCCTCGGTCCGGGCCATGTCCTCGTAGAGCGTGCGGCCCCACAGCAGGAACATGAGCACGAACGACAACCAGAAGAGCATGAACGCCGCCTCGATCATGGCCTGGCCATGCTGGTCGCGCGCCAGCCGCGCCACGTTTGTGCGCAAGGACCGCATCGCATCCGCTCCCTAGTGCAGCACCTTGCCCAGGTCCGGGACGTCGGGCTTGGGATCGAGCTTGTCGAGCCTGACAAGAACCGCGACGTAGTCCGGCTTGCCTTTTTCCACGTTGCCCTTGGTGGGCATGGCCGCCGCGTAGGCCTCCATTGTTTGCATCCTGCCGAAGATCGACTCGGCCAGGACGAAGCTTTTGGATTCCTGGGTCAGCTTGAAGGCGGCGTAGGTCATGGGGGAGCCTTTTTTGGATATTTTGTATTCGAATTCCGTACTGGCGTGTTCGTGGTGCTTGCCGCAGACCACGACCGGCATCGCGCCCATATGCGTGCAGAAGTGGTCCTGGGGTCCGGCCATGAGGTCGGACCAGGCCAGGGCCGCGGAGATGGCGCAGGGATGGTGGTCGGATGCGCCGACATAGGCATAGCGGACCGTTTCGCGGTGCGTCTCGTATTTCAAGAGCTTGCCGGGCTTTTCCAGGCGCGACCGGGGATTGATCGATTCCAGGCGCACGGATTCGATGCCCCGGTCGTCGCAGTTGGCCTTCTTGACCGCCTTGGCGATCCGCATGGCCTTGTCCGCATAATAGGTGTTGGCGTCGTCCTGGTACCGGCGCAGGGCCCGGAAAACGCCTTTGTAATAGCGCACGGCGGATTTGGCCGTGTTTTCGTTTTTCCACGGGACGTTCTCGCTCCAGGCCATGACCGCCCTGGCGATGGGGTAGACGTGGTCCTGGCTCCAGAAGTTCACTTCCGCGATCTCGTTGAGCCCGGCCGCCTGCGCGGCCGCGGCCGACAGGGCGCAGGCGTCGGCCGTGTTTTGCAGCCGGATCTTCTCGAACACGAGCTGGCCGATGTTGAGGACCAGAAAGATCATGACCATGAGCGTGGGCAGCAGCAGGGCCACGAAGACCGTGACCGAGCCGCGCTGGTCGCCCGGGCGTTTCCCGAATCGGTTCCTGGCCATGGCGCTACTTCGTTGCGTTGTCCCCGGAGGGGACGGGTTCCACGAAGGTCTTGACCGCGTGGCTGATGGTGAAGGATTCGCCCGTGCCGAAAAGCGTGCCCACGGCCTTGGGGAGGTCCAGGGTCTTCTCCATGCGGACCTTGTCCGACGTGGCCCGGAGCCTGAAGCCCTTGTCGATCTCGGACGCGGCCTTCTGAGCCGAACCGTGCACGGCATGGACCCGCGAGGCCGCGAACGCGGCGTAGCGCAGCCGGGAGTGGGCCAGAAAGATCTCCGCCATATTCACGTAGGCAACGAAAACAAACAGGATGCACAGGAGGGCGAAGGCGAACTCCACGGTCGCCGCCCCGGCCTCATGGCGGCCAACAGCCTTCCGCCTCCCGGCCGGGCACAGCCGGGAGCCCTGTGCCGCATCTGTCCACTGCGGCCCAGACGCGTCGCCCCACAAGACGCGGGGGCAGGGAAAGGCTTGGGGCACAGGACGCATTACTTATCCAATCCTGCGGTTTCCTTAACCTTCTTGACCACGTCCTTGAAAAAATCCTTGAGCGGATCGAACATGTAGGTGGCTGCGGCAATGATGCCGATGACCACGACGGCAATGAGCAGGGCGTATTCCACCGTGGTCGCGCCTTGCTCGTCGCGCAGGCGGCGTTTGCACCCGTCAATGGCGTTGCGTGTCTTCACATACAGGGCGAGGCTCAGGTCATTGAGGCGTTTCATGCGTCTGCTCCCTGGGGGTCATGGATACGGTTTGGCGATAAACTCCATGAAGTTCTTCAAGATGTCCTTGGCCATGGGCCGAAATATCGTTTCCTCGACCCCGTAGAGGATGGCCGCCGCGATCAGGATGACCAGGCCGTATTCCACGGTGACGGCCCCGGCCTGGGACCCGTCCGGCCGGGAGAGACGGCGTCGGCATCCCCTGGGCGGCCGGAGCGCGAGCAGGCGTTTTGCCGGGGCCGTGAACCGCTGTGGCCGTCGCAAGGGGCGTTCCCTATTTGACCAGAACGAGGTCGAGCTTTTCGTCCAGGGTCAACGTCCGGGCCAGCTTGCGTTTTTGGGCCTCGGCGTTGCTGACGTATTCCACGGCATAGACGTATGTTCCCGGCGGGGCCTCCTGCGGCACGGAAATCACGGCGTCCACGGCCACCCGGCCGGGCGTCAGGGCGAAGTCCCGGGTCGCGTCGGAAAAGACCTGCCTGCCGTTGAAATACAGGGAACGGGTCAGCACGCCCGTGTCGGCCTTTCCCCCGGCGGCCGGACAAAAGGCGTAGACCATGTGGTGCAGCAGTTGGCTGCCGGGTTTGGCCGGAGAGGGGGCCAGCGTGTTTTGTTCGAGCACGATGAAGGGAAGCGGCTTTCTGGCGCAGTCCAGGGACGCGAAGACCGCATCCCCCCCGGCGAGCAGCCTGCTGCCCGCCCTGGGCTGGCACAGAGCCAGGAACAGGATCGTGGTGCGTTGTTTCATTGTGCATCCTCCGGCAAAAAGGCGGCCTTTCCCCAAAAACAGGCTCACTTGGTGATACGCCACCCGGATTGGGGTTCCGCGCCGGGCTTGGCGGCCGGGCGCGGGGGGACCGGTTTGGCGGCCGGCCGCGCGGCCGCCGGCGGCGGAGGCGGCGTGGCGGTTGCGGTCCATGTGGCCCGGACAAACCCGGCGCGGCCCCCGGGGGCGGCGATTTGCATCCAGTCTCCGTCACGGGCCAGCACGGTCACGCGCGTCCCCTTGTCCAGACGCGCCAGGACCGCGGCCGTGTCGTTCGGCCGCTCCAGGAGCCGGGCCTGGTCCACGGCCATGAAAAGCGTTTCCGGCTTGGCCGGTGGTTGCGCCGGCTTCACCGCAGCGGCGGCCGCCGGCGTCTGGGCCGCTGGCGCGGCGGGAGGCGGCGAAGCCTCCGGCCGGGCCGGGGCCGATGGCGGCTCGGACGCGGCCCCTTGCCCTGCCTGCGCCGCCACCGG
>CAZIJE010000036.1:0-16761 GCA_964539435.1 uncultured Desulfovibrio sp.
CCCTGTGTCGAAAAACTGGATCCTTCCGTCCCAAGGCCTGCCTTCCGCCACGGCCGAAGCCCTGGCCGAGGCCTGCGGCGTCTCCCCGGCCATGGCCGCCCTGCTCCACCACCGGGGCCTGACCACGGCCGCGGCCGTGGAGACCTACCTGTCCCCGGGCCTGCGCCACCTGATGCGGCCGGCGGACATCCCGGGCCTTGAGGCGGCCGCCGCGCTCCTGGCCGAGGCCCTGGTCCGGGGCAGGACCGTGGCCGTGTGGGGCGACTACGACGTGGACGGCATCACCGGCACGGCCCTGCTCGTGGACTTCCTGCGGGAGCGCGGCTTTTCCCCGCTGTGGCGGCTGCCGGAACGGGCGGCCGAGGGCTACGGCCTCAACGCGGCCGGCATCGAGGAACTGGCCCGGGCCGGGGCCGAGGTCCTGGTCACCGTGGACTGCGGCATCGGCGGCGTGGCCGAGGTGGCGCGGGCCCGGGAACTGGGCCTTTGCGTCATCGTCACGGACCACCACCTGCCCGGCCCGGAACTGCCGCCGGCCCAGGCCATCGCCAATCCCAAGCTGGCCGACGGGCCGGGCGCGGACCTGGCGGGCGTGGGCGTGGCCTTTTTCCTGGCCGCGGCCGTCAACCGCCTCCTCCCGGGCCAGCCCACCGACGTCCGCCGCCTGCTGGACCTCGTGGCCCTTGGCACCCTGGCCGACGTGGTCCCGCTTCGCGGCCCCAACCGGATCCTGGCCAAAAACGGGCTCATCCTCCTCTCGGAGGCGCGCCGGCCGGGCGTCCACGCCCTCAAGGAGGCCTGCGGCCACAACCCCAAGGCCCCCCTGGGCGCGTCCCAGGTCACCTTCGGCCTGGCCCCGCGCATCAACGCCGCCGGCCGCATGGGCCGTCCGGACGCGGCCCTCGCCCTGCTCCTGGCCCCGGACCTGGACACGGCCCGGCCCCTGGCCGCCGAGCTCGATGCCGAAAACACCCGCCGCCGGGCCGAGGAGGACGCCATCCTGCAGGAGGCCCTGGCCCAGGCCGATTCCTGCGCCTGCCGCTACGGCCTGACCCTTTTCGCCCCGCACTGGCACCAGGGCGTCATCGGCATCGTGGCCTCCAGGGTGGCCGAGCGCCGCTACCGGCCGACCCTGATCCTCACGGCCGACGAGGCCAAGGGCCTGCTCAAGGGCTCGGGCCGGTCCATCCCGGAGTGCGACCTCCACGGCCTGCTGACCGAGATCCGGGAGATCCTCAACACCTTCGGCGGCCACCGGCAGGCCGCCGGCCTGTCCATCGCCCCGGACAACCTGCCCCTCCTGGCCGAGCGGTTCGACGCGGCCGCGGCCCGGGCCATCGGTCCGGAGGTCCCGCTGCCGCGCCTGGCCCTGGACGCCGAGCTGTCCTTCGGCGCGGTCACCGCCGCCCTGGTCCGCGAAATCGCCCTCATGGAGCCGTTTGGCTGCGGCAACCCGGAGCCGGTCTTCGCCTCCCCGCCGGTCAAGGTCCTGTCGCGGCGCGGCTTCGGCGACAACCACGTGGCCCTCTCCCTTCGCGACGCCGCGGCCGGGGTCACCCTGCGCGGCAAGGCCTGGCGCATGGCCAGGGACATCGCCGAGGACACGGCCGGAAAGACCGTCCAGGTGGCCTTCACGCCGAAGATCTCCTACTTTTCCGGGGTGCCGGAAATCGAACTGCGCCTGCGCGACGTCAAGGAGCCCGGCCGGCCGACGCCTTCCCCCCCGCGACCGTGACGGCCCTTGGGGCCGCAGGCGGCGGTCCCGTCCCGCCCTTGCCTGGTTGCCTGTCACCCCTGCGCCCAAAGGCGTGTGTGTGACGGGCTTGTGACGGCGGAACTGTCACCTGGCGCGGCGACGCCTCTCCTTAGCCGCCGTCGCCCGCCCGGATTGCCGCCTGTCGAGGGCATTTCCGGCGTCTTTGGGCTGCGTTAAAAAATTTTGACCGCCGTCAATAAAACCGCCTGTTTCGTCTTGCCAATGTCGCAGGAATCACATTATTGAAAACTGGCCCGGCGGGACGCCACCCGCCGGGCGCATCGGAAGCCGTCCGCACTCGCATGTTTTCCAAGGAGGAAGGATTCATGAAACGTTTCGCCAAGCTGGCTGCTCTGGCCGCCCTGGTGCTGGGTCTGGCCGGAATCGCCCAGGCCGCCACCGAAGTGAAGATGGTCGGCGACGCCTTCGTCTACGGCTCGTTCAACGCCAACCAGAACTTCACCGGCTGGAGCACGGGCTCCTGGGACAACAACTCCGGCGCCTACACCGGCGCGGGCACCCAGACCGAAGACCGCTTCCAGATCTGGGAACGGTTCCGCCTGCGCTCCGACTTCGTGGCCAACGAGGCCGTGAAGTTCCGTCTGGGCATCAAGGTGGAAGACACCTGGGGTCATGGCACCTTCACCGCCGCCAACCCGGCCGTGCAGATCGCCGTCTACCAGGCCTTCCTGCAGTTCAAGCTGCCGGACTGCAACGTGGAAGTGACCGCCGGTCTGCAGGACCTGTCCCTGCCGGCCAACGCCTTCTTCACCGACTCCGTGGTCTTCGGCGGCGACCGCGCCGCGGCCCTGGTCGTGACCGCGCCCCTGATCCAGGACACCCTGTCCGTTGCCGGCGGCTTCGCCCGCATGCTGGACAACAACCGGACCTACGATCCCACCACCACCCAGGTGGCCGACGAGTTCGACCTGTACTTCCTGGCCCTGCCCGTCACCGTCGAAGGCTTCAAGGTCACCCCGTGGGGCGCCCTGGGCGTCGCCGGCCGTTCCGCCAACTACTTCACCGCCGGCTCCTACGGCCCGAACTCCACCTTCGCCGACAGCCTGCTGTCCGCCGGCACCTTCCTGACCCCGACCGGCTTCCGCAACAGCCAGAACGCCTACTGGTGGGCCGGCGGCACCTTCGAGGTGACCGCGCTTGACCCGGTCAAGTTCTACGCCGACGTGATCTACGGCGAAGGCAACAAGGGCGACCGCAAGAAGGACAGCCGCGGCGGCTGGTTCATCGACCTCGGCGCCGAGTACACCGGCTTCGACGTCGTCACCCCCCAGGTCTTCGCCTGGTGGTCCACGGGTGAAGACAAGTCCACCCGCAACGGTTCCGAGCGCATGCCCTCGGTCCTGTCCAACTGGGGCCCGGGCAACAGCTTCCTGTTCGACTGCTCCCAGGACCTGCTCAAGCAGGGCAACATGGGCGTGAACCCCATCGGTTCCATGGGTCTCGGCGCTTCGCTCAACGACATCTCCTTCATTGAGAAGCTGACCAGCCGCCTGACCTTCGTCTACGTCCAGGGCACCAACTCGGCCAAGGCCATCCGCTTCCTGAACACCTACCTGGGAAGCAACCCCTACTTCACCATGGGGCGTGACCTGACCGTCAACGAGCACATCATCAGCGCCAACTTCGACAGCAAGTACATGATCTACGAAAACCTGGCCGCCGTCCTCGAGACCGGCTGGGCCCACGGCGAGTTCCAGTCCAGCGTCTGGGGCCACCGCCTGGCCCAGAAGTCCCGCGAGGGCGACGCCTGGAAGGTCGCTTTCGGCCTGACCTACAAGTTCTAGTTTCCCTGCGGCTTCCGATACCGAAGGCCGGGGCTCGCCAGCCCCGGCCTTTTTTCATGAACAAACATTAACTTTTTGTAATCGGTAAAAAATTTTTTACCCTTGTATAAAAAATAGACGTTTTTGCCTTGCCAACCCTTCCTCCCCGATGTAGAAGCCAAACCGTGGACGCTGGAGGATTCGCCCTCTTCCGGCCCACATGCGCCTCGGGTTTCCGGTTTAACACCGCACTTTTGGAGGAAGGAACTATGAAACGCATTCTGACCATCGCCCTCGTCGCGGTGCTCGCCCTCGGCGCCTTCGCCAGCGCCCAGGCGGCCACCGAGGTGAAGATGGTCGGCGACGCCCGTGTCTACGGCGTCTTCTTCGCCGACCACAACTTCACCGGCTGGAACAACGCCGCGTGGAAGTCCAACACCCCGACTTGGTCCGCCGCCGGCACCAAGACCGAAGACCGCTTCGAGATCTGGGAACGTTTCCGCCTGCGCTCCGACTTCGTGGCCAACGAGGCCGTGAAGTTCCGCCTGGGCATCAAGGTGGAAGACACCTGGGGTCACGGCACGCTGACCGCCGCCAACCCCGAAGTGGCCATCGCCGTCTACCAGGCCTTCCTGCAGTTCAAGCTGCCGGACTGCAACATCGAAGTGACCGCCGGTCTCCAGGACATCGACCTGCCCATCAGCAAGATGTTCTACGGCAGCCCGGTCTTCGGCGGCGACCGCATCGCCGCCCTGGTCATCAACGCCCCGCTGATCGACAACACCCTAGGGCTGTTGGCCGGTTTCGGTCGCCTGATCGACACCAACCGCACCTTCGACCCCACCACCACCCAGGTGGCTGATGAGCTCGACGCCTACTTCCTGGCCCTGCCCATCACCCTGGAAGGCTTCAAGGCCACGCCTTGGGGCCTGCTCGCCGTGGCCGGCGAAACCGCCGGCTACTTCACGGCCGGCACCTCGACCTTCAACTCCGCGTCCTACGCCGAGAACCTGGTCTCCGCCGGCACGTTCGCGACCCCGGCCCTGTGGAAGAACGACCAGAACGTGTTCTGGTGGGCCGGCGGCGCTTTCGAAGTGACCGCGCTTGACCCGATCAAGTTCTACGCCGACGTGATCTACGGTGAAGGCGCCCAGAACGACCGCAAGAAGAGCCGCCGCGGTGGCTGGTTCATCGACGCCGGTGTCGAGTACACCGGTTGGGATGTCCTGACCCCGAAGGTCTTCGGCTGGTGGTCCACCGGCGAAGACAAGTCCATGCGCAACGGTTCCGAGCGCATGCCGCAGCTCCGCCCCAACTGGGGTCCGGGCAACAGCTTCCTGTTCGACGATTCGCAGGAACTGGCCAAGAACTCCAACATGGGCATGAACCCGGTCGGCGCCTGGGGCCTCGGCGCTTCTCTTGACAACATCTCGTTCATTGAGAAGCTGACCCACCGCCTGACCTTCACGTACCTCCACGGCAACAACTCGGCCAAGGCCATCCGCGAGCTCAACACCCTGATGGGGAGCAACCCCTACTTCGTGATGGGCCGCGACCTGACCACCAACGAGTACGCCCTGGGCGTGAACTTCGACAACAAGTACATGATCTACGAGAACTTGGCTGCCGTCATGGAGACTGGCTGGGCTCACGGCGAGTTCCAGTCCAGCGTCTGGGGCCACCGCCTGGCCCAGAAGTCCCGCGAAGGCGATTCCTGGAAGGTCGCTTTCGGCCTGACCTACAAGTTCTAAAGCGGTTTTTCCGGAAACCGGGCGCGGGCCGGGACCTTCGGGTCCCGGCCTTTTTTTGTGGCCGGCGGGAACCTCGTGGCCGCGACGCTTCCCTTCCCGCGACGGCCTGCGAAAGCCCGCCCCGCTGGGCCTGGGGAACGCCCTCTCGTGGCGTCCCTTCCACAGCATCCCGCGGCGGCAAACGACAAGGCCTGGCACGCACGCCCTGACACCAAAACGGGATTCCAAAGGGCGAACCCCTTTGGCCGCCGGAGGCTTCCGGCCTCACCCGAGGGCGCTACCGGCCGGCAGGCAGGCAGAAAAGCGGCACCACCGCGCCCGCGACTTCGGCTGCCAGGGCCGACGCGTCCAGGACCCGGCCGGACGGGGCCGTGACGTACGGGACCTGGCCCTGGGTCAGGAAGGCCTTGACCTGGCTGAGCGGCGCCACGAACCCGACGTCCGCCAGCCTGTCCCCGGTCTTGGCTCGGACCGTCTCCGTATCCCGCTTGGCCGTGACCACCCCGGCCACATGGCCCGAGACGTCCAGGAGCGGTCCGCCGCTGTTGCCGGGCTGGACCTCGGCCGTGACGGCCTGTCCGCCGCTGGGTCCGGCTCCGGGGGCCAGGTCGCGGGTCTGGCCGGATGTGATCCGGATCTGGCCCGACAGCGCGCTCTTGCCGGGATAGCCGGCCGCGAACACCGCCGCCCCGGCCGGGATGTCCCCGCCCTCGCGAAAGACCAGGGCGCGCGGCGGGGACGCCTCCAGCCGCAGCAGGGCCAGGTCCCGGGACCGGTCGACCCGGACCAGTTGCGCGCCGGTCCGGCGTCCGTCGACCAGGGCCTCGACGCGGCCGCAGGCTGCGGCCACGTGGGCGTTGGTCAGCACATGGCCGATCCGGCTGACCAGAAAGCCCGTGCCCGTGGACAGCCGGCCCGGCTCCCGGCCAGGCGGTTTGGCCTTGGCGGCGTCCTGGGCGTCTGCCCGGCTTTTCCCGGCAATGGACAGGGCGACCGAGGGATCGAGCTCCTTTTTCGCGGCCTCGGCCAGGGCCGCGAACCGGACCCGGTTCTGGCCCTCGACCTTGGGATCGGCCAGGCCGGCCAGGGCCAGCCGGTAGGCCCCGGCCGGGTCCCGGGCCGTCACCTGGCCGGCCAGGAGCAGTTCGCCGAGCTTGATGGCCGCTTCGGCCGAACCGGCCCTGGTCGCCCGCCGCAGGTAGCCGACGGCGTCGCCCACGGGGCCGCCCCGGCCCTCCAGGCGCATCATGCCGATGAGGAAAAGCCCCCTGGCCGACCCCTTGTCCGCCGCTTTCCGGAACAGCTCTCCGGCCCGGGCGTCGCTTTGGGCCACGCCCTCGCCGCGCAGGTACAGCACGCCCAGGGCGACCATGCCGCCGACGTTGCCGCCGTCCGCCGCCTTGCGGTACCACGCGGCCGCCTCGGCCGGATTCTTCGGGCCGCCGCGCCCTGTTTCGCGCATGATGCCCATGAGGTAGGCGGCCGAGGGACTGCCCGAGGCCAGGAGGGGCCGCAGTTCCTTCATGACCACGGCGTCCTCGCCCCGGCTGTAGGCCCGCAGGGCCTCGTCGAAGTCGGCCAGGACCGGGGCCGGGCAGGCCAGGAGGACGGCCGCCAGGCCGGCCCGGCCGCAAAGCGCGGCCCACCGGTTCACGGGTGCCCCTGGCCCGGGGCGACGGGCGGCGGCGGAGCGGCCGGCGTTTCCGACGCCAGCCGGCACAGCCCGTACCGCTGGGACATGGCCGGCGTGGTCGTGGCCCCGTGGTGCGAGGCGACCATGAGAAAACTGTCGGACGCGCCGGAATAGAGGGGATAGACCGTGACCACGGCCACGCCGCCCCCCGGGTACCGGGCGAAGACGGTCAGGCCGCTGTCCGTGACCAGGTACACCCCCGGCGTCTCCTGGGCGTCCTCCTCCAGCACGGCCCGCTTTTTCTCCGGATCCGTCAGGCTGATGGTCAGCCCCGGCGTGTTGGGGTCAAGGGGCGGCTTGATGGCCACGCGGCCCTGGGGCGTGAACCCGGCGGTGACGCCCTGGACATAGGCGCAGGCCAGCCGTCTGGCGGCCGCGAGTTCCCGGGCCGGATCACCGGCCAGGCAAGAAAGGGGCTGTGCAACGGCCACGGCCGCCAGGACGGCCGCGGCCGCCCACCTCGAAGTGCGTGTCATGGGTCCTCCCGTCAGGTCGCGCCTGTTACCGAACAGTAGAAACAGGCGACTGTCCTGGTCAATCCCGGCCGCTGTCCCTGCCCCGGACCCGCCGCCGCCATTCCCGGAAACGCTTGCCCGCCGGACGCCCTTGGCGTATACCCTGCCTTCGACGCCTGGAACAGGCCCCATGTCGCAAAGCAGCGCGGGGCCCGGCCGGGCAGGATTCTGGAGACGCACGCATCATGAAGAAATTCCGTGTTTATTTCGCCACCAAAGTCCATGTAACAACCAGCTGGTTTCGACGCAAAAAAGACGTTTCCGAAACCGAATACGTCGTTGTCGCGGCCCACAACGAGGCCCATGCCGTCAAGGAGGCCAAACAGCACGTCGACATGGAGGCCCTTGGCATGCCGTTCCAGGTGACGCGCATCCAGCCGGCCGACCCGGACGAGGCCGAAGGCTGCCACGGCTCCCTGGCCAAGCGTCAACCGTCCGCCGCCACACCCGAGGCTGCGCCCGAATCCCCCGACGCCCCCGAATCCTGAGCCCTGAACCGATTTCCGCCGCCGTCCGCGCGGCGATCCCCACCTTCGCACTGAGAGGCCCATTCCGTGCTCACAGCGTTTCCGAGCGGTGTTTTCGCCCACATCCGCGGCGTCCGCTTCGCCCTGGCCCATAAGGGCTATTTCGCCCTGGCCCTTGTCCCCTTCGCCCTGACCCTGGTCCTGTACGGCCTGGGCCTCGGCCTCCTCGGCGCCGGCGGCGACCGCCTGACGACCCTGGTCTGGACGCCGGATCCGGCCGCCACGGGCCTTTGGGGCGTCCTCGCCTGGCTCTACCTCCACGTGGCCAGGTACCTGCTCTACCTGCTGGCCGTGGTCCTCATGTATTTCCTGTTCATGGTCACGGCCAACATCCTGGCCTCGCCCCTCTACGACGTCATCGCCGGCCGCATGGTCCGGCGGCTGCGGCCGCAGGTCGGCCTGGAGGAGCCGTCCCTGCCGTGGTGGCGGGTCATGGCCGAGGAGCTGAAAAAGGCCGTGTTCGTGGCCGCGGTGCCCCTGGCGCTTTTTTTCATCCCCGTGCTCGGCCAGGTCCTGGCCCCGGCGGCAGCGGCCTGCCTGCTGGCCTTCGACTTCCTGGACTTCGCCCACTGCCGCGACGAGCCCCGCTTCGGCGTCCGCATGCGGGCCATGGCCCGCCGGCCCCTGCTCCTGCTCGGCTTCGGCCTGCCGCTGCTCATTCCCGTGGTCAATATCGCGCTTTTTCCCTTCGCCATCTTCGGGGCCACGCTTCTCTACCTGGAGACGGCCGGCCGCATCCGGGACGCTACGCCCGGAAAATGACAATTTTGCCATTTCCCTTCTCCCAGCCCCCTTGTTCCGTCCCCTTTCCCGGCGCACCGGACGGGATATCTTCCGGCCCCCTTGCCGGGTCAGGCGCTTGGGGCTAAAGGGAGGGGGCCTGATCGCAACACGCGCCACCGGCCACGGCCGGCGTGGCGAAAGGATTCCCGACCGCATGCGACACACGTTTCCCGCACCACGGCGTCGGGTCCGCCGGAGCCCGGCCGCATGAGCCTCCACGCTCCGGACGGCGCCGCCCCCACCCTGTCCCGCACCGCCGCCCTGTCCCTGGGCGCGCTCGGCGTGGTCTACGGCGACATCGGCACAAGTCCCCTCTACGCCATCAAGGAGTGCTTCCACGGCATGCACGCCATCGCCGTGACTCCGGAGAACGTGCTCGGCGTCCTGTCGCTCATCTTCTGGTCCCTGACCATGGTCATCACGGTCAAGTACGTCCTTTTCATCACCGCGGCCGACAACCGGGGCGAGGGCGGCATCTTCGCCCTGATGGAGCTTTTGCCCCGGGACGTGGGGCACCGCCACCTGCGGGCCGCCCTGTCCTTCCTGGCCCTTTGCGGCGCGGCCCTGCTCTACGGCGACGGGGTCATCACCCCGGCCATCTCCGTGCTCTCGGCCGTGGAAGGCCTGAACGTGGCCACGGACGCGGCCGAACCCCTGGTCCTGCCCATCACCTGCGTCATCCTGTTCGGCCTTTTTATGGTCCAGCGCCGGGGCACGGCCGGCATCGGCAAGGTGTTCGGGCCGATCATGCTGCTGTGGTTCATGGTGCTGGCCGTGCTCGGCATCAAGGAGATCGTGCACGCCCCCCAGGTCCTGTGGGCCCTCAATCCCCTCCACGCCGTGGAATTTTTCGCCCGCAACCACCTCCACGGCATCGTGGTCCTCGGCGCGGTCGTGCTGTGCATCACCGGCGGCGAGGCCCTGTACGCCGACCTCGGCCACTTCGGCCGCAGGCCCATCCAGATCTCCTGGCTGGTGATCGTCTTCCCGTGCCTGCTGCTCAACTACCTGGGCCAGGGGGCCGGCCTGCTCCTCGACCCGTCCATCGCGGCCAACCCGTTCTACAGCCTGGTGCCGCCCGCCCTGATCTACCCCATGGCCGCCCTGTCCACCGCAGCCACGGTCATCGCCTCCCAGGCCCTCATTTCCGGGGTCTTCTCCCTGACCCGCCAGGCCATCCAGCTCGGCTGCTGCCCGAGGCTGCGCATCGTGCACACCTCGAGCGCCATGGAGGGCCAGATCTACATCCCGGAAGTCAATTTCGCCCTGATGTGGGCCTGCATCGGCCTGACGCTGGCCTTCAAGGAGTCGAGCCGCCTGGCCGCGGCCTATGGCATCGCGGTCACGGCCACCATGGGCATCACCTCGCTGCTCTATTTCTTCGTGGCCCGCTGGACCTGGAAGCACTCGCTGCTGCGCTCCCTGGCCCCTGTCGTCGTCTTTCTGGCCTTCGACCTGTCGTTTTTCGCCTCCAACCTGCTCAAGGTGGCCGACGGCGGCTGGTTCACCCTGCTCATCGCCACCGTGGTGGTCACGGCCATGGCCACCTGGCAGGACGGCCGCAAGGCCCTGCGCCAGATCTACATGTCCTCCACCGTGCCGCTGCGGACCTTCCTGGCCGAGGTGGCCCAGAAGGAGCCCCTGCGCGTGCCCGGCACGGCGGTCTTCATGTCGCTCTCGCCCCAGGGCACGCCCGTGACCCTGCTCCACCACTACAAGCACAACAAGATCTTTCACGAAAACGTGGTCATCCTGACCGTCACCTCGGCGGACATGCCCTACGTGCCCGAAGCCGACCAGCTCGACGTCCAGGACCTGGGCCGGGGCTTTTTCCGGATCATCGCCCGCTACGGCTTCATGGAGACGCCCAACGTCCCCGAGGTCATGAAGCGGGCCCGGGCCACGGGCATCCCCATCGACCCCCCGGCCGACACCACCTATTTCCTGGGCCGCGAAAGCCTGCTCACCACGGGCAAGGCCAAGATGGCGGCGTTTCGCAAGTCGCTGTTCGCCCTCATGTCCCGCAACGCCCGGCCGGCCACGGCCTATTTCGGCCTGCCGCCGGGACGGGTGGTGGAGCTCGGGGTGCAGGTGGAACTGTGACCGGACGCCGGCCGCGCCCGGTCCGGCCCCTTGACCCGAAGCCCCTCCTGCCGTAACCGCAAGGCGCGGCATTCCCTGGCCGCCGCGCCGCCGGCCCCGGGCCGCCGATTCCGCCCGCGCCTCGCCGCCGTGACGCGGCGCGGGGGCAGGACAGCCGTCCGCATACGAGGATCGCATGACCGACACGCCTGAAAAAGAAGCCAGCCGGCAGCCCCTGCCCGCCGAGGCGTCCGCCGTGGCGACGGACCCGTCCGCCGCCACGGACACCGACGGCGCCACGGAGCCCGCCTCCCCCACGGCCGAGACGGCCCCGCCGGACGCCCCAACGGCCGGCGCGCCGGCCATGCCCGATACGCCCGATCCCGGGGTTCCGGCCGTGGCCGACGATTCCCTGCCGCCCATGGCGCCGCCCCCCCCGCCTCCGCCGCCGCCGTCCTCGGCCCATGACATGAAGGAAGCGCCCCTGCTCGAGCACCTGCTCGAACTGCGCACCCGGCTGGTGCGGTGCCTGATCGCCGTGGGCATCGGGTTCGCGGCCTGCTACTCCTTTGCCGAACGGCTGCTCGGCGTCCTGCTCAAACCCTTGCTGGACGTCATGCCGGGCGGCAGCAAGCTTATCGCCACGAGCCTGCCCGAGACCTTTTTCACCATCATGAAGCTGGCCCTGGTGGCCGGCGCGTTCGTGGTCAGCCCGTATATTTTTTACCAGCTGTGGCGGTTCGTGGCTCCGGGGCTTTACAAAGAGGAGCGCAAGTACATCGTGCCCGTGGCCGTCGCCACGGCCGTGTTCTTTGTCGGCGGGGCGCTGTTCGGCTATTTCATCGTCTTTCCGTTCGGGTTCAAGTTCTTCGTGGACTACGCCTCGGACTACATCACGGTCATGCCGACCATCAGCGCCTATTTTTCGCTGGCGGTCACGCTCCTTTTCGCCTTCGGCCTGATCTTCGAGCTGCCGGTCTTCATCTTCTTCCTGACCAGCCTCGGGCTGGTCACCACCAAGGCCCTGCGCAAGTTCCGGCGCTGGGCGATCCTGCTCAGCTTCGTGGTGTCCGCCATCCTGACGCCCACGCCCGACGCCATCAACCAGCTGCTCATGGCCGGCCCCATGTGCCTGCTCTATGAGCTCGGCATCTGGGTGTCGTGGTTCGTGGACAAGCCGCGCAAGGAGGCCAAGGCCGCCAAGGCCAGGGCCAAGGCCGAAGCTGAGGCGGCGGCCGCCCAGGCCCAGGCCGGCCCGGAGGCCGCCACCGCCAAGGCCGCCGACGCCCCCGGCTCCCGAGACCCCGAAGACGCGTCCAAGGCTGGCTAGCGGCCCAACGCTCCGGCGTCCCAGCGACAATATCCGCGCCCGGCGCGGCCGCGGCCGGGAGACTCCCGGCCGCGCCGTTTCCAGGCCCCGACGCCGGCCGGCCGGCGCTCCAGGGGCTTGACACGACGCACGTTTCAGGACATACGTAGAATACAGGCAACGGTCGCCGCCGACAGGCAGGCCTCTGACGCGCCCTCCCGGACCACCTGGCGATGTTGTGCCCAGGCCGGCTTTCCGGGCCGCCCGCGTCGCCGCCGCGACCGTCCGACCCTGACGACCTGACGCATTGCGGCGTCCCGTCCGGCCCGCCCCGCATGCGGTTCTGGACCCAGACGACCGAGACGCCGCCAAGCGTCCCCCGCCGCCGGCTGTCGGCGTTCGGGGAAGGTCCCCTCTCGCCACGCGAGCCACTCCACCCTGCGGACGACCCGAGCCGGCCCTTTCCTGGCCGGCGGCCCCGCCCCCACCGGTGTTCCCAGAGGACACCGGCGCACAGGGCCCCCGGCGTCACGCCGCCATGGAGCGACGATGCGAAACGCCAGCGTTTTTCTCACCGCCGTGACGCTTTTGGTCACGACCCTGTCCCTGCCGGGCTGCGCCGCCTCCCGGTCCGCCAAGACGTCGGCCGGGGCCGCCAAGGACCCGGACCAGGCCCTCATCAGCCAGTTCGACGATCCTGCCTCCCTGTTCGGGAACCACCAGCCCCTGTCCGTGTCCACCAAGGCCCTGCAGGTCAAGGCCATGGCCTACACCGGCGGCTGCTCGCCGAAGAAGTCCAAGCGTCCCGCCCGCACCCCGCGCGGAGCCTGGGGCGACGCCCTGACCCCGGACGTCAAGGCCGTGGCCGTCTCTCCGGACCTGCTGGAAATGGGCCTGGACCGGGGGGACGTCATCAGCATCGAGGGCCTGCCCGGGGAGTACAAGGTCCTGGACGTCATGCACGGCCGCCACGACAGGACCATCGACATCTTCTACGGCGACGACCGGTGCGGCGCCCTGGAGTGGGGCAAGCGGACCCTGACCATCACCTGGCAGTGACCGGCCGGGCCGCCTGGACCGGATCGCGGCCACGGCGACGGACGGGCGACGGACGATGGGATGCAGACGGCCGACGGGACACGGACGGACGAGGGGACGCGGACGGACGAGGGGACGCGGGAGGCGGCGGCCCGGCCGGTGTGCCGGAGACCCGGAGCCCGGGGCCGTTACGGCAGGATCTCGACCAGGACGTACCGGGCGGCGAAGCCCAGGGCGTAGACGCAGACCAGGGCGAGAAAAAGCGGCCGAAACAGGTCCCGGCCGTCTGTTTTCCGGGCATGGCGGCCGAGACCGAACCCGAGGACCGCGGCCAGCGCGATGCCGCATCCGAGCGCCAGGGCCACCTTGACGAGCGAGACTTCGGCCATTTTTCCTCCTTTCCGCGGCGCGGGCAGCGCCCCCGCCCCTTTCGCCCCACCCCCTCTTTCCCTTCATCCCCCCCACCGGAGGGGCCCGGGGGGCATCATGCCCCCCGGCGGGTCCAGGGCAGCGCCCTGGCCGCCGGAGGCGTCTTCTCTCCTCTCCCCCTCTCCCGCCTACCGCTGGTCGAGGGGCACGTAGGGCCGGCGGGCCGGGCCGGTGTAGATCTGGCGCGGCCGGTGGATGCGGGTGGTGGGGTCGCGGTTTTCCTCGCGCCAGTGGGCGATCCAGCCGGGCATGCGGCCGATGGCGAACATGACCGGGAACATGTTGACCGGGATGCCGAGCGCCCGCAGGATGATGCCCGAATAGAAGTCCACGTTGGGATAGAGCTTGCGGGACTGGAAGTAGTCGTCGGACAGGGCGGTCTCCTCGAGCTCCAGGGCGATGTCCATGAGCGGGTCCTGCATGCCGGACTGGAGGACCAGGTCGTGGGCCGCTTTTTTCAGGACCCGGGCCCTGGGGTCGAAGTTCTTGTAGACCCGGTGGCCGAAGCCCATGAGCCGGGTCTCCTTGCGCTTGACCATCTCCAGGAAGGTCTTGACCTTGTGGCGGCCGGACAGGATCTGGCGCAGCATTTCGATGACCGCGGCGTTAGCCCCGCCGTGGAGCCGGCCCCACAGGGCGCAGATGCCCGACGACACGCTGGCGAACAGGTTGGCCTGGGTGGAGCCGACCATGCGCACGGTGGAGCAGGAGCAGTTCTGCTCGTGGTCGGCGTGGACCACGAGAAACAGCGACAGGGCGGCCACGGCCTGCTGGGTCGGTTCGAACTCCCGGTTGGGGACCGAGAACATCATGTGCAGGAAGTTGCGGCAGTAGGAGAGGTTCGGGTCCGGGTACATGAACGGCAGGCCGAGCGACTTGCGGTAGCTGAAGGCCGCGATGGTGCGGACCTTGCTGATCAGCTTGGCCACGGCCATGGTGAACTCGTCCATGCTCTGGATTTCGAGGAGCTCGGGGTGGTAGTTGCCGAGCGAATTGATCACGGCCGACAGGATGGCCATGGGCTGGCCGCCGGGCGGAAAGCCGTCGAAATGGTGGAGCAGGCCCTCGTGGAGCAGTTCGTGGTCGGACAGGAGCGACCGGAAGGCCGTACGTTCTTCGGCCGTCGGCAGCTTGCCGAAAATCAGCAGCATGGCGGTTTCGATGAACGAGCTTTTTTCCGCCAGCTGTTCGATGGGAATGCCACGGTAGCGCAGGATGCCCTTCTCGCCGTCGACAAAGGTGATGGCCGACTGGCAGGACCCGGTGTTGGCGTAGCCCGGGTCGAAGGTCAGAAGGCCCAGCTCCTTTTCCAGGGAAGTGACGTCGATGCCGACCTCGCCTTCGCTGCCGACGAGCACGGGCAATTCCAGGGTCTTGTCGCCATAGGTCAAGGTGGCGGTTTTGCGTTCGCGCATGAGACTCCTCGTTTCCGCAGAGCGGGGAGAACGGCCTGAAGCGGCCCGGGGCTTGGGATGTCGGATTGTTCGGCCGGCAGTATAGGAAAAAAATTCGGTCTTGTCTTCCATCCCGCCCGGCCCGCCCTTGGGGCGGACCGGGCGGCCCCACGGCCGGGACTCACGGCTTGGCGGCCGCGACAAGGGAATAGTAGCCGTGGGCGGCCCTTGCCCCGACCCCGGCAAAACCGGCGCTTTCCAGAAACCCCGCCACTTCCCTGGCCGTATACTGCCGGCCGTGGGCGGCCAGGTACAGCATCACGGAAAACGAGGCCGCGGCCAGGGGGCCGACGCCGTCGTCGTCCAGAAGAATTTCGTGCACAAAGACGCGCCCGCCCCGGGGCAACGCCTCGAAGGCCCTGGCCGCCAACCGGGTGTTGGCCGGGCCGTCCCAGTCGTGGAAGACGTTGGACAACAAGACGGCGTCGTAGCCCGTGGGCCAGGGTTCGGCAAACATGTCCACGGCCCTGGTGTCGATCCGATGCCCCAGGCCGGCCGCGTCCACGTACCCGGCAGCCGCCTCGCACATGGCCGGCAGGTCCATCACGGTGCAGCAAAGGTCGGGGTGACGCCGGGCCAGGGCGATGGCGAAGCAGCCCGAGCCGCCGCCGGCGTCCAGCAGCCGGGAAACGCCCTGGAAATGCCCGCCGGCGGCCAAGCCCAGGGCGGCGGGCAGGGACTGGCTTTGCATGATCCGAGCCGTGGCCAAGGCGGCTTCATGCCCGAGGCGGCCGTCTGCCCATCCCTCGGCCGCCTGGAAATGCCGCTGCCCGGCCTGGTCGCCAAGGGCCTGGCAGAGCAGACGGACCATGGGCAGGTCCCGCATGACGCCGAGCGCCTCCCCCCAGTAGAGCGGCTGGCCGCGCCGCAGATACCGCCGGCCCGCTTCGGTGAGTCCGAACCGGCCCAGACGCTTGGCCAGAAAACCCAGACAGGCCAACAGCGGCAGGACGCTGGCCAGGCCGTGGGCGTCGAGGCCCAGGCGCGCGGCCAGTTCGGCCGCGTCGGCCGGCTGTCCTTCCAGCGCCTCAAAGACGCCGAGTTCGTCGGCGGCCAGCACGGCCGGCAAGTGGACCACGGACACCCAGGCGTCCCAGACCGCGCGGTCGTCGGCGCCGGGCAAGGCGATATTTGTCTCCATTCTCCCTCCTTCCTGTCCGGAATGTTCGGGACCGGCGGCTTCCGGCCGAAACCCGGTGGCCCGAACGATGCCCGATGCGGCCTCGTTGCGCACCTGTCGGAACTGGCAGGTCGGTGGCGCGGGCGTCCGGGGCCCTTTCGGGAGGGAAGCGGGGTCGGGCGGCTCAGTCGAAATCGATCAACCGCAGATGGAGGGCGGCGGCCACGGCCTGGACCCGGTTGCACGTGCCGAGCTTGCGCATGATGTTGGCCACGTGGAAATTGACGGTCCGCTCCCGGATGTCCAGGATGACGGAGATGTCCCAGGAGCTCTTGCCTTCCTTGAGCCAGCGCAGGACCTCCCGCTCCCGGGGGGTGACGGCGGCTTCGGCCGTTTGCCGTTGTTTTGCCTGGCGCAGGCGCGAAAAGGCCAGGAGCAGGTGGGGCGCGAGGAAGTGGACCACGGCCGCCCCGCGCTCGTCGCAGGCCGCCGCCGGGCCGCCAAAGCAGACGAGCCGGCC
>CAZIJE010000036.1:16771-27400 GCA_964539435.1 uncultured Desulfovibrio sp.
AGCAGCTTGTTCGCCTGGGCCGCCGGCGTCGCCGCCGAGGCCATCCAGGGCCGGCCCCGTGCCGGCGACGTAGCCGCTGCGCAGGCCGAAATCCCGGCACAGGCCCAGGGCGTTGGGCGCGTCCAGCCGCACATGGGCGTCGGACCAGCACTGGACGCACGGGACCGCAAAGGCCCGCTTGACCACGCCGTCCCGCTCAGGGCCAAGCTGCGCCAGATAGGCCTCGAACCAGGCGTCGGGAAACCCGATGTTGCGGCCGTCGGTCACGACGGCGTCGCCGGTGTCCAGGTTCCCGGCCAGGACCAGGGCGCACTCGAAGGGCAGCAGCGCCCGGATGGCGACGAACAAGGCCTGGAACTCGTCTTCCCGGGCGCAGCCGAGGCAGGCCTCGATGGCCTCCAGCACCCCGAGGGCATCAGTTCGGCCGAGACGGCTACCGTTTGACCTCAGGTATTGGGTCGCCGTTTCGATGGAGGGCTGCCCCATGCCGCCTCCGGCTCCGGCCCGGCGTCGCGGCCTGCGGACGTCGGGAAGGGGTTGCGGTTCGCCCGGCCGCCAGGGCGTCTCCTCGGCAGCGGGCGCGCCCCATGCGCGGCGGCGCAAACACGCCTCGCGGCGGCCAAACCCTGCCGTGCCTTCCCCAGGCGATGCCAACAATGCCGGCAGCCGTCAACGGCGCGCCGCCCGCTCCTCCCGAGCCGGTCGAAAAATTTTTTTTCTGTATTTAAAATAACTTAAGACGTAACGACGGCAAAATGAGCGGCTATGGCCTCCTTTTTCCAGGGAAAAACGTGTCGCTTGGTGCCAAAAGTCAAGCAATGCGGATTGCTTTGACCCGGGAAGCGTCCTTTTTTTAACAGTTGGCGTGTGCCTGTTTTGACATATGTCATATGAGTCTCGGGCGGATGTCCGCCCGGGAATCGGGGAAATGGAAAAGGAGGCGGCATGGGCATTTCGCGAAGAGGATTCATGAAATTGACCGGGGCCGGGCTGGCCTGCCTGGGGCTCAAGGACCTGGGCTTCGATCCCCGGCCGGCGGCGGCGTACGCCGCCACGCTGCGGATCGAGGGGGCCAAGGAGTACCAGTCCACCTGTCCGTTCTGCTCCTGCGGGTGCAGCATCCTGATGTTCGTCAAGGACGGCAAGTTTTTAAGCTCCGAAGGCGATCCGGACTATCCGGTCAGCGAAGGGGCGCTTTGTCCCAAGGGCGCGGCCTTCCACGCCATGCACGTGAGCCATCACCGGGTCTTGAAGCCCCGCTACCGGGCTCCGGGCAGCGACAAGTGGGAGGAAAAGGACTGGGACTTCGTCCTGGACCGTATCGCCCGCCGGGTCAAGGAGACGCGGGACCGGGATTTCATCGAGAAAAACGACAAGGGCCAGACCGTCAACCGGGTGGAATCCATCTTCCAGCTCGGCACGTCCCAGATGGACAACGAGGAATGCGCGGTCAGCCATCAAATGCTCAGAAGCCTGGGGGTCGTCCATTTCGACCACCAGGCACGGGTCTGACACTCGCCCACTGTACCGGCTCTGGCAGAGTCGTTCGGACGCGGCGCGATGACCCAGCACTGGATTGACATCAAAAATTCCAACGCCATCCTGATCATGGGGAGCAATGCCGCCGAGCACCACCCCATCTCGTTCAAGTGGGTGCTCAAGGCCAAGGATGCCGGTGCCCCGGTCATCCACGTGGACCCCAAATTCTCCCGCACCTCGGCCCGGTGCGATTTCCACGTGCCGCTCCGTTCCGGCACGGACATCGCGTTTCTGGGCGGTATGATGAAGTACATCCTGGAGAAGGACCTGATTCACAAGGACTACGTGGTCGAGTATACCAACGCCGCCTTCATCGTCGGCGACGGCTACGAGTTCAAGGACGGGCTTTTCTCCGGCTTCGATCCGGCCACCAAGCGATACGACCAGAAGAAATGGGCCTTCGCCATGGACGAAAACGGGATCCCCAGGCGCGACAAGACGCTCAAGGACCCCCGCTGCGTCTACCAGCTGCTCAAGAAGCACTACGCCCGCTACGACATGGACACCGTGTCGTCCATCACGGGCGTGTCCAAGGACAACCTGGAAAAGGTCTATTCGATCTACACGGCCACGGGCAAACCCGACAAGGCCGGCACCATCATGTACGCCCTGGGCTGGACCCAGCACTCGGTCGGCGTGCAGAACATCCGCTGCGCCGGTATCATCCAGCTGCTTCTGGGCAACATCGGCGTGGCCGGCGGCGGCGTCAACGCCCTGCGCGGCGAGCCCAACGTCCAGGGGTCCACGGACCATGCCATCCTGTGGCACATCCTGCCCGGGTACAACCCCGTGCCGACCACGGCCTGGCCGACCCTGGCCGACTACAACAAGGCCAACACCCCGGTTTCAAAGGATCCCAAGAGCGCCAACTGGTGGCAGAACCGGCCCAAGTACATGGCCAGCCTGCTCAAGGCCTGGTACGGCGACGCGGCCACGCCTGAAAACGAGTTCGGCTATGCCTGGCTGCCCAAGGTCGAACCGGGCGTGGACTATGCCAGCCTGTACCAGTTCGACCGGATGTACAAAGGCAAGATCAAGGGCGGGTTCATCTACGGACACAACCCGGCCCAGTCCATGCCCAACACCCACAAGATCCGCAAGGCCCTCACCCAGCTCGACTGGCTGGTGGTGGGCGAGGCCCACGACACCGAGACGGCCTCGTTCTGGCGGCAGCCGGGATACGATCCCAAAAACGTCAAGACCGAGGTGTTCCTGCTCCCCTCGTGCCAGCGCGGCGAAAAGGACGGCACCACCTCCAACTCCGGCCGCTGGCACATGTGGCACTACAAGGGCTACGAGCCCATGGGCGTCAGCCGTCCCATGGGCTGGATGGTCGTGGAGATCATGAAACGGGTCAAGGCCCTGTACCAGAAGGAAGGCGGGGCCTTTCCGGCCCCCATCGTCAACCTGGACTGGTATCCGGAATACGACGCCGACTTTGTCGCCAAAAAGATCAACGGCTGGTTCACCCGCGACGCCACCGTCAACGGCAAGGAGTTCAAGAAGGGGGATCAGGTTCCGGCCTTCGCCTTCCTGACCGACGACGGCGCGACCACGTCCATGAACTGGCTCTACACCGGCTGTTACGGCCCGGCCGGCAACCTGGCCAAGCGCCGCGACCATTCGCAAACGCCCATGCAGGCCAAGATCGGGCTGTTCCCGAACTACTCCTGGGCCTGGCCCGTCAACCGGCGCATCATCTACAACCGGGCCTCGGTGGATGTGAACGGCAAGCCGTTCAATCCGGCCAAGACCGTCATCGCCTGGGAAGGCGACAAGTGGGTGGGCGACGTGCCGGACGGCCCATGGCCGCCCATGGCCGATCCCAAGGGCAAGTACCCGTTTATCATGCACACCGAGGGCCACGGCCAGCTCTACGGC
Organism: uncultured Desulfovibrio sp.; assembly: GCA_964539435.1. GTDB lineage: Bacteria > Desulfobacterota > Desulfovibrionia > Desulfovibrionales > Desulfovibrionaceae > Solidesulfovibrio. The sequence continues at coordinate 20,192 of CAZIJE010000036.1, forward strand.
CCCGGCCGCGTGGACGGGCCGTTCCCCGAACACTACGAGCCGGCGGAGACTCCGGTCACGGTTAATCCGTTCTCCAAGCAGATGCACAATCCCTGCATGAAGGTCATTGACAGCGACATGGACGCCCTGGCCAAAAACGGCGATCCGCGCTTCCCCATCGTGCTCACCACCTACAGCCTGACCGAGCACTGGTGCGGCGGCGGCGACACACGAAACACGCCGCCGCTTCTTGAGGCCGAGCCCCAACTCTACATCGAGATGAGCCACGAGCTGGCCAAGGAGAAGGGAATCAAAAACGGCGATCCCGTGGTCATCGAAAGCCTGCGCGGCAAGGTCGAGGCCATCGCCATGGTCACGGTGCGCATGACCCCGCTTCAGGTGCAGGGCAAGACCGTCCACTTGGTCGGCATGCCGTTTTGCTTCGGCTGGACCACTCCGGGCGTGGGCGACGCCACCAACCGGCTCACCGTGTCGGTCGGCGATCCCAACACCACCATTCCGGAGTACAAGGCCTGCCTGTGCAACCTGCGCAAGGCCGACAAGGTGACGGAACTCGCCGTCTAACCAGCACTCCGGCCGGAAGTCCGCACCATGGGCTTCCGGCCGGACCATGAAGGAAGCGCGCCATGCCCAAAGCAATATTTGTCGATACTTCCCGGTGCACGGCCTGCCGGGGTTGCCAGGTGGCCTGCAAGGAATGGCACCAGCATGCGGCCGTGCCCACGCGTCAGCGCGGCACCCACCAGAATCCGCCTGACTTCACGCCGCAAAACTACAAGATCGTCCGGTTCTCGGAGCACAAGATCGACGGCATGATCAAGTGGCTGTTTTTCCCTGACCAGTGCCGCCACTGCGTCAGCCCGCCCTGCAAGGACGCGGCCGACGCCTACGTGCCCGGGGCCATCCTCCAGGACGAAGCCACCGGCGCGGTCCTCTACACCGACGCCACCAAAAAGCTGACGCCCGACCAGGCCCAGGACGTCCAGGATGTCTGCCCCTACCACATCCCGGTCCGGGATGCGGGCTCGGGCCTGCTGGCCAAGTGCGACTGGTGCATCGACCGCCAGCAGGCCGGCATGCAGCCCATCTGCGTCAAGACCTGCTGCACCGGGGCCATGCAGGTCGGCGAGCGCGAGGAGATCCTGGCCCTGGCCCGCCGGACCCTGGCCAAGGTCAAGGAGACCCATCCCCAGGCCCAACTCCTGGACGAGGACTTCGTCAACGTCATCTACCTCGTCACCGAACCCAGAAACCTCTACCACGAGTACGCCGCGCGCCAGGAGCGCCAAGGCCCCATGACCCGGCAGGCGTTTCTGGCCATGCTGGCCCGGCCCGTGACCCGGCTTCGCGGGTAGAGGCCTTTCTCCATACCCCCGCCGTTCCGTCCGCCAGCTGCCACTGGCGGACGGACGGCCTTTCTTTTCGAGGACAAGCCATGCGCATGCGACTGCCCCCCATGACCCACGCCACGCCCGACCTGCCGGAAACGCCGCCGCCCCCGGCCGCGGCGGCCGTGGTCGCCGCCTTCGCCGCCCTGGCCAGGCTCCGGCGCGAAACCACCGCCGCCCTGCCCGAGCCGCAGCCCGGCATAGCCCACGATCCCGACCGTTTTGCCGCCGGCGTTCCCCTGCTCGACGGCGTGGCCACCGAGGAACTGGCCGCTGGATTGCTGGCCGCCGCCGCCATGCTGCCGGGCATCGCCGACATCTTTCCGGCCCTGGCCCAGGAGGCCCATGCCCTGGCCGAGGCCCTGGCCCAACGGCCGGACATGGGCCGCCGCCTGTGCGACGTTGCTCTTGACGGCGGCGAGGACGGCCTCGCGGCCCTGGCCGAGGATGCCGGCCTGCCGCCGGCCGTCCTGGCGTTCCTCGGCCGGGAGCTTCTGGCCGTGGCGGTGCGCCGCCAGGCGGCCGCGCTTTCCACCCTGGCCGACGACGCCCTGTGGCAAAAGCCGTCCTGCCCGGTCTGCGGGTCCGCCCCGGACGCGGGCCTGCTCAAGGAAAAGCAGGAGCAGTCGGAGTTTCTCGTGGCCAAGGCCGGCCGGCTCCTGCTCCACTGCTCCCTGTGCGGCCATCTGTGGCGGTTTCCGAGGCTCCGTTGCCTGGCCTGCGGCGAGGGGGATCAGGAAAAGCTCGACCTGCTCATCCCGGCCGGACGCGAACGCGAACGCATCCACACCTGCGCGACCTGCGGCCATTATCTGATCGTGCTCAACCGCGTGGAAAGCCTGTCCGACAAGGACCTGGACCTGGACGCCGCCCCGGCCGGCCTGTCCCACCTCGACGCCGCGGCCCAGGCCAAGGGCTACCGGCCGCTGTGCGACGCGCCCTGGAACCGGCTGGAGGAATAAATGGGTGGCAATGAGGCGGGGGGATGCCTTCGGCGACCACGTTGGCTGCCGCCCTTTGGAAACCCGTCAAGGACACACCCTCACTCCCCCCTCCAGGGGGCCCGGGGGGGATGATCCCCCCGGCCGCCGGAGGCATCTTTTCTTCTTCCTACTTCCGCCGCAGCAAAAACATGCCGTAGGTGGCGAGCAGGTTGGGCAGGAACTTCACGACCATGCCCCGCTCGTGGTGATGCGGCGTGCTGATGGCCGTTTCGCGCTCGATGGCGAACCCTTCCTTGCGGCAAAAGCGTCGGAAGTCGCGGAGGGTGATGACCCGGATGTTCGGGGTGTCGTACCACTCGTAGGGCAGTTCCCGCGACACCGGGGCCCGGCCCCGGAACAGGAGCTGGGCCCGGATGCGGTAGTAGGCGAAGTTGGGGAAGCTGACCACGCCGCACCGGCCGACCCGGAGCATCTCGCGGATGAGCCTGGCCGGTTCGTAGACCTGTTGCAGGGTCTGGGACAGGATCACGTAGTCGAAGTGCCCGTCCGGGTAGTCCCGGACCTCCTCGTTGATGTCGCCGTGGAGGATGGACAGGCCCTTTTCGATGCCCCGCGTCACCTTGCCTTCGTCGGCCTCGATGCCCGTGCCGCGCACGTTCTTGTCCACGGACAGGATGTGGAGCAGGTCCCCGGAGCCGCAGCCGAGGTCCAGGACGCTGGCCCCGGGCTCGATCCAGGAGGCGATGACGGACAGGTCATAGCGCATGGCCGACCTCCTTGCGGGCGTCGGCCATGGCCCGGTCGAGAAAGCTGTCGAGCATGCCCGACAGGCGGGAATTGGGGAGCAGGAAGGCGTCGTGGCCCCACTGGGCCTCGATCTCGACAAAGCTGACGTCCAGGCCGTTTTTCTTCATGGCCTGGACCATGGCCCGGGACTGGTAGGTCGGATAGAGCCAGTCCGAGGAAAACGAGGCCACCAGGAACCGGCACTTGGCCTTGGCGAAGGCGGACACGGCCGAGCCCGCGCCGTGGCTGGCCTCCAGGTTGAAGTAGTCCGCCGCCTTGGTCACGTAGAGAAAGGCGTTGGCGTCGAACCGGTCCACGAACTTCTGGCCCTGGTAGCGCAGGTAGGATTCCACCTGGAAGTCGGCCTCCTCGAAATTGAACGAGATCTCGCACCGGTCCTGGAGCCGGCGGTCGAACTTCTGGCGCATGGCCTCGTCGGACAGGTAGGTGATATGCCCGATCATCCGGGCCACGGCCAGGCCCAGGCCCGGCTTCTCGCCGTCGTAATAGTCCCCGCAGTTCCACTTGGGATCGGCCATGATGGCCTGCCGGGCCACCTCGTTGAAGGCGATGGCCAGGGCCGAATGCTTGGTGGTGGTGGCCAGGGGCACGGCCGCGCGGACCATGTCCGGGTAGCGCACGGCCCACTCCAGGACCTGCATGCCGCCCATGGAGCCGCCGACGGCGCAAAGGAGCTTTTTGATCCCCAGATGCTCGACCAGCCGCTTCTGGGCCCGGACCATGTCGCCGATGGTGATGACCGGGAAGGCCAGGCCGTAGGGCCGGCCGGTGTCGGGATTGACGCTCGATGGGCCGGTGGAGCCCATGCAGCCGCCGATGACGTTGGAGCAGACGACAAAATACCGGTCCGTGTCGATGGGCTTGCCCGGGCCGATCATGATGTCCCACCAGCCGGGCTTGGGATCGGCCTTGTCGTAATAGCCGGCGGCGTGGGAATCCCCGGACAGGGCGTGCAGGACCAGGACGGCGTTGGACGCCTGTTCGTCGAGCTCGCCGTAGGTCTCGTAGGCCAGGGTCACCGGCCCGAGCGCCCGGCCGGACTCCACGGTCAGCGGCTCGGGCGGCGCGGCAAAGGTGAAAAACCTCTTCTCCACCCGGCCGACGCTGGTCCCGGATGCGGCGTGTTCCACGTATTCGCTCATGGACGACCTCTTGGGCATCCCCTACCAGCATGCTGGGGAAAGCGGAAGTCCGGGCCCTTTGACAAACCCGGCCGGCCACGGCAGGTTGACCCAGTCCGGGAGGAGACATGAACCCAGTCGAACGCCGCGCCGCGATACGGGTGCGCCCGCCGGGCGACGCGGTCCTGGATTTCGCCCTGTGGCCGGCGGACCTCTCTCCCCCGGTCCGCCTGCCCCTGTCGCGGCTCGGACCGCCTCCTGTCAGCCGGCGCGGCGGACAGGCCCTGGAATTGGCCGACATCGCGGCCATCGGTCTCGGCCTCCACGTCTCCGGCCAAGCCGAGGCCCTTGCTCCCCTGGCCGGCGCGCCGGCCCTCTACGTCTACCTGAAGCTCCGCGACTACCGCGCCCACCCGTGCATGGACGCGCTCTCGTTTTTCTTCCTGGCCCAGAACGTCCGGGTCCAGGCCACGGACACGGGCCTGCGCTTCGGCCTGCGGCTGTTGCGCCTGGGCCGGGCCAGCTCGTTTGAAAAAGCCCTGGAGTTTCTCGACGTCAGCCGGTTCGTGGCACGGGAGCTCCATGTCTGGATCGACGCCGTGGCCCGGGAGGGGCAACGGCGGACGCCAGACGCCGGCCCCGGGCTCGACCTGAACGGACTACTGCTCGAACCGGAATTGGCCGATCCCCCTGTCGGGCGGCCGGAAGAGGCCTGACCGGCGACGCCGGCGCGGCCCCATGCCGTTCCGGACACCGACCTCGGCGCTGTACGAATCGGCCCGTCCCGCGTATAAGACGGCATCCTTTTTCGGAGGCACACGCCCCTATGTCCATGCGTTTCCTGGCTGCCTGCCTGTGTTGCTGCGCCCTGGCCACGGCCGCCATCCGGCCGGCCCTGGCCGCCGATCCCCAGAAAAAGCCCGCCGATTTCCGTAGCGTCGCCTGGGGCGCGCCCCTCTCGAGCGTTCCGGGCCTCAAGGCCGTGGAACGCGACGGCGACATCGTCCACTACGAAAAGCCGAACGAAAAAAAGGACCTCGGCGGCATCGCCCTGCACCACGTCACCTACTCCTTTTTCAAGGACCAGTTCTACCACGCGGAAATCGGCTATTCGGGCGCCAGCGCGGCCACGGCCATGCAGCAGAGCCTGGAGGCCAAGTACGGCCCGCCCGACGCGGTGCGGGAAAAGACCGACCCCGACGGCCGCCCCTATACCGTGGCCACCTGGAACTGGCCCGGCGCCGTCTTCATCGGCAACCGCCACGACAGGGACGGAGCCAACGGCCGGGTCTTCTACTACTACGCCCCCCTGACCGAGGCCTCGGCCAAGGTGCAAGGCATCGGCCCCCAGGCCGCGCCCCCGACGCCGGCCGCCGGCCCGGCCAAGGCCGACGGCGCCGGCTATGCCGTGAAAAAAGGCGACAGCCTGGAGCGCATCGCCAAGAAACTCGGCGTGACCGAGGCGGACCTGACCGCCGCCAACCCCGGCCTGACCGACAAGAACCTCAAGGCCGGGGCCACCATCAGCGTTCCGACCAAGGGCGCGGCCGCTCCGGCCGGGGCCAAGCCCTCCCCGGCCGTCCCAGCGGGCGACTTCATCGAATACACGGTCAAGGAAGGCGACATCCTGTCCAAGGTCGCCAACCAACACGGCGCGCGCACCCGCGACGTGGTCCGGGCCAATCCCGACATCAACCCCGACGCCCTGCGGCCGGGAACCGTGCTCAAGATCCCGGTGGGCAAGGCCGAAGTGGTCGAACCGCCGGCCGGGCAGTAACCCGCGTCCGCCTCGGGCGCGTTGCCATCGATTTGATCTATGCGTTTCCGCACATATGATTTAACTTACTGATTTGTCATAGCATCTTTCCTGCGCTAGGAGTGTGGCGTCGCCCAAGGCGCGACGCCACGCCATGCGCACCATCACCACCCTTCTCCAATCCCCCTGGACCTACCGGGCCGTCCGCGCCGGCCTGGCCGCAGCCTTCATCCTTGCCGGCGTCTCCAAGCTCCTCGATCCCCACGCCTTCGGCCAGACCATCAAGGCCTTCGCCATCCTGCCGAACGAACTCGTTGCACCCCTGGCCCTGGTCCTGCCGGTCCTGGAGATCGCGGGCGGACTGCTCCTCCTGTGCGACGCCGCGATTGGCTTGGCCATCATCGGCGGGCTGCTCCTCGTTTTCATCGCCGTGGTGGCCAACGCCATCCGCCAGGGCCTCGACATCGACTGCGGCTGCTACGGCCCCGGCGATCCCGAAGGCGCGGTCTACCACGGTCTGCGCCCGACCCTGTGGCGCGACCTGTTCCTACTGGCCGGCGTTTTCTACTGCCTGCTCTGGCGGCGTCAGCGCCGCACCTCCGCCCAACCTCCCAACCCTTCCAAGGAGCACCCATGCGCGCTATCCAACTGACCCTGGCCCTGTTCGCCGTCCTCTGCCTGGCCGCACCGGCCCTGGCCGACAAGTTCGAGGACGAGGCCGCCAAGGAAAAAGAGGCCGTCACGCTCGTGCGCGATGCCCAGAAGGGCGGCTACGGCCTGGTCACTGCCGAGGAACTCAAAAAGCTGACCGAGAGCGGCAAAAAAATCGTCATCGTGGACACCATGCCCTTCGAGGACAGCTACAAGAAGGAGCACGTGCCCGGGTCCGTCAACTTCGTCTTCCCCATTCCGGACATGGACGCCTGGGACGCCAAGGAGACCGGCGGCAAGACCGAAGCCGACTACGCCGCGCTCCTGGGTCCCGACAAGGACGCCACCATCGTCGTCTACTGCGGGTTCGTGAAATGCACCCGCAGCCACAACGGCGCGGTCTGGGCCAAAAAGCTCGGCTACAAGGACGTCGTCCGCTTCCCCGGCGGCATCTTCGCCTGGAAAGGCGCGGGCTACCCCGTGGAAGCCGCGAAGTAGCGAGAAGAGATGCGCCTCCGGCGGCCGGGAGGGGGTCACCCCCT
>CAZIJE010000037.1:0-27170 GCA_964539435.1 uncultured Desulfovibrio sp.
CGGGAGGGTCCGGGAGGGGGTGACCCCCTCCCGGCCGCCGGAGGCATCTTCTTCCTCTCGTCCCTTCCTATCGCTCCTGGGGGTCCTTGTACACCGCGCCCTGGGCGGCGGACTTCACCAGCGAGGCATAGCGCCGCAAAAGCGGCGAGGCGATCTCTTTTTTCGGGTGCGCGAGGCCGGCCCGGCGCTTGTCCAGTTCGGCCGGATCGACCAGCAGGTCGAGCTTGCGGCCCGGGATGTCGATGACAATGACATCGCCCTCCCGAACCAGGGCGATGGGGCCGTCGGCGGCCGCCTCCGGGGAGACGTGGCCGATGGCCGCGCCGCGCGTGCCGCCGCTGAACCGGCCGTCGGTGATAAGGGCCACGGACTCGCCGAGCCCCATGCCCATGATGTTGGAGGTGGGGGAGAGCATCTCGCGCATACCCGGGCCGCCCTGGGGGCCTTCGTAGCGGATGACCACCACGTCACCGGCCTTGACCTGGCCGCCGAGGATGGCGGCGTTGGCCTGCTCCTCGTCGTCGAAGACCCGGGCCGGGCCGGTGTGGCGCATCATGGCCGGGGCCACGGCCGACTGCTTGACCACGGCTCCGTCCGGGGCCAGCGTGCCGCGCAGGATGGCGATGCCGCCCTCGTTGGCGTAGGGCTCCCTGGCCCGGATGACGTCGAAGTTTTTGACTCTGGCCTTCAGGTCCTTGAGGTTTTCGCCCAAGGTCTTGCCGGTGGCGGTCATGACGTCGAGGTTGAGCAGGCCCCGCTCGGCCAGCACGGTCATGACGGCCGGGATGCCGCCGGCTTTCTCCAGGTCGTCCAGGTAGTGGTGTCCGGCCGGAGAGAGCTTGCAGAGGTTCGGGGTCTTGCGGGAGATGGCGTCGAAGATGTCGAGGGTGAGCGGCAGGCCGGCCTCGGCGAACACGGCCGGCAGGTGCAGGACCGTGTTGGTGGAGCAGCCCAGGGCCATGTCCATGGTCACGGCGTTGGCGATGCTCTTTTCGGTGACGATGTCCCGGGGCCGGATATTTTTGGCCAAAAGATCCATGACCCGCATGCCGGCGGTCTTGGCCAGGCGGACCCGCTTGGCGGTCACGGCCGGGATGGTGCCGTTTCCGGGAAGCCCGAGCCCCACGGACTCGGACAGGCAGTTCATGGAGTTGGCCGTGAACATGCCCGAGCAGGAGCCGCAGCCCGGACAGGCGTTTTCTTCCAGCTCCTCCAGGCCCTCGGCGTCGATGGCCCCGCGCTTGAACTTGCCCACGGCCTCGAACACGTCGATCAGGTCGCAGGACCCTTCGGACGTGGAGCCGGCCAGCATGGGGCCGCCGCTGACGATGACGGCCGGAATGTTCAGCCGCAGCATGGCCATGAGCATGCCGGGCACGACCTTGTCGCAGTTGGGGATCAGGACCAGGGCGTCGAAGGGGTGGGCCATGGCCATGATCTCGATGGAGTCGGCGATGATCTCGCGGCTGACCAGGGAATAATGCATGCCCGCATGGTTCATGGCCAGGCCGTCGCATACGCCGATGGCCGGAAAGGCCATGGGCGTGCCGCCGGCCAGGCGGACGCCGGCCTTGACCGCCTCGGCGATGGTGTTGAGGTGGATGTGGCCGGGCACGACCTCGTTGGCCGAGTTGACGATGCCGACAAGCGGCCGCTCCATCTCTTCCTTGGTCAGGCCCAGGGCGTAGAGCAGGGAGCGGTGGGGGGCTTTTTCCAGCCCTTTCTTGAAAATGGCGCTGCGCATGGAAGTATCCTTGGGGCAAGAGTGTGCGGCCACCGGCCGCAAGGGTCGAGTTTTCCACAATCCCCGGCCGGCGGCAAGGCCGCCATGCCCACGCCCTTGATCGGGACGGCAGGGGAGGGTAGCAAGGAGGCGACCGGTGCCCCATGCGCATCCTCAACCTGCACAACACCGCCTTCGTGGCCGCCTTCCGCCGGCTCGGCCACGAGGTCCTGTCCGTCGGGACCGGCCAGGACTGCGACGTGCCGCTGTCCGAACCCCTGTCCGCCAGGCGGCTCCTCGAACTCCTGGACGGACGCGGCCTGCGGCCGGACCTGGTCTTCTGGTGCGACGCCTGCCAAACGCCCTGGATCTTCGGCTTCGAAACCCTGCCGGCCGTGACCATCGGGTTTTCCATCGACCAGTACATGCACCCCTGGCACGTGCCCTACAGCGCCGCCTTTGACTTCTTTTTCGTGGCCCAGAAGGACTACCTGCCCCTTTTCGCAGACGCGCCGACCGGCCGGCCCGCCGCCTGGATGCCGCTTTTCTGCGACCCCGAGCGCGACCAGGACCCGGGCGCAACCCGGGACATCCCGGTCTCCTTCGTCGGCACCCTGGACGGTTTGGTCAATCCGCGCCGGCGGCCGTTTCTCGAAGCCTTTCGCAGGCTCGCGCCGCTTTACCGGACCACGGGCCGCTACCAGCCTGTCTTTGGCCGCAGCCGGATCGTGCTCAACCAGAGCGCGGCCGGGGAGCTCAACTTCCGGCTGTTCGAGGCCATGGCCTGCGGCGCGGCCGTGCTGACCGAAGACACGGAAAACGGCCTGCGCGACCTGTTCGTCCCGGGCGAGGACCTGCTCGCCTACCGGCGGGACGATCCGGCCGACGCGGCCCGCATGGCCCTGGCCGGCCTGGCCGATCCGCGTCTGCCGGACATCGCCGCCCACGGCCGCCGCAAGGTCCTGGCTTGCCATACGGTGGCGGCCCGGGCGCGGCTGGTCCTCAAACACGCGGAAGCCGGGCTGGCGCACAGCGCGCCGCGCAACAGACTGTCCCGGCTGGCCGCCGTGCGAACCGAAGCGGCCAAAGCCTACGCCATGCTGGCCACCGACGAACGCCTGCCCCTGGCCAAGGGAGAACGGGAGTTCTTCCTGAGAATGGCCGGAAGATGAGAGAAGACCGGGGCGCTGCCCCGGACCCCGCCGGGGGGGATCATCCCCCCCGGGCCCCCTGAATAGGGGCCAGATATGAGCAAAGGGCGGTCCGTGCCATACACGGACCGCCCTTTTGTCGCCGAGGGGGTCTGGGGGGAATCATTCCCCCCAGCGGGGCTCGGGGCAGCGCCCCGATTCCTCTTTGCCTTTTCTCACGGTCACCCGTTCCACCACTTTTTGATAATAGACCTGGTCTTTCTCCAGGTCCACGGGCCGACGCCGCCGGGCATTGGTCTTCATGATCAGGTAGTTGAGCTTTTGCATCTGCCGGTACCGCTCCTGCTCGTCCGTGGCCGCGGCAAGGAGCTCGGTGGCGGTGACGATTTCCTTCTCGTCGAGCAATTCCTGGGGTATATAGCCGGCATTTTTGAGGATCTTGTAGGCCATGCGCAGGTCCTGCGGCACCATGGAGTCGTCCTCGTATTCGATCTTCTTGCCGCGGCCGGGCAGGTTGTCAAATTCTCCCCGACGCATGGCGTCCTCGATCTTCCGCTCGGCCATCCAGGCGAATGCCTGTAACATGGCTGCCTCACTGCCGCGATACGGCCTTCTGGATTTTGGGGACCCCGGTGTCGAGCCATTCCACGACCTTGGGCGTGATCCGGCCCAGGGCGTCGGACGCGGCCCGGGCAATGGCCTCGCCGCTGAAGTTTTCCAGCGGCGCATAGGCGTTGAAATCGCCGGTGGCCAGCCGCGCGCCCAGGTTCTTGGACCACAGGTCCAGGTGGACCGAGACCACGAAGCGGCCGCCCTCGGTCTCCTCGACGTTGAAGGCCGTGACCTGGCCGGTCAGGACCGCGTCGTGTTCGACCCGGGGCTGGTAGTCCACCGGCGTCACGCCCAGGGACTGGCACTCGATGCCCCGGCGCAGGGCCTGGCCGACCACGTCCTGGGGCGCGCCTTCCCAATAGTACTCCAGGCTGGCGCTCAGGACCTGGTTGCGGGCGGTCAGGACCGAGGTTCTGTCCAGGTTCTCCAGGGCCGTCAGCGGCTTGAATCCGAGGGGCAGGCGGTGTTGTTCGCTGGTGGTTCCGGGGCAGGGCGTGTTTTCCGGATCCACCCGCAGATACCGCTGGGGCGGGGGCGGCTTGCCGAAACACCCGGCCAGGCTGGCCGCGAGCAGGCAGCCAAGGGCCAGGCGGCCGATCCATCGCATTGGCGTCATTTTCCACTTCCCGAGGGCGGCCGGATCAGCTCCCAGGGCCGCTCGCGCAGGCGGCTCATGAGCTCTTTGACGTCCCGGCTCGTCCGGTTGAGGTTTTTGAGGATCTCCTCGATCTGTTCCTGATCGTAGTTGAAACCCTGGCGCACGTCCTTGATCAAGACGCCCACGCCGTCGCCCTGGTTGCGGAAATTGGCCAGGGTCTTGTTGAGTTCGGCTTCCACGGACCCGATGGCCTTGTCAATGCGCTTGAGCGACGCGTCCAGGCTGTCGGCCGCCTTGCCGCCCTTGACCGTCAGGGTGTCCCAGTTGCGGCGGAAGTCGTTGGCCGCCCGGCGCAGGTCTTCCACCAGCTTGGGCGTGCCCTCCAGGGCCCGTTTCAGGGACTCGGTGTTTTCCTCGGTAAACAGCTTGGCGATGTTGGTGGCGATCTCGTTGATCTTGGGCTTGATGTCGTCGAGCAGGTCCCCGGCCTTGGCCGCCAGCTCCTGCATGTCCATGGTGGGCACGGCCGGCAGGACCGCGCCCGGCTCCAGCCGCTTGCCCGGCTCGCCGCGCAGTTCCAACAGCACATAGTAGTCGCCGACCAGGCCCTTTTGCCCGATCCGGGCCACGGTGCCCTCGAACAGGGGGAAATCCTTGCGCACGTCGATGCGGACCTGGATGTAGTGGGGATCGTACGGGTCCAGGGAGATGGTGCTCACCCGGCCGATGTCCAGGCCCGCGTACTTGACGGTCCGGCCCGGGCTCAGGTCCTTGATGGTCGTGAACCGGATGTCGTACTTGTCGTACTTGACCCAGAACCAGTGGCCGCCAAGGACCACCATGAACGCGCCGAGGATGCACAGGCCGAGGAGCAGGGCCACGAAGGCCTTGGTGTACTCCGACTTGCTCGCCTTTGCGGTCAGCATCACCCCTCCCCGGACGGGCTTGCGGCCGCCCCGGCCGGCCTGTTCTCCTCGACCCTGCCGGTCCACGGTCCCAGGATGCGGCTTTCCCGTGACGGCTGGCGGTCGAGGAACTGGACGATGAACGGGTCCTCGTTGGCCTTGAGGGCCTCCAGGGACCCCTGGAAAAGCATCTTGCCCGAGTGGACCACCACCACGTGGTCGGCGATGGCGTAGAGGCTGGCCAGGTCGTGGCTGACCACCACGATGGTCATGTTGAAGGTGGCCTTGAGCTCCAGGATCAGCTGGTCCATGTCCGCGGCCGTGATGGGATCGAGGCCCGAGGTCGGCTCGTCGCACAGGAGCACGGCCGGGTCCAGGGCCATGGCCCGGGCCAGGCCGGCCCGCTTGCGCATGCCGCCGGACAGCTCGCTGGGGAAATAGGTAACAAAATCGCCGAGCCCCACAAGCTTGAGCTTTATGGCCACCACTTCCTCGATCAGCGAATTGGACAGGTCCGTGTGCTCGCGCAGGGGCAGGGCGATGTTCTCGCCGAGCGGCAGGGAACCGAGAAGCGCCCCGTTCTGGAACAACACGCCCATGCGGCGGCGTATCTCCAGGCGCTGCTCCGGGGTCATGGTCTCCATGTCCTGGCCGGCCAGGACGATCCGACCGGTCTTGATGGGCACCAATCCGATGATGTTGCGCAGGAGCGTGGACTTGCCGCTGCCCGAACCGCCGAGGATCACGCTGATCTTCCCGCCGGGCAGGGTGGTGTCGATGCCCGAGAGGACCACGCGGTCGCCGTAGCCGACGCTCACGGCTTCCAAGGCGATGTCCGGCGATTCGAGGCGTCCTGGCACGGTGACCGCTCCATTTACCGGAAGATATAATTGAGGGCCGTAAAAAACAAATCCAAAAGGATCATGAGAAAAATCGACTGGACCACGGCCCGGGTGGTGCGCCGGCCGACGTCGGCCGCGCCTTCGCGGGCCAAAAATCCCTGCCAGCAGGACACGATGGTGATGGTGATCCCGAAGCCCAGGCTCTTGACCAGGCCGGCAATCAGGTCGCGCATGGTCAGGAAGTTGGCGGTCTGCATGAAATAGGTCTTGCCCGAGATGCCGAGGACCAGGGTGGAGAAGATGCCGCCGGACATGATGCCCACGAAATCGCCCCACAGGGTCAGCAGCGGGGCCATGACGCACATGGCCACGAACTTCGGCCAGACCAGGAACCGGATCGGGTCCAGGCCCATGACCTGCAGGGCGTCGATCTCCTCGGAGATGCCCATGGTGGCGATCTCGGCCGTGAAGGCCGCCCCGGCCCGGCCGCTCAGGATCAGGCAGGTCAAAAGCGGCCCGAGCTCCGTGATGATGGAAAACCCGACCAGATTGGCCACGTAGCTCATGGCCCCGACCTTCTCCAGCTGGGTCGCGGCCTGCAGGGCCAGGATGACGCCCACGCAGGCGCAGATGATGCTGATAATGGGCAGGGAATCCGCGCCCACCCAGGACAGGTGGCTCCAGGTCCGCGACCGCTGGTAGGTCTTGGTCCGCGTAAGCGGAGAAAAGACGGCCCGGGCGCAGCCGATCAGACCGTGGACCAGCCAGACCAGGGTGTCGAGTTCGCCGCCGCCTTGCTTCATGTCCGGTCCGCCGCCGTCCTATTCGGGCAGGCCGAACAGTTCCCCGAGCTGGGTCAGGTTGAAGAGCTTGCGGACCTGGGGGGAGATGGTGCGGATGGCGACCGTGCGTCCGGCCTCGGCCAGCACCTTGCGCAACTCGATCAGGAGGGCCAGACCCGAACTGTCGATGTAGGCCAGATCCGCCATGTCCAGGACGATTTCCCGGGGCTCCTGGCCCACGGCCTCCATAAGCCGTTCCCGGACCGCCTGGGTGACGGAGAAATCGATCTCCCCGGTCAGGACCACCACCCCGGGCCCGTCACCGGGCGACACCGTCCAGTGCTGCGCGTTGTCTTCCGTGTCGTTGTTCAAGCTTCTCCCAGCCTTTCCCATGCGTTTGCGTCTTTTGGAGAATCCGTGGCGCCAGGACAGGGCCGCCCAAAGCCGGTTCCCCGCGTCCCGGCCGGCCATGCGGCGCGGATCGGCCACCGGGGACGCCACGGCCTCCGGGATCGCCGGAAACGGATCGTCCAGGGCCGGCCCCACGGCCGCGCCCACCACGACGCGTTCCAGCACGACCTGGCCATACCCTACACGCCCTTGGCCGTTGTGGAAATACTCCCCGCCGTCATCGATGCCGCTTTGCCGTCCGGTCCGCGCCAGGCCGTGGAGCAGCCGGTACGCGCGCACGGCCAGTCCCAGAAATCCGGCCATCAGGCGTCTTCCCTGGAGGCGTCCCCGAGAGGGGCCAGCCCGAAATGCGACAACAGCCCCTCCAGCTCCCGGCGCGAGCTGTAGTGGAAGGTGATCTTGCCGTGGTCGGCCGAGCCCGACGTCTTGACCATGACCCCGACCTGACGGGTCAGGGGCCCCTCGATCTCGCGCAGGCGCGGGTCGGGCGCGGGTTTGGCCGAACGGGGCCGGGCCGTGTTTCCCAGGCCGGCCGCGACGCCGGCCTCGGGCAGACGTCCCGTGGCCTTGGCCAGGTTGGCCGCGTCCTCGGCCTCGCGCACGCTCATGCCCGTGGCCACGATCCGCTGCCACAGTTCCTGGCGCAGGCCCTCGTCGGCCAGGGCCAGGAGGGCCCGGGCATGGCCGGCGGTCATGGCCCCGGCGGCCAGATCGGCCCGCATGGGTTCGGCCAGCTGCAGGAGGCGCAGGGCGTTGGCCACGGCCGACCGGCTCTTGCCGACCTTCCTGGCCAGGGTCTCCTGGCTCATGCCGAAGCGGGCCTGGAGCAGCTGGAATCCGGCCGCCTCTTCCACGGGATTGAGGTCCTCGCGCTGGAGGTTCTCGATCAGGGCCAGGGCCAGTCCCTGTTCGTCGTCCACCTCGCGGACCAGGACCGGAATCTCGGTCAGGCCGGCAAGCCGGGCGGCCCGCCACCGGCGTTCGCCGGCAATGATCTCGTGGCTGACCCCGTCCGGGCCGGACACCGGCCGGACCAGCACCGGCTGCAACACGCCCTGTTCCTTGATGGACGCGGCCAGGTCGGCCAGGGCCTTCGGGTCGAACGTCCGCCGGGGCTGTTCGGGGTTGGCCCGGATGGCGGCCAGGGAAAGGGTCAGGACCTCCTGGCCCGCGGCCTCGTCCTGGTAGCCGCCGAGCAGGGCCTCGAGCCCTCTGCCAAGTCCTTTTTGGGCTTGCGCCATGGATCGGTTCCTTTTACTCGTTTCCGACCGGTCCGCGTTTCCGGCAGCATGCCTGCCCGGTTGACGCGGCCGATTCAGGAATTACCTGTTTCCGGATTCTTTTCAATCGCGGCCCGCGCCACTGGCGCGCCGGTCCGCCGACACGTTCAAGGAGACTCCCGTGCCGCCGATATCTTCCCATTTCCTGGAGCTGTTCGATGCCGCCGGCACGCCGCGCGGCGTCCGCCTGAGCCCCGAACTGTGGGCCAAGGTCAAGGACCGCATCCTGCCGGCCATTGAAAAGGCCCTGTACCAGCTCGACCCGGCCTGCCGGCCCGAACCGGAAGCCAAACCCGAACCCCTGGCCGAATGGGAGACCCTGCTCGGCTACTGGGACTTCACGTATCCGCCGGACTACGACGTGGCCTGCGCCCAGTGCGGCCAGTCCACCGAGGACTGGCGCAAGGACGAGCCGCGCAAATTCCGCCTGCGCAACGCCAATCTGGGTGGACTCGTAACCTTCCAGTGCCAGTCCTGCAAGTCCCTGGTGCTCAAAAAGCATTTCAAGAAGCACATCACCGTGGAACACCAGCCTTTTGTCGAGAAGTGCTAGCCCAGCGCCGGGCGCAAAAAAAGGCCGTCCCGTTGCCGGGACGGCCTTTTTTTTGCGCCAAGTCCTAGCCGCCCGCGCCCGGCGGCTGCCGGCGGACCACTTCCTGGGCCAGAGACAAATAGGCCTCTGCCCCGCGCGACTTGATGTCGTGGGTCAGGACGGGCTTGCCGTAGCTCGGGGCCTCGGACAGGCGGATGTTCCGGGGGATCAGGGTCTGGAAATAGAGCTTGGGAAAACACTTCCAGACTTCGCGCTTGACGTGGCGGTTGAGCTTGTTGCGGCCGTCGTACATGGTCAGGACCACGCCGAGGAGCTTCAGGCGGTTGTTGAACCGCTTGCGGACCTGGTCGTAGGTCCGCAGAAGCTGGGCGATCCCCTCCAGGGCGTAGTACTCGCACTGCAGCGGCACGAGCAGCTCCGTGGCCGCGCACAGGGCGTTGAGGGTGACCAGGCCGAGCGACGGCGGGCAGTCCAGGAGGACGTAGTCGTAGCCGTCGGCCAGGCCCTCGATCAGTTCGCGCAGAAAGTATTCGCGCCGGGGCTTGTCCACCAGCTCGATGTCCGCGGCCACGAGATCCGGGCCCGACGGCAGGACCTTGAGGCAGGGGAGTTCCGTGCCCACCACGGCCTCGGCCGCGCGGCCGGGTTCATACAGGACGGTATAGAGGGTATCGGTGATCGTGTCGGGATAGATGGACAGGCCGCTGCCGGCATTGGCCTGGGGGTCGCAGTCGATCAGCAGGGTTTTTTTTTCCATGACCGCCAGGGAGGCGGCCAGGTTGACGGCCGTGGTGGTCTTGCCCACGCCGCCCTTCTGGTTGGCGATCACAATGACTCGGGCCATGAGGCATCTCCTTGGTCGGAAACGTCCCGCATGGATGGAGACGCGCCGGAGTGGCCTCCTGTTTCACGTGAAACAGGAGGGTGCGGCCTAGTCGCGAAAGGTGCGGTGGCAGAAGGCCTGGGCGTCGTCCAGGGATTCGACCAGCATGACGGCGCCTTCCACATCGCCCTTTTTCACGGCAATGAGGAGCTGGCCGGCCAGGTGGGAAAAGTCCTCGGCTTCGTCCATCCAATTCTCATCGGCCAGCTGATGCATCTTGCGGGCCAGCCGAGCGAAACGGTTGACGGTCTCTTCGTCAGGCAGGGTGACGTCCGCGACCTGGCTCTGGATTTGAGTGAAAACCGCTTCGAGATCACGTTTCGTGGTCTTGAATTCCATTACCCGGTTCCGTCCTTGAGGCGGTTTGTGAGGTTCCGTAAAAGGCCCGCTTAGTGGACGGGCTGCATCCTGTCAATATCAATGGAGGTAATATTCCCGGTACCACTCGATAAAACGGGCGATGCCGGTGGCGATGTCCATGGACGGCCGGAAGCCCACGTCGCGGATCAGGTCGTCCACATTGGCCCGGGTGGCCGGCACGTCGCCCGGCTGGAGCGGCAGCATCTCCATGATGGCCTTCTTGCCCAGGGCCTCTTCAATGGCCTCGATGTAGCGGAGCAGGGAGACGCTGTTGTTGTTGCCGATGTTGTAGAGCCGGTACGGAGCCGTGCTGGTGCCCGGATCCGGCGCGGCCGGGTTCCAGTCGGGATTGGGCGTGGCCGTCTTGAGCGTCACCCGGACCACGCCTTCCACGATGTCGTCCACGTAGGTGAAGTCCCGCTCCATCCTGCCGTGGTTGAAGACCTGGATCGGCTTGCCTTCGATGATGGCTTTTGTGAATAAAAACAGGGCCATGTCAGGCCGACCCCACGGCCCGTAGACCGTGAAGAACCGCAGGCCCGTGCAGGGCAGGCCGAAGAGGTAGCTGTAGGAGTGGGCCATCAGCTCGTTGGACTTCTTCGAGGCCGCGTAGAGGCTGATGGGGTGGTCCACGTTGTCGTGCACGGAAAAGGGCATGCTGGTGTTGAGGCCGTAGACCGAGCTGGACGAGGCAAACACGAAGTGGCCGACCGCATGCTGGCGGCAGTTCTCCAGGATGTTGAAATAGCCGTTGATGTTGGCGCTGATGTAGTCGTCCGGGTGGGTCAGGCTGTGGCGGACCCCGGCCTGGGCGGCCAGGTTGACCACATGGGTGAAGCCGCCGGCGTCGAACAGACGGTTCATGGCCGGACGGTCGGCCATGTCCTCATGGGCGAAACGGAACTTCGGCTCCTTCTGGAGCAGGGCCAGGCGGTCCTTTTTGAGTTCCACGGAATAGTAGGGGCTCAGATTGTCGAGGCCGGTGACGGCATAGCCCATGGAAAGAAAGCGGCGACACAGATGGAAGCCGATAAAGCCGGCCGCGCCGGTGACAAGGATGTTCATGGTTCCTTCGGGTAGCGGTAATGGGACCCGCGGTTTGCGAAGCGTCCTGGGCCGCGGGCGGCGTCGTCACGCATCGCCGTCTGGCGTCCCCGGTCCGTCGGTCGGAGCGGCCGCGAGCCGGGACGCCGGAGTCTGTTCCGCCCGGTTCGGACCGGTGTCCGGCCGGGCGGGAACGGCGTGGCTCGGACCATGAAAAAAAGAGCGGATAAAATCAAGTGGAATGGGCAAAATTGTGGCGGACTGGCTCTCGGCCGCCATCTCGCGCATGGTCTGGAGGTAGCGCAGCTGCAGGGCCTCGGGACGGGCGCTGATGATCTCGGCCGCCTCGGCCAGACGGGCCGCGGCCTGGAACTCGCCCTCGGCGTTGATGACCTTGGCCCGGCGCTCGCGCTCGGCCTCGGCCTGCTTGGCCATGGCCCGCTGCATCTCCTGGGGCAGGTCGATGTGCTTGAGCTCCACGTTGGCCACCTTGATGCCCCACGGCCCGGCGTGGAGGTCCAAGATGGTCTGGACCTGCTCGTTGACCTTGTCGCGGTGGGCCAGGATCTCGTCGAGCTCGACCCCGCCGCAAACGCTGCGCAGCGTGGTCTGGGAGATCTGGGAGGTGGCGTACATGTAGTCCTCGACCTCGAGCAGCGCCTTGACCGGGTCCACCACCCGGAAATAGACCACCGCGTTGACCTTGATGCTCACGTTGTCGCGGGTGATCACGTCCTGGTTGGGAACGTCCATGGTGAAGGTCCGAAGCGACACCTTGGTCATCCGGTCGATGACCGGAAAAAGCAGGATCAGGCCCGGCCCCTTGGCCCCGATGACCCGGCCGAGCCGGAAGATCACGCCGCGTTCGTATTCGTTGAGCACCCGAAGCGACGTGATCAGGATGAAAACCACCACCGCGAGAATCGGGATATAGGCGAACATAGGCGTCTCCGGGCCGCATGGCCGGTAAAGGGTTAGGGCGCGCTTGGCGGAGCCACGGTCAGGGTCATGCCGGCGGCGGCCACCACGACCACCTCCTGGCCCGGGGCGGGCGCGAAGTCCGGGGGAAGGCCTTCCTGCGCCACGGCGTTCCACAGCTCGCCATGGACAAAGACCTTGCCCGAGCCGTTGATCCAGTGCCGGACCACGGCCCGCTCGCCGACCAGGGCGGACAGGCCGGATTGGGGCCGCAGCCGCTGGGCCTTGGCCAAAAGCCAGCCGCCCAGGGCCAAAAGCGCGGACATGCCGGCCACGGTCGGCAGGATGATCCGCAGGGGCAGGGCCTCCTGGCCCTCGAACTTGAAAAGGAGCAGGGACCCCAGGAGCAGGGCGATCACCCCGGCCACGCTCAGCATGCCGTAGCTCGTGACGTGGAGTTCGAGCAGAAACAGGCCCGCGCCGAAAAGGAGCAGGAGCAGCCCGGCGGCGCTGGTCGGCAGCACGGACAGGGCGTAGAGGGCCAGCACCAGGCTCAGGCCGCCGACCACGCCGGGCAGGATGACCCCTGCCGGCCATGCCGAGCAGGAGCAGGATGTAGGCGACCTGGGGATCGAGGAGCCAGGACAGGAACCGGTAGCGCCAGCCCGGGTCGAAGGAAACAAAGGTCACGTCCCTGGCGTCGAACCGCCGGAACTCGCCGCCAAGCTCCAGTCCCCGCCGGCCGATCTGGGTCAGCAGGTCCTCGCGGCCGGAGGACAGGTAGTCCACCACCCGCTGGGAGACCGCCTCGTCGGCCGTCAGGTTGGCCGCCGAGGTCACGGCGCTGCGGTACCAGTCCAGGTTGCGGCCGCGCAGGGCGGCGATGCCCCGCAGCATGCTCTCCAGGTCGTTTTTGACCTTCTGGTCCATGGTCTTGTCCAGGTCCTTGCCGCCCGGCCCCACGGGCGAGGCCGAGCCGATGGTGGTCTGGGGGGCCATGGCGGAAATACGGGCCGCGGCCACGAGAAAGACGCCGGCCGAGGCGGCCCGGGCGCCGGACGGGGCCACCCAGACGATGACCGGGACCGGGGCGTTCAAAAGCGTCGCGACCATGCGGCGCATGGCCTCGATGCCGCCGCCCGGGGTGTCCAGGCGCACCAGCAGCAGGTCGGCGGACACGGCCTTGGCCCGTTCCAGGGCGTCTTCGAGCATGTCGGCCTGGGCCGGGGAGACGGCCGCGCGCAGATCGGTTTCAAGGACCGTGACCGGCTTGGCCGCGGCAACGCCGGACAGGGCGCAGCAACAGATCAGGAAGAAAAGGAGTCGGGCCAGGACGCGCCTAGCAGGCTCCGAGGACCGATAGGACATGGCTCCATGCCTCCGCATCGCCCCGCAAAAGCGGCTGGGGATCGGAAAAACAGGCCAGGGCCGCCCCGGCCAGCCGGGGCGCGCACGGCCGGACCAGGCAGGCGGCGGCATCGCCGAAAACCGCCACCAGGCGCGGCGCGAGCAGGCCGCATCCGGCCACGAACCGTTCCAGATCGCCGTCCGGGTCAGGGCTTTCCGGCAAGGCCATTGGCCAGAAGGCCACGGCGTTTTTTCCGGTCAGGCCGAGCTTGCCGATGAGCGTGCGCCACAGCCGGCCGCGCCTGGGATCGGCCCGGCCGGTCAGGTCCTGGCCCAGGGCGGCGTAGGTGATGACGATGCGCGGGTTTGGGGGCGTCCTGGCGTAGATGGCCGGCCAGGGCTCGGGCCAGCGGGCCGGATCGGCGGGGATGTCGGGCCGTGGCCTGGCTGCCGGGGCCGGATCGGCCACGGTCGCGGCCAGGGGCGCGGGCGCGCCGCGTCGCGCCTCGGCCGGCGCCGCCGTGTCCGGGGCGGCCGGGACCGCGTCCGGAACCGGGACGGCGTCCGGATCCAGGTAGAGGTACCGGACCCCGGCCTGCTGCCAGACGCGGAGCCGTTCCGGCACGTTCAGGAGCGAATCGTGAAGTCCCATATCTTCCAGGCCATTTCGGTCTTGGGGACGTTGCCCCAGGTCTCCTGTCGGCCGTCGGCGGCCAGGGCCAGGGCCTCGTTGCGCGCGGCGGCGAACCCGGCGTCCGCCTTGCCGATGGGGTTGGCGATGATCAGGTCGCACTTTTTCCGTTCGAGCTTTCCCCTGGCGTTTTCCAGCAGGTTGTCGGTCTCGGCCGAAAATCCGACCAGCACCTGTCCCGGGGCTTTTTGCGCGCCCATGGCGGACAGGATATCACGGGTCGGCTGAAAGACCAGGGGAGAACCGCCCTTGGCCTCGTGTTTCTTGTACTTGCCCCCGCCCGGGTGGGGAATGGGCGAAAAATCGGCCACCGCCGCGGCCATGACGCCGATGTCGCTGTCCGGCCAGGCCGCCAAGCAGGCGTCGTGCATCTGGGCGGCCGAGGTCACGGGCACGACCGTAACGCCCTCGGGATACCACCAGGAGACCGGGCCCGTGACCACGGTGACCTCGGCCCCGCGCAGCCAGGCGGCCACGGCCAGGCAGGCCCCCATGCGGCCGGTGGAGGGGTTGGACCAGAACCGGGCCGCGTCGAAAAATTCCCGGGTCGGACCGAGGCTGATCAGGACCTTTTTCCCGGCCATGTCCTGGGGCGTCAGGGCCTTGAGTATGGCCGCGAACACGGCCTCCTCGGCGGCCAGACGGCCCTGGCCGGACTCGCCGCAGGCCATTTCCCCGCAGTCCGGGGCCACGCCGATCGCGCCGCGCGCCAAAAGCGTTTCCCAGTTGGCCCGGGTGGCCGGGGCCCGCCACAGGCGCGGGTTCATGGCCGGGGCCAGGACAAGGGGTCCCTCGAAGGCCAGGGCCTGGCAGGCCAGCAGATCGCCGGCCAGACCGTGGGCCAGCCGGGCCAGGCAGTCGGCCGTGGCCGGGACCACGGCCAGGACGTCGGCGGCCTGGGCCGGGCCCAGGTGGGCGAAATTGGCCGCTTCCGGGGAAAACATGTCCGTGTGGACAGGATCGGCACCCAGGGCCTCGAAAGAGAGCGGGGTGACGAACCGTTGCGCCGCGCCGGTCAGGGTGACGCCCGCGGACGCGCCCGTGGCCAGGAGCCGGCGCAGAAGCGGCAGGGCCTTGAAGGCGGCCACGGAACCGGTCACGCCCAGGTGGACGCGGCGGCCCATGTAGCCGGTGAAGTCGAGGTGGCTGGTATCCATTGGTTGCGTCCGTCTTTCTCCAAGGAGTATGGCTTGCCGGAATTCCCATGGTATACGGCACAACGGTTCGGGCCGTAAAGCGCGGCAACGGAGGGGCCATGGCGCGGGACGCGGTGTTGACCTTCGAGGGAGAGCTGGTGGGCCTGCTCAGGCGAAACGTCCCGGACGGCCGGGTCGTCTATCCCGTCAGGCGGGAGGCCTCGATCAAGGACGTGATCGAGGCCCTGGGGCCGCCCCACACCGAGGTGTACGGCATCGAGGCCGACGGGACGGCAGTCGGGTTCGGCCACCGCCTTTCGCCGGGCGAGCATGTCCTGGTGCGGCCGGCCGCCTTTCCCATCGACGTGACCCGGCCGACCTTGCTGCGTCCGACGCCGCTTTCCCGCCTGGCCTTTCTGGTGGACGCCAACGCCGGCCGGCTGGCCATGTTGCTGCGGACCCTGGGTTTCGACGCGGCCTACGACCGGGACATCGGGGACGAGGAACTGGCGGAAAAGGCGGCTCAGGAGGGCCGGGTGGTCCTGTCCCGGGACCGGACCTGCCTCAAGCGGTCGGCCATTGTCCACGGCCGGGTCCTGCGGGCCAACGACCCCATGGACCAGCTCCGGGAGGTCATCAAGGCCTTCGGCCTTTTCCCGCCCTATGCCGCCTTTTCCCGGTGCACGCGGTGCAACAGGCCCCTTGTGCCCGTGTCCAAGGCCAGCGTCCTGGACCGCCTCGAGCCCAGGACGAAAAAGTATTTCCAGGAATTCCACCAGTGTCCGGACTGCGGCCGGGTCTACTGGCCCGGGTCCCACCACGACCGCATGACGGCCTGGATCCGGGAACTCGGCGGGGAGGGAAGATCCTAGCCGGACAGGCCCTTGTCCCGGTAGAGCGACACGTGCCACTGGTAGATGCGCTGGGCCATGTCGTCGATGACGTTGTCCGCGATTTTCTGCCACTCCACCTTGGCCGTCTCGGTCTGGCGCGCGCCGTGGGCAATGAACTCCATGCCGAGGGTCACGTCGCCGGCGACGGGATCGCGCTGGACGTTGTTGATCTTGCACACGATCCAGTATTCGTCGCGCAGCCGGGGCAGGGCTTCGGCAAAGGTGAAAAACAGGATGAACCGGTCGCCGCGCTGGGGGTCGAGGTTTTGCTCCTTGACCAGGGGACGGCGCAGGACCAGGCGCAGGCCGCCGGCCGAGATGTTCTCGATCTTGGCCAGGCTGCTTTTGAAGTGGCCGTGGGAGACCGTGGGTTTGGCGATGTCGAACCCGCCGCTGGCCTCGTATTTCCAGGCCGCGATGTGGGAGAAGTGGTCCAGGTCGGGTTTCATGCGCAGGCTTTTGCGGCGCTGGGCCCCGACCAGGGCCTGGGGAAAGGCCACGGCGATCTGGGGAAGCCGGTCGGGCTGCCGCCGGATGCGCAGGATGGTCGTGTCAAAGGTGTAGAAGATCTCCCGGTGTCGCTCGTCCCGTTCCACGATCTTCAGGAAGCAGACGATTTTCTGGCCCACGAAACGGTCGGGCAGGGTGGCCAGGCCGCCGAGCTCCAAGACCAGGCCGGCGTCGTTGACGGCCAGGATGACGCCGGTCACGCCCGTGACCCCGGTCTCGGTCTTGTCAAACTTGATGTGGACCTTGGCCCGCTGGACCATGGCCATGTCGAGAATGCCGGCATTGCGCCGGCGTTCCAGCTCTTCCTCCTTGGAGGACTTCTTCTTGCGGAGCAGATCGAGAACCATGGAACGTGCACCACCCGAAAAAACGAGGTCAGCGCTCGCCGCGCCGGCTGAAGCCCTGCAACTCCCGGACCGGGCGGCTCCGGTTGCCGGAGGGGGCCGCCGCCGTGGCGCTTGGCGTCACGGACGGAGATAGCCGAGTCTTTGATCGACCACCAGGGGGTTTGGAAAGGCCTGGCGGATGTTTTCGTAGATCCGCCTGGCCCCGTCCTTGTCGCCCTCGGCCTCCAGGGCCTGTCCGAGGAGGAAGCCGGCCTGGGCGCGGCCGGTCGGGCTTGCGGACGGATCGTCGTACGCCTCCTGGAGCAGGGCCCGGGCTGCGGCCGGCTGGTCCAGGCGCTGCAACAGGTCGGCCTGCCACAGGTCGAGCCCGACCCGGACATCCCCCCGGGGCAGGCGGGACCGGCAGGTCCGGCAGGCCTCCAACGCGCCGGCCGGATCGCGGGCCGAAAGCCTGGCCTGGGCCAACCCCCGGCAGGCCGTGGCCAGCGCGTCCGGAGCCAAGCCCGGCAGTTCGGCCAGGGCCGCGAAATGCGCCGCGGCCTTGTCGTAGTCCCGGAGACGCTGGCGCAGCTGGCCGGCCCGGGCCAGGAAATCCGGCGCGGCCTCGGGATCGCGGCCGTACTCCAGGAGCGCCGCTTCGAGCAGGCCCACGGCCTTGTGCGGGGATTCCAGGACGTCCTGGCCGATGTCGGCCAGCCGTTGCCAGGCCTCCAGCCGGAACGCGCCGTGGGGAAAGGCCTGCAGGTAATACTGGTAAATGTCTTCGGCCCGGCGGTAGTTGCCGGCCAGAAAGGCCTGGCGGCCGGCCTCGAGGACCCCTGTCTGGGGGTCGGGGTCGGGCGGACGGCAGCAGGCCTGGCCGAGCAGAAGCAGGGCCAGGCCCGTCAGCCGCAGGATGCGCCCTAGGAGCCGAGGGTTTCGCACCGGCCCGGTTCGTTGGGATCGACCAGGTCGAACCCCGAAACCGTGTCGTCGTTTTCCATGCGCACGAGCATCACGCCCTGGGTGGCCCGGCCCACCGAGCTGATGCCGGACACGGACAGGCGGATGATCTTGTTGGCCGAGGTCAGAAGCAGCAGCTCGTCGTCGCCGCCGACCATGACCGCGCCGATGACCTGACCGGTCTTCGGCGTCACGCGCATGTTGATGACGCCAGATCCCCCCCGGTTGCGCAGGGGGTAGTGCTCGATGGAGGTCCGCTTGCCGTAGCCGTTGGCCGAAACCGTCAGAACCTCGTTGCGGCCGTTGCCGGTCATGACCACGCCGGCGGCCACCTGGTCCTTGCCCTTGAGCGCAATGCCCTTGACGCCGGCCGCGGCCCGGCCCGTGGGCCGGACGCCCGAGATGTGGAACCGGTTGGACAGACCCTGGGCCGTGGCCAGGAGCACTTCGGCGCTGTCGTCGATCTCCTTGACCGTCAGGAGCTCGTCGTTCTCCTTGAGGGTGACGGCGATGATGCCGGTGCTGCGGCAGTTCTTGTACAGGTCCGTGCACGACCGCTTGACCATGCCCCGCCTGGTCACGAACAGGAAGTAGCGGTCCATGGAGAACTCGCGGATGGCCAGGGCCGTGGCCACGAACTCCTCCTTGTCCATGGGGAGCAGGTTGGCGATGTGCGCGCCCTTGGCCGTGCGCTGGCCCTCGGGAATCTGGTGCACGGGCAGCATGAACATCCGGCCGAGGTTGGTAAAAAGCAGCAGTTGCTGGTGGTTGGTGG
Source organism: uncultured Desulfovibrio sp. (assembly GCA_964539435.1). Classification (GTDB taxonomy): domain Bacteria; phylum Desulfobacterota; class Desulfovibrionia; order Desulfovibrionales; family Desulfovibrionaceae; genus Solidesulfovibrio. The sequence goes on from CAZIJE010000037.1 coordinate 18,704, forward strand.
TGGCGCAAAACGACTGGACAAAGTCGTCGGCCGAGGTGGACACGCCGGCGATGCCCTTGCCGCCGCGTTTCTGCTGCTGGTAGTTGTCGATCTTGGTCCGCTTGATGTAGCCGCGCCGGGACAGGGTGATGACCACGTCCTCGTCCGGGATGAGATCGAGGATGTTGATCCCTTCCAGGTCCTCCAGGATCTCGGTCTTCCGGGGCGTGGCGTAGCGGTCTTTTATCTCCTGGATCTCGTCGCGGATGACGCCGCGCAGGACCTCGTCGTTGGCCAGGATGCTGCGCAGGTATTCGATGAGCTTAATCAGCTCGTTGTACTCGTCGATGAGCTTCTGGCGCTCCAGGTTGGTCAGGCGCTGCAGGCGCATGTCCAGGATGGCCTGGGCCTGGCGCTCGGACAGGCCGAACCGGCCCATCAGGTTTTCCCTGGCCTCGACCGCGTTCTTGGACGCCCGGATGATGGACACGACCTCGTCGATGTTGTCCAGCGCAATGCGCAGCCCCTCCAGGATGTGGGCCCGCTCCTCGGACTTTCGCAGGTCAAAGGCCGTGCGCCGCAGGATCACTTCCCGCCGGTGGGACAGGAAGTGGTCGAGCATCTGCTGGATGTTGAGCGTGGCCGGCCGGTTGTCGGCCACCACCATCATGTTGATGCCAAACGACGTCTCCAGCGGCGTGTACTTGTAGAGCGCGTTGGTGATGATGTCCGGGATCACGCCCTTTTTGAGGTCCAGGACAATGCGGATGCCCTTGCGGTCGGACTCGTCGCGCAGGTCCGAGACGCCCTCGATCTTGTGGTCGTTGATAAGCGCCGCGATCTTCTCCACCAGCGACGACTTGTTGAGCGCATACGGGATCTCGCGGATGACCAGGGACTGGTAGTCTTTTTTCCGGTCCTCGACCTCGACCCTGCCCCGGATCTTGATGCTGCCCCGGCCGGTCGTATAGGCCTCGTACAGGCCCCGGCCGCCGTAAATGGCCGCGCCGGTGGGGAAGTCCGGGCCCTTGATCAGGGCCAGGAGTTCGCCTATGTCGCAGCACGGGTTTTCCAACTGGTGGAGCAGGCCGTCGCACAGCTCGCCCAGGTTGTGGGGCGGGATGTTGGTGGCCATGCCCACGGCGATGCCCGAGGAGCCGTTGAGTAACAGGTTCGGCACCTTGGTCGGCAGGACCTCGGGCTCCTGCAGGGAATTGTCGTAGTTGGGCCGGAAGCCGACCGTCTCCTTCTCGATGTCGGCCAAAAACTCGCCGGCCAGGCGGGACATCCGGACTTCCGTGTACCGCATGGCCGCGGCCGCGTCGCCGTCGATGGAGCCGAAGTTGCCCTGGCCGTCCACAATGGGGTCGCGCATGGAAAAGTTCTGGGCCATGCGGACCAGGGCGTCGTAGACCGACTGGTCGCCGTGCGGGTGGTATTTACCGATCACGTCGCCGACGACGCGGGCGGATTTCTTGTACGGCCGGTTGTAGGTGTTCGACAGCTCGTGCATGGCGAAAAGAATCCGCCGGTGCACGGGTTTGAGGCCGTCGCGCACGTCCGGGATGGCCCGGCCGATAATCACGCTCAAGGAATATTCCAGGTAGGACTTCTTGAGCTCTTCCTCGATGTTGATCAGATCACTCACTGTACGCTCCAATGGAGATATGCCTCCGGCGGCCGGCATGTATGCGCCTCCGGCGGCCGGGGCGCTGCCCCGGACCCCGCCGGGGGGGATCATCCCCCCCGGACCCCCTGGTCGGGTGGAGATGACGGGCAATGCGTTCGAGTCGCGTTGCGCCTGCTGATTCGCAAAGTGCGGACGCGCCATACCCCCCTTTAAGAGTCTTTGGAGGGGGGCCCGGGGGGAACCTTTCTGCAGAAAGGTTCCCCCCGGTCTTTATATGTCCAACTCTCTCACCGACAACGCATTCCTTTCGATAAAATCGCGGCGGCCTTCGACTTTTTCGCCCATGAGCTGGGAGAAGATGTCGTTGGCCTCGCCGGCGTCCTCGATGGAGACCTGGAGGAAGCTGCGTTTTTCCGGGTTCATGGTGGTTTCCCACAGCTGTTCCGGGTTCATTTCGCCCAGGCCCTTGTAGCGCTGGATGTTGACGCCTTTCAGGGCGTCGTCCATGAGGGCCTTGTACAGGTCGAAGAACCCGGCCACCTCGCGGGATTCTTCCTTGCGCTCGATGGCGAGCGGCAGTTCCGGGCAGTCGGCCAGGAGTTGGCCGTAGGTCTCGTGGGCCCGGCGGTAGATCTTGGAGCTGAAAAACTCCACCGCGATCCGGTGCCTGGCCTGGTTGGCGCTGATGAACACGGCGTAGAGCCGCTTCTCGTCGTCGAGTTCCTCGGATTCGATCTCCAGGGCATAGCCCTTTTCCCGCAGGTAGGGGGTGAGCCCCTGGGGCGGGAAGGCGGCGGCGAAGTCCGAGGGGGACAGCTTGTCGTAACCGAGCAGGGCCAGGAGCAGGTCGTCGGGCAGGCCGTAGCTGACGGCCTCGTGGAGCCGGGCCTCCAGGAAGTGGATCCGCTCCAGGAGTTCGGTCAGGTCCGGGCCGGCGAACCGCTTCCCGCCCGAGACCACGGTCACGTCCTGGCCGATGCGGCCGAGCAGGAACTGCGACAGCTCTTCGTCGTCCTTGATGAACCGCTCGAAATCGCCCTTGAACACCCGGTAAAGCGGCGGTTGGGCGATGTAGACGTAGCCGTTTTTGATCAGCCGCTCGTAGCGCCGGTAGAAAAAGGTCAGCAGCAGCGTGCGGATGTGGGCCCCGTCCACGTCGGCGTCGGTCATGATGACGATCTTGTGGTAGCGCAGGCGGGCGTAGTTTTCGTTGTCCTTTTCCTCGCTCTCGTCGTCGCCCATGCTCGGGGTCGGGCCCATGGCCGTGATCAGGTTGCGGATCTCCTTGTTGCCGAGCATCTTGTCGGTCCGGGTCCGCTCGACGTTCAGGATCTTGCCGCGCAGGGGCAGGATGGCCTGGAAGCGCGGATCGCGCCCCTGCTTGGCCGAGCCGCCGGCCGAGTCGCCCTCCACGATGTAGAGTTCGGATTCCTCGGGGTTCTTGCTCTGGCAGTCGGCCAGCTTGCCGGGCAGGGAGTGGTCGGACAGGGCCCCCTTGCGGCGGACCAGCTCCTTGGCCTTGCGGGCGGCCTCGCGGGCCCGGGCCGCGTCCACGGCCTTTTCCACGATGGCCTTGGCGTCTTTCGGGTTTTCCTCGAAGTGGACGTTGATGGCCTCGAACACGACCTTGGCCACGATGCCGGCCACCTCGGAGTTGCCGAGCTTGGTCTTGGTCTGGCCTTCGAACTGCGGTCCCGGGAGCTTGACCGAGATGACGGCGGTCAGGCCTTCGCGCACGTCGTCGCCGGTCAGCTTCTGCTTGAACTTCTTGGGCAGGTCGGACTTTTCGATGTAGGTGTTGATGGCCCGGGTCAGGGCGGTCTTGAAGCCGGCCAGGTGCGTGCCGCCTTCGCGGGTCCGGATGTTGTTGGCGAAGGTGTAGACTTCTTCCTTGTAGTTGGCGTTGTACTGGAGGGCGAAGTCCACCACGATGCCGTCCACCTCGCCGAGGCCCTCGATGATGTCGTGGATGGTCGGCTCGCCGGCGTTGAGGTCGGCCACGAAGCGCTTGATGCCGCCGTCGAAGCGGTAGGTGACGCGCTCGCTGGTCCGGTCGTCGCGGAAGTCGATCTCCAGGCCCCTGTTGAGATAGGCCAGTTCCTCGAACCGCTTGGCCAGGGTCTCGTGGGAGAACTGGTTGGTCTCGAAGATCTCGTCGTCGGGCTTGAACCGGATGGTGGTGCCGGTGGTTTCGGCCTCGCCGATCTCGGTCACGGCCGTGACGGGCACGCCGCGCTCGTAGCGCTGGTGGTATTTCTTGCCGTTTCTGCGGACCGTGACCTCCAGGTACTCGGACAGGGCGTTGACCACGGACACGCCGACGCCGTGCAGGCCGCCGGAGACCTTGTAGGTGTCGTTGTCGAACTTGCCGCCGGCGTGGAGCACGGTCATGACCACTTCCACGGCCGGCCGGTGCTCCTTGGGGTGCATGTCGACCGGGATGCCGCGGCCGTTGTCCGAGACCGTGACCGAGTTGTCCAGGTGGATGGCCACGCCGATGCGGTCGCAAAATCCGGCCATGGACTCGTCGATGGAGTTGTCCACGACCTCGTAGACCAGGTGGTGCAGGCCACGGATGTCCGTGGACCCGATGTACATGGCCGGGCGCTTGCGCACGGCCGACAGGCCCTCCAGGACGGTGATGGAGCTGGCGTCATAGGCTTGGGGGGCCTGGGGCTTCTTCTCTTGACTCATGCGATGTCTTCCTCGCTATAGTACGTCTCTTCCACGATCTTCATGGGCATGATGATGACCAGGCTGTCGGCGTCGTCCTCGCCCTGGATGCCGCACGGCCCCTCGGCCCCGGTCAGGGTCAGGGTGACCTTGGGGGAGTGGAAGTGCCCGAGAATGTCGATGATGTCTTTGGTCGGGAAGGCCACCTTGTCGAGGCTTCCCGTGAAGGCGCATTCCAGGGTCTCGCTGGCCTCGCCGGCTTCCTGGCCCTGGCTGCGCAGCGACAGCTCGCCCGGCCCGTCGAAAAGGAACGAGGCGCAGCGGTTGTTGTCGGTATTGAAAATAGCCACTCTTTCAAGCGCGTCAACGAGTTCCAGGCGGTCGATGGTCAGGGTGGAGACGCCGTCCGTGGCCAGTTTGGAGACAAAGGTGTTGTAGTCCGGATACTGGTAGTAGCTTAAGGGCAGGCTGAAGGTCTCGACCCGGGAGGCGGCCCCCTCGGAGGCCTCGTCCTTGTCCTCGGTTCGGAAAAAGAGCCGCTTCTGGCTGATGGCCAGTTCGATCTCGTCGGCCGTCAGCCACCGCTTGAGCTCGGCCACGTACTTTTTCTGGATCAGGATGCCGTCCGGGGGCAGCATGGCGTGGATGTCGTCGTTTAAAAAGCCGACCAGGGAGAACTGGTGGCCGTTCAGGCCGCAGACCTTGACCTTGGCCCCGTCCCCGGGCCTGAGGAACATGCAGGCCATGGCCTCCATGGTGTCCTCGTCCGAGATGCAGTAGGCCACCCGGTCGATCAGCTCCTGCAGGAAATCGCCGGACCAGGTGACCGCGCCGTCTCCCGGAAAGGGGGAGAAGTTCTGGAACCAGTTGCGGTCCGAGACCGGCAGCTTGTAGCGCCGGGAGCCCTGCTTGATCAGCAGGTTGCCCGAGGCCGCATCCAGGGTCAGGCCGATCTCGCCAGGCGGCAGCTTCCTGACCAGCTCGAAAAAGCTCTTGCCCTGCACGCCGCAAAGGCCCTTTTCCGTCACCTTGGCCGTGTACTGGCCCGTGAATTCCAGGCTCGAATCCGTGGACAGGATCCGCAGCACCCCGTCCCCGGCCTCGAGCCAGATGGTGCGCAAAAAGGCGGCCCCGGTCTTGGCCGGGATGATGCCGGACGATTTCTGCAGGCCGTCGATGATATCGTTGCGAAAGACCTTAAGCTGCATGGCTGTCTCCTTGGCGCGCGGGATGCGAACGCCTTCTAGAATCAGGAAAGGAAAAAGAGTTTGTGGGATCAGTAGGGGAGGGGCCTTTTGTTCCCTTGTTGTCCAACAGGCTGGAATGCTTCCCAAAAGAAAGGGAGAATCCGTGAACGGCCAGGCGTCGGCAGGGAACGGCGACGGGAAACGCCGTCATGCGGCGCCTCCCTGACGGCACTTTTTCGCCAGCTGGCGGAAAAGAAGTTTCGTATCTCTGTCATCATCCTGCAATTGCTGGAACTTTCGAATGGAGTAGAGGACCGTGCTGTGGTCCTTGCCGCCAAAGGCCTTGCCGAGCGCCGGATAGGACATGCCAAGGAGCGTGCGGCAAAGGGCCATGGCCGCCTGCCGGGCGAAGACCAGTTCCTTGCGCCGGCTCTGGCCGGTGATGGCCGCCACCGGAAGGCCGAAGTGCTCGGCGCACACGGCCAGGATCCGCTCGGGCGAAAGCTCCGGGGCCTTTTTGTCCACGGACAGGCGGATGTGGCGCGAGAATTCGGCGTCGGTCAGGTCCTGGCCGGCGTGGCGGCGGAAGGCCTCGATGCGCAGGAGCACCCCCTCGAGCTGGCGGAACTCCTCGAACCGGCTGGCCAGGGTCAGGACCTGCTCCCGGGAAAGCCCCAGGCGCTTGTCCCGGTTGGCCGTCTCCACGCTGGCGATCCGGACGTCCAGGTCCGGCTGCTTGAGGTGGACCATCAGGCCCCATTCCAGGCGCGACTTGAAGGTCGGATCGAAAAAGTCGCACGAGGCGATCCGCTCGCGGCTGGAAAACACCATCTGCTTGCCGGCGTCGTGGAAGACGTTAAACAGGAAAATCAGCTCCTGCTCCAGGTCCGGAGCCCGCTGGATGTCGGTCAGCTCGTCGAGGATGAGCCAGTCGTGGGCCGTGATCTCGGCCCGGACCTCGTGGCGGCTCCGGGAGGAGGCGTACCGGTTCTGGAGATCGGCCACGGACCCGAAAAACAGGGCCGTGCCGACCCGGGTCTTGGCCACGGTGTTGGCCATGGCCCGCAGGAGGTGGGTCTTGCCCGAGCCGGACGGGCCGCAGACCAGAAACGGGTTGTAGCGGACCTCGCGCCCCTGGCCCACTTCCCGGGCCAGGGCCAGGGGGAAGCGGTTTTTTTCATTGACCAGGAAGGTCTCGAAGGTGAACCGGTGGCCGAAGGGAAAGTCCGTGACCCCGGCGGCGTCGGGCCGCAGCAGGGGGGTCTGGCCGTTGCCGCCGCGCTTGGCCTGGTAGCGGACCACATAGCCGGGCCCCAGGAACTGGCTGACCTGCTTTTCGAACAGTTCCTTGACCGAGGTCTCGAACCAGGCGGCGAAATAGGCGTGGGGAAAGCGGACGCAAAAGGACTGGTCCGATTCGCTGACCGTGAGGTCCAGCGGATCGAACCAGCGGCGCAGGTCCTGTTCGGCACAGGTGCGCGACAGATGCTGGCGGAAATCGTCCTTGAGCACGTCGTCACCGGATGTGGTCGGAGGCGCGGGCTTCATCGGTCCGCTGGAAATTTTTCAAGCATACTGTTGACTTGTAAAAAGAACCTCCGACCCCTCCACAGGTCGCGAGGAAGAGCCATCGTAGCCTGTTTCGTCCACAAAGCCAAGGGGGACCCGGCTGTGTTGCCAACGGCCCGGAAATGGGCCAAGTAGAGCGCCTGCCGGGCGGCAAGGCCCCGGCGGAGGGGGAGCCGGCATGAGCCATGAGGTGAAAAAAACCGTCGCCGAGATCAACAAGCGGATTGAAAAAGGCAAGGCCGTGGTCCTGACGGCCGCCGAGATGGTCGATGCGGTCAAACGGCTCGGCAAGGTCAAGGCGGCCAGGGAAGTGGACGTGGTGGCCACGGGCACCTTTTCCCCCATGTGCTCCTCGGGCATGCTGTTCAATTTCGGCCAGGAGCCGCCGGTCATCAAGGCCCAGAAGGTCCGGCTGAACAACATTCCGGCCCACGCCGGCCTGGCCGCGGTGGACGCCTACCTCGGGGCCACGGAGCTGTCCAAGGACGATCCCCTCAACAAGATCCACCCCGGCCGGTTCAAGTACGGGGGGGCCCACGTCATCGAGGACCTGCTGCGCGGCAAGTCGGTCAAGCTCTGGTGCGAGGCCTACGGCACGGACTGCTATCCGCGCCGGACCCTGGAAAAGGACGTGACCCTGGCCGACCTCAAGTACGCGGCGCTGCTCAATCCCCGCAACTGCTACCAGAACTACAATGTGGCCGTGAACCTGACCAGCCGCATCGTCTACACCTACATGGGGCCGCTTCGGCCCAACGCCCGAAACGCCAACTTCGCCACGGCCGGCGAACTGTCGCCGCTTTTCAACGACCCGTATCTGAAGACCATCGGCCTTGGCACCAGGATCTTTCTCGGCGGCGGCACGGGCTACGTCATCGGGGCCGGCACCCAGCACGACCCCAGGCCCAAGCGCAACGAGCGGGGCATCCCCCTGTCCGCCTCGGGCACGCTCATGGTCAAGGGCGACCTCAAGGGCATGAACGCCCGGTACGTCCGGGCCGTGTCCATCCTCGGCTACGGCGTGTCCCTGGCCGTGGGCATCGGCATTCCCATTCCCATCCTCAACGAGGAGATGGCCTTTTTCACGGGCGTGTCCGACGCGGACATCCAGATGCCGGTCAAGGACTACGGCCACGACTATCCCAACGGCGTCCCCCGGACGCTCGGCTACGTCACCTACGCCGCATGCCGGTCCGGCGAGGTGGTCATAAACGGCAAGCCGACCCAGGCCGTGCCCATGACCAGCCTGTCCATGTCCCTGGAGGTGGCGGAAACGCTCAAGGAACGGATCGAGCAGGGGAAGTTCCTCCTGACCGAGCCGGTGGAAGCCATCGAGTCGGCGTAGCGGGAGGGAGGATGCCTCCGGCGGGGGGGGGGGGGGGGCCCCCCCCCCCCCCCCCCCGAGCGCGGGCGCCAAAACCCGGGGGGC
>CAZIJE010000038.1:0-27106 GCA_964539435.1 uncultured Desulfovibrio sp.
CCGCTCGGGGGGTCCGGGGGGCGTGACGCCCCCCGGCCGCCGGAGGCATCTTCCCTCCCTCCCTGATCTTTCCACGCCGCGTATTCACGGGTAGAACCGGGGAAACGTCCGTGAGGAGACACTGATGACAAGGATGCGGCTTGCCTGCCTTGTGCTTGGGGCCTGTGTCCTGGGAGCGCCGGTCCTCGGCGCGGCCCAGTCGGGGGGGCGGATTCCGGCGCCGCCGACACGGTTGTCGGCCGCGCCGGTCCGGAGCCAGTCCCGCGCGCCGGCCGGGGAGGCGGGCCGGGAGGCGATGCTCCAGGCCATCGGCATGCTGGCCGGCCAGGGGCTGGTCCTTGGCCACGAGAACCTGGGCGGGATTTTCGTGCGCTACGAAAACAGGCTGTTGCCCAGGGACAAGGCCGAGATGGTCCTTGGCGACATGGGACGGTATGTGGCCATCGTCCTGGCCGCTTTCCGGGGCAGGCTCATGGGGCAGCTCACGGAACAGGAGAAAAAGGACCTGGAACTGCTGATCGGCTTTTATGAGATCCAGGGCCAGGCCGTGGAGGCGTTGCGCGCCTACGTCCGCGAGGGCGGCGGCAAGAACCGGGAGGCCTTCGAAGGGCTCCAGGAGCGGGTGGCGGCCATTGTCCGTCAGATCAGCCTGGGCGGCGGCGCGTCCTGAGGCGGCGTCTTGCCAACAGCGGGGGGTTGTGCCAAGGATGCAGGTGAGGGATTGCGTCTCACGCCGTGGCGCTCGAACATGCAAGGAGGAACCATGAAAAAACTGCTCTGTCTGTGCCTGGTGGCCGGCTTCATGCTCGCGGCCGTGGCCGTGGCCGGCGACGCCGAAGCCCGGCCGCCGTGTCCTCCGGGATATTTCTGGGACGGCCCGCGCGGCTGCATGCCCTACGGGTATTATCCGCCGCCGCCTCCGCCGCCCCCCGCCTACTATCCGCGCCCCTGCCCGCCGGGCACCGTGTGGCGCGCCGGGGCCTGCCGGCCCGTGCCGCCGCCTCCGGGCCTCAACATCTACATCCCCGCTCCGGGCATCTACATCGGCCCTTAGGACCGACAGACCGACCGCAGCGCACCACGACCAGGGGCCGCCCATGCGGCCCCTGGTTTTTTTGCGGCGTCTGTGCCTTGGGCGAAGTCCCAACAAACGGGAAACGGAGCATCCCTGCCGCAACGGACCGGGGGGCCCGGGGGGAATGATTCCCCCCGGCGGGGTCCGGGGCGGAGCCCCGGTTTCAGATGGCGGACTACGGCCCGTCCTGGGACCGTTCGCCGGGGCGCATGTCGGGGCTGGTGTAGAAGAATTCGATGCGGCGGTTGCGGGCCTTGTTCTCGGCCGAGGTCGGCGGCACCAGCGGCTGGCTGTCGGCCAGGCCCACGGCCCGCAGCCGGGTGGTCGGGATGCCGGTTTTTTCGGCCAGGTAGCGGCTGGCGGCGGCGGCCCGGGCGGCGGACAGCTCCCATTTGGACGGGTAGGGGCCGCCTTTTTCGTCGTCATCGGCATGGCCGCGCACGGTCAGGTTGATCTTGAAGTCTTGGAGGATCTTGGCCACGCCGTCGAGAACCTTGGCCGCGGCCGGGGTCAGCTCGGCCGAACCGGGCTTGAACATGACCGCATTGTTGACCTGCATGAGCACGCCCGAGGATTCGCTGCTCACGCCGGAGTTGTTTTTCACGTTGGGGTCGGAGGTGATCAGTTCCTTGATCAGCAGGGCGATCTCGTACTTGAGCTTGTTTTCCTGGGACAGCTTGAACTCGGGACTGCCCTTGATGGCGTCCGGGCTGATGAAGGTCGGCACCTTTTCCAGGTTCTGGACCTTTTCCTTGGAGGCCACGTTCTTGTCCTGGAAGACCAGGGACAACTCCTGCTTGCGCTGGGGCTTGAGCGAGACCACCAGCCACAGGAGCAGGAAGAAGGCCATCATGGCCGTGACGAAGTCGGCGTAGGCCACCTTCCACGAGCCGCCGTGGTGGCCGCCGTGGCCGCCTTCGGATTCGCGGTAGATGACGACGGTCTTGGCGTCCTTGCTATTTTTTGCCACGCAGGGCCCCCTCCATGTCCTCCATGGTCGGCCGCACGTCGTCCGGGATGGCCCGGCGTCCCATCTCCACGGACAGCATGGGCGAGAACCCGGAGTTGAACGCGGCCAGGACCTCCTTGGCCACGTGCAGCATGTGGTGCTGGGCCTTGGCCTGGTGCTCCAGGTTGGTGGCCATGGGGCCGATGAAGCCGTAGCTCAACAGGATGCCGAGAAACGTGCCGACCAGGGCCGCGCCGATGCTGTGGCCCAGGACCTCGGGCGGCTCGTTGATCTTGCCCATGGTCAGGACGATGCCGAGGACCGCGGCCACGATGCCAAGCCCCGGCAGGGCGTCGGCCACCTTGGTCACGGCCGTGGGCGCGATCATGGCGTGGTGGTGGAGTGTGGCGATGTCCGTGCGCATCAGGTCGTCGTAGCGGTGGGCGTCGATGCCCTCGGAGAGCAGCGCCTTGATGTTGTCGCAGATGAAGTGGGCCAGCTGCCTGTTTTTGGCGATGGAGGGATAGCGGTTGATGGAGGAGGACTGCTCGGGCTTGGAGACGTGGGGCTCCAGGGCCACGATGCCGTCGCGGCGGGCGATGTTGATGAGCTCGAACAGCAGCGTCAGCAGGTCCTGGTAGTCCGAAGCCGCAGGCTCCTTGGCCGTGAACACGTGCATGACGTGCTTGAGCGTGCCGACCACGATGGACTTGGGCGCGGAGATGAGGAAGGAGCCCAGGGCGGCTCCGCCGATGATCAGGAGTTCGATGGGCTGGAAGAGCACGTTCATGTGCCCGCCTTCGAGCATGAAACCGCCGAAGACGCAGCCGAGAACCACCACGATGCCGATAATGACGAACATGGATCACCGCAAAGGCGCGCGAACGGGCCGCCCGGTACGTTCGACAGGAGGGGCCGCCCTCTGCCGGAGAGTGTCTGGTGCACGCGCCGCCGGCGCGTGGGCCTACCTGTAAAAAAAACCGGTCCCCCGGGCAAGGGGGGCCGGCATGGCATCACAAAAGCCCGGGCAAACCCCAGGACGGGTGGGCCCGGGAGGGGGTGCCCCCCTCCCGGCCGCCGGAGGCATCTTTATTACTTCGCGCCGCAGCACTTCTTGTACTTCTTGCCGCTGCCGCAGGGGCAGGGGTCGTTGCGGCCGACCTTGGGGTCGGCGCGGCGCGTGGGCTCCTTTTTGCCCTCGGTCTCCGGATCCCCGCCCGAATAGCGCAGGTTGGCCGGCTCTTCCTTGTGCTGGAACTCCTGCTCCCGCACCTCGCTGCGGATCTGGACCCGGCTCATGGCCCGGATGGCCGCGTCGCGCATGCTGTAGATGAGCTGCTGGAACAGTTCGAAGCCTTCGCGTTTGTATTCCTGCTTCGGGTCCTTCTGGCCGTAGCCGCGCAGCCCGATGCCGTCGCGCAGGTGGTCCATGGAGAGCAGGTGCTCCTTCCAGTGCCGGTCCAGGGAGTCGAGGAGGAAGTAGCGGGCGATCTCCTTGTAGTGGTCCCCGGCCACCTCGGACAGGGTCTTTTGCCGGTTCTGCGCCGCCTCCAGCACGGCCTGCTTCTCGGCCGGGTCGCCGGTGGCGAGCTCCATCTTCAGGTCGAGCAGGTCCTCGATCTGGGACGCGGCCACCTCCAGGCTCTCGGCGTCCGGGTTGCCCTTGGCCGCTTCCAGGGGGAGGAAGATCTCGTCCACAATGTCCTCGATGTATTCGGTGACGAAGACCTCGGGCTCGGTGGTCTGCATGAGCTGGCGGCGGCGGGTGTAGATGACCTCGCGCTGCTGGTTCATGACGTTGTCGTATTCGAGGAGCTGCTTGCGGATCTCGAAGTTGTGGGCCTCGACCCGCTTCTGGGCGTTTTCGATGGCCCGGGAGACCATCCGGTTCTCGATGGGCTCGCCGTCTTCCATGCCGAGCTTGTCCATGAGGCCCTTCAAGCGGTCCGAGCCGAAAAGCCGCATCAGGTCGTCGTCCAGGGCCAGGTAGAACCGCGAGGAGCCCGGGTCGCCCTGGCGGCCGGAACGGCCGCGCAGCTGGTTGTCGATGCGCCGGGACTCGTGGCGCTCGGTGCCGAGGATGTGCAGGCCCCCGAGTTCGACCACCCCGGGCCCGAGCACGATGTCCGTGCCCCGGCCGGCCATGTTGGTGGCGATGGTCACCCGGCCGGAGTGGCCGGCCAGGGCCACGATCTCGGCCTCTTTCTCGTGGTTTTTCGCGTTTAAGACGTCGTGGGGCACGCCGGTCTTCTTGAGCATGCCGGAGAGCAGTTCCGACTTCTCGATGGAGACCGTGCCGACCAGCACGGGCTGGCCGTTTTTGTGGAGCTCCTTGACGTCGGCGGCGATGGCTTCGAACTTCTCGCGCTGGGTCTTGTAGACCAGGTCCGGGAAGTCCTTGCGGACCATGGGCCGGTGGGTCGGGATGGAGATGACCTCCAGGTCGTAGATCTCCCGGAACTCCACGGCCTCGGTGTCGGCCGTGCCGGTCATGCCGGCCAGCTTCTTGTACATCCGGAAGTAGTTCTGGAAGGTGATGGAGGCAAGCGTCTGGTTCTCGGCCTCGACCTCCACGTGCTCCTTGGCCTCCAGGGCCTGGTGCAGGCCGTCGGAGTAGCGCCGGCCGGGCATCAGGCGGCCGGTGAACTCGTCCACGATGACCACCTGGCCGTCTTTGACCACATAATCCACGTCGCGCTGGAAGATGTGGTGGGCTTTCAGGGCCTGGAGCACGTGGTGCTGGAAGGTGATGTTGGCCGCGTCGTAAAGGTTGTCGATTTTAAGCACCTGCTCCATGCGGGCCACGCCCTCTTCGGTCAGAAGGACGGTGCGGGCCTTCTCGTCCACCGTGAAGTCGGTCTCCTTGCGCAGCAGCGGAATGAAGGCGTCGATGCGGGCGTAGAGGGTGGAGGAGTCCTCGGCCTGGCCGGAGATAATAAGCGGCGTCCTGGCCTCGTCGATGAGGATGGAGTCCACTTCGTCGACAATGGCGAAGTTGAGTTCGCGCTGCACGAGCTGTTCCTTGTAGAACTTCATGTTGTCGCGCAGGTAGTCGAAGCCGAATTCGTTGTTGGTGCCGTAGGTGATGTCAGCCTGGTAGTTGGCCTGCCGCTCGGCGTCGTCGAGGCCGTGGACGATGACGCCCACGGAAAGGCCGAGGAAGTTGTAGAGCTTGCCCATCCAGGCCGCGTCGCGCTTGGCCAGGTAGTCGTTGACCGTGATCAGGTGCACGCCCTTGCCGGACAGGGCGTTTAAGACCACCGGCAGGGTGGCGACCAGGGTCTTGCCCTCGCCGGTCTTCATCTCCGCGATCTTGCCCTGGTGGAGGGTCACGCCGCCGATCAGCTGCACGTCGAAGTGGCGCATGCCGAGCGCCCGGACCGATCCTTCGCGGACCAGGGCGAAGGTCTCGGGCAGGATGTCGTCCAGGGACTTGCCCCCGGCCACTTCCTGGCGCAGCTCCACGATGCGCTCCCGCATGGCCTCGTCGGACAGGGCCTGGATCTGGGGCTCGAAGGCGTTGATGGCCTCGACAATGGGGCGCAGGCTCTTGAGGTACCGTTCGTTTCGCGACCCGACGATCTTTCGGGCGATGGCTCTCAACATGATGGGGACTCCTTGTCTTGGCTATGGGGCGGTGCGGCGCGCGTGGCGCATGGCGGCGTCGTTAACGCTCTTTGGGGCCGCACCCGTGTTCCGGCGTCCGGCCGGCGGACGTCGGAGGGCTTGCTGTGTTGGCGGCATGGCGCGGGACGTGGGGCAGGCGAAAAAATGGAAGGAAACGCGCTTGCCGACGTTTCGCGCACCGGGGCGGCATACCATGGTCGGGTGGCGGCGTCAGCCCACAAGTTCCAGCCAGTGCCCGACGGCCACGTCCCCGGGCGCGGCGCTTCGCAGTTGGGTGACGCAGCCGGAGCAGCCGGTGACGATCTGGTCGCCGGGGCGCGGGCCGTAGACGGCCAGGGCGTGGGCGGCCACGGCCTCGGACAGTTCCGGCGAGGTCAGCTTGGTCAGGCCGCCGAAGCCGCAGCACGGGGTCTCGCTTTCGTCAAAGACGAGCCTTTCGCCCATGGCCCGGCGCAGAAAGGTTAGGTCCTGGTTGCCGCCGGCCCCGTGGCAGGGGCGGTGGTAGCGCACGGCCGGGGGCGCGGCCGCGTCCACGGCAAAGGTGGTGTCGCCCATGAGCTCGGCCAGGGAGACCAGATTCTCGCGCCACGGCCCGATCTCGTCCATGGCCAGCCCCAGGTCCTTGCGGGCGTAGGCCCGCAGGCCGCAGCGGCAGGTGGCGCAGAAGACGACCATGAGCGGCCGGCCGGCCCGTCGCCAGGCGTCGATGTTGTGCCGCTGCATGGCGGCCTGGGCCTCGGGCGCGCCGGCGTGGCCCAGGGTGCAGCCGCAGCAGGTGAAACCGGGGTCCGGCAGGACCGTGATCCCGAGGCCCGCCAGGAGCCGTTTGGCCGTCTCCTTCCAGCGCGGGTTGGCGTGCTCGGCCACGCACCCGGAAAAGAGCACGGCCTGTCTGCCGGCATGCCGCCGGTCGAAGGTCTCGGGAAAAAGCCAGGGGGCCGGGGCCCGGCCCGCGCCCATGGCGACCAGGGCGTCCTTGGCCTTGGCCAGGGCCAGGGGGGGGACGTTGCCGGGCAGGAACCTGGCCAGGGACCGGGCCAGGGGCCACATGAGCCCGGCACGCTCGATCCACAGCTTCCACAGGAACCCGGCGAAGCCCGGGTGCGCGGCCCGCAGCTCGGCCACCAGGTCCGGGCCGCACAGGCCGAGCGGGCAGGCGTTTTCGCACTTGCCGCAGGACAGGCACAGGGTGGCGAGCAAGCCGGCGGCCTTTGGCGACAGGTCGGCCCGGCCCTCGGCCACGGCCCGGGCCAGGAAAAACTTGGCGCGCGGGGACAGTTCCTCGCGGCCCGTGGCCGCGAACAGCGGACAGACCGGCAGGCAGCGGCCGCACAGGATGCATTCCGGCCGGCGGCCCTGGCCGTGCAGGCAGTGGACGGGGGCGAGATCCGTGGACACGTCAGTAGGCCTTCCCGGGGTTCATGATGCCGGCCGGGTCGAAAGCGGTCTTGACCCGGCGCAGGATGCCGCGCTGGGTGGCGTCCAACTGGCGGTCCAGGAAGGGGAGCTTGGACAGGCCGACCCCGTGCTCGCCGGACAGGGTGCCGCGAAGTTCCAGGCACAGGGCGAGGATCCGCTCCCGGGCGGTCAGGGCCCGGCTCCGTTCGTCGGCCCGGGCGGCGTCGTGCATGATGTTGACGTGGAGGTTGCCGTCGCCGATGTGGCCGAAGACCAGGATGCGCACCCGCAGCTCCTCGCCGATGGCGTGGATGCCGGCGGCGGCCTCGCGGAGCCGGCCGCGCGGCACGGTCACGTCGTCGCTCAGCTTGTCGGGCGCGATGGTGAACGAGGCCGGGTTGAGCAGGCGGCGCAGCTCCCACAGCGCCTCCTCGGCCTCGGGCGTGGACGCGGCCTGGCTCCAGACCGGGCCGGACCGGTCCGTGGCCGCCGTCAGGAGCCGCAGGTCCGCGGCCACGGCTTCGGGCGAGCCGTCCACGCGGATAAAAAGCGCGGCCCCGGCGTCCCTCGGCCAGGGCACGTCGGCGATGGCGGCCACGGCCTCCATGGCCTCCCGGGCCAGGAGCTCCAGGGCCGCGGGCAGGATGCCGGCCCGGAACACGTCCCCGGCCGCGGCCAGGGCCGCGTCCACGGACGGGTAGGCCACGGCCAGGGTGGCCGTGGCCGCCGGCAGGGGCAGGAGCTTCAGCGTCAGCCGGGTGAAAAAGCCGAGGGTCCCTTCGGAGCCGACCAGGAGCCGGGTCAGGTCCAGGCCGACCACGTTCTTGTGGGTCCGTCCGCCGGCCAGAAGGACCTCGCCGCCCGGCAGCACGGCTTCGATACCGAGGATGTGGTCGCGGGTGACGCCGTATTTGACGGCCCGCATGCCGCCGGCGCAGGTGGCGGCATTGCCGCCGATGGTGGAAAACTTCACGCTGGCCGGATCCGGGGCGTAGAAGAGGCGGTTTTTGGCCAGAGCCGCCTGCAGGTCGCCCGTGACCACGCCCGGCTCGACCACGGCCACGAAGTCGGCCGCGTCGATTTCGAGAATCCGGTTGAGGCGGGCCGTGGAGACCGCGATGCCGCCGGTTACGGGCACGCAGTCGCCCACGGTGTTGGTGGCCCGGCCGCGCGGCAGGATGGGGATGCGCTCGGCCTGGGCAAAGGCCAGGAGTTCGCGGATCTGTTCGGGGCGCTCGGGCCGCACCACGGCCGAAGGCGGGGCAAAGCGGCGCGAGGCGTCGGTGCCGTAGACAAAGGCCTCCTCGCGGGAGAACGCGGCCGCGTCGCCGGGAAAGCACTGCTCCAGGAAGCGCCGGGCGGCCGGGGAAAGGGGATGCGGGGCGGTCATGCCGGGTCAGTCCGCCTCGGCGGTCCAGGTCATGGAATCGATGGCCCCTGTGGCGTCGAAGGTGAAGGTCAGTTCGTTGTAGCCGCTCATGTCGGAATAGCGCCAGGTGCTGTCCTCCACCTCCTCGGGCGTGCCCAGGGCCGCGGCCAGGCGTTCCCGGGGCGTGCCCAGGCAGATGCGGCGGGCGAAGCAGGCCGGTCCGGCCGTGACCCGGATCTGGTGGTAGAACTGGCGCGCGCCGCCTTCCATGCTGTAGAGCGACACGGAAAGCCCGTCGTAGGCCAGGGTGATGATCTCGTAGGGGGCGTCGTCGTGGGGGCTGGTGAAGGGCACGGCCTGGCGCTCGCGCGGCGGACCGAGGCGCTGCGTCACATCGGCTTCGGTGGCCCCGAACAGGGCGGCGGTCTCGTCCAGGAAGGCGTCCACCCGTTCGTCGGCCTCGGTCAGGGGACCGGCCAGGGCCGGGACCGCGAAAAGGAGGCACAGGGCGAGCACAAGCTGCGGGACGTGGCGGTGGGAAACCATGCAACGACTCCTCGTGGCGCAATCGCGAAGGACCGTCTTCTCCCGGGCGCGGTCCGTCCGCGCCTGCCGGCCGGGACGTGGGCCGGCGGCGTGTCCTTGAAATACAGGAATAGGGCTTTTCAGGAAAAAAGCGAACACGGATTGCGCATGCTTCGAAAAATTTCCAGGAACCCGGACGGTCTAGCGCCGGGCCAGCTCCCTGGCCGCGTCCCGGGCCAGGTCCCGCTCCTTGAGGTCGTCGCGGCGGTCGAAGACTTTTTTGCCCCGGCACAGGGCGATCTCCACCTTGACCTTGCCGTTTTTGAGGTAGACCCGCACCGGCGCGACGGTCAGCCCCTTCTGCTCCACCTTGGCCCGCAGGGAGTTGATCTCGGCGGCGTGGAGCAGGAGCTTGCGCGGCCGTTCCGGGTCGTGGCCCTCGTGGCCGGTGTTCTCGTAGGGCGCGATGTGCACGCCGACCAGGAAGGCCTCGTTGCCCGTGAACTTCACGTACCCGTCCTTGAAACTGATCCGCCCGGCGCGAAGGGATTTGACCTCGGTGCCGCGAAGCGCCAGGCCGGCTTCGTATTTTTCCAGGAACTCGTAGAGGTGCCGGGCTTTCTTGTTCTGGGCGATGAGCTTTTCGCCCGACTCTTTGGCTGACATGGCGTCCTTTTGGCTGCGAGGGTTCGACTGATACGTCTTTTCCCCGCCACAGGCCAGTGAAAAGGCTTTGGCCGGCCGGTCAGTGGGTCGGCGTCTCCTCGCGGTCGAGCAGCGAGGAATAAAACATGAGTTCGTCCGGGAACTGCCGGAAGATGGTCTCCTGGACCAGGGCGTTGGTCCGGCTGACCGAAGGGCTTTCCAGGACCCATTTAAGCAGTTTCTTGCAATCGTCCATGGTGGCCTGGCGGATGATCCTTTTGATGCCCGGGATGGCCTGGGGGGTCAGGCTGATGCAGTCGATCTGCA
Source organism: uncultured Desulfovibrio sp. (assembly GCA_964539435.1). Taxonomy (GTDB): domain Bacteria; phylum Desulfobacterota; class Desulfovibrionia; order Desulfovibrionales; family Desulfovibrionaceae; genus Solidesulfovibrio. The sequence goes on from CAZIJE010000038.1 coordinate 9,916, forward strand.
TGCCCATGAGGATGGGCACGCAAAAGGGGTCCGACGCCATCTCGCCGCACAGGCTGACCTCGATGCCGGCCTGGTGGGCCGCGTCCACCACGTGCTTGATGCTGCGGACCACGGCCGGGTGGAGCGGCTGGTACATGTGGGAGACGTAGCGGTTGGTCCGGTCGATGCCGAGGGAGTACTGGATCAGGTCGTTGGTGCCGATGCTGAAGAAGTCGACCTCCCTGGCCAGGACCTCGGCGATCATCACGGCCGAGGGCAGCTCCATCATGATGCCCACCGGCATGTCGGCCTCGAACCGGCTCCCTTCCTGGCGCAGTTCGGCCTTGGCCTCGGCCAGCATGGCCTTGGCCTGCCGGATCTCCCGCAGGCCGGAAATCATGGGGAACATGATCGAGATGTTGCCGGCCAGGGACGCCCGCAGCATGGCCCGCAGCTGGGTCTTGAAGATGTCGCGGTGGCGCATGCACAGCCGGATGGCCCGGAGCCCCAGCGCCGGGTTGCGCTCGTCCAGGGCGCCGAGGGTGGAGACGAACTTGTCCGCCCCGGCGTCCAGGGTGCGCAGGGTCACGCGCCGCGGCGACATGATCGTGGCCAGGTCGAGGTATTCCTCGTAGAGCTCGTCTTCGGTCGGCAGCTTGGACCGGTTCATGTAGGAGTACTCGGTCCGGTAGAGGCCGATGCCTTCGCCGCCGTTGTTGACCACGGTCGGCACTTCCTCGAGCATCTCGATGTTGGCCTTCACCTTGACCCGGTAGCCGTCGATGGTCTCGCCCGGCAGGTGGCAGCCGCGCATGATGCCGGCCTGGTAGGCCTCGAACTGGTACTTGAGGTCGGACAGCCGCTCCAGCTCCTCCTCGCCGGGCGACAGGACCACCACGCCACGCAGCCCGTCCACCACCACCAGGTCGCCGTCGCGGACCTCGCGTTCGAGCTCCGTGACCCCGACCACGGCCGGGATGCCAAGCGTGCGGGCCAGGATGCCGGTGTGGGAGGTCTTGCCGCCCTGGACCGTGACCAGGGCCATGATCTTGTCGGTCTGGAGCGAGGCCGTGTCGGCCGGGGAGACGTCGTGGGCCATGAGGACCACCCGGTTCTCGATGGCCTTCATCTCGCCGGACTGGCCGGCGAGCCTGGCCTGGACCCGCCCGGCCACGGTGCGCACGTCCTGGATCCGGTCGCGGAAATAGGGGTCGTCCAGGGCCAGGAAGGCCTTTTCCAGGTCGTCCACGGCCTTGTCCAGGGCCCATTCGGCGTTGATGCGCAGGGTTCGGATGTAGTTTTTCGCCGCGCCCGCCAGTTTGGGGTCCTTCAGGATCATCAGGTGGGAGTCGAGGATCAGGGCGTGTTCCTTGAGTTCGGCCGGAATCCGTTCCCTGGCCTGCTCGATCTCCAGGCCGAACTGCGCAAAGGCCTTGTCCAGGCGGACGGTCTCGGCCTCGGTCAGGGACTCGGCCAGGGTCTGGCGGGGCAGGGGCCCCAGGCCCGAGCGGTTGAGGAAAAACGCCCGCCCGATGGAGATGCCGGCCGAAACCGGGATGCCTTTAAGGAGTGCCATGTCCGGGGTGGTCCTTGGGACGCGCCAGGGCCTTGGAGGGATGCGGGAAGCGCGCCGCGGTGGGTTCGGGAAGTGTCATGTCGGGGCGGCCTATTTGAAGCGGTTGCGGATCAGCGCCCCCAGGTGGGACAGGGCGTCCTCGGCCCCGGGGCCGTTGGCCCGCAGCTCCAGTTCGCTGCCGTGGCCGGCGGCCAGGGTCAGGATGTCGAGGATGCTCTTGGCGTCCACGGACTCGTCGCCGTGGACCAGGCTGATGTCGCAGGAAAATTTCTGGGCTTCCTGGGCCAGCCGCGCGGCCGGCCGGGCGTGCAGGCCCTGGTCGTTCAGCACCCGGACGCGCAGGGAAAACCCCCCGTCCCGGGGCATGATGTCGTCCGTCGCCTGGGACTGGGCGTATGAGGATTGGTTGGTCATTGTCCACCGCGTCGGCGGAGGTTGGCCCGGCCCGGAGCCGGGGCGTTTCGCCGGGGGATCAGACCGGCCACAGGGAGCGCACGAGCACCCAGCCGGCGGCCAGGGCCAGAAGCGCGATCTCCCGCGACACCGACGGCCGGGTCGCCGCCCAGGCCGCCAGCACGGCCACCAGGGCCGCGTCCGCCAGGGAGGGCGTCTCCGGGCGGGGGTGGGCGAGGATCCAGAACACGGTCAAAAGCGCGGCATTGGCCACCTTGACCTTGCGGCCCAGGTTGACCAGGTCCCAGCGCTTGAGACGCCGGAGCACATGGAAACCTTCCCGGTAGCCGGCCTGGAAGGTCACCGCCTTGAAGATCTGGGCCGCCAGGAACAGGGCCGCCATGAGGCCCGCGAGCAGGCCGTAGCGCCCGTCGGCCACCAGGCAGGCGGCGGAAAGCCCCCACAGGCCGAGGATGCTGGCGGAAAAAAACGTGTCCCCGATGGCGGACAGGGTGAATGCCGTCGTGGTCTTGACGTTGTCAAGCATTTCCGCCGGCACCACCCCCCGGGCGATCTTGGCCTCCATGGACAAAAACAGCCCGACCAGAAGCGGAGTCCAGAAAAAATGGGTGTTGTAGAGGTTGAGGTAACGGTCAAAGACCCTGCTCCGCTTGTCCGGATCGGGATACAGGACCAAAAGCCCCGGCTCCATGGCGAAGGCCAGGCCCACATGCTGCAGCCCACGGGTGTTGTAGGCCGCGCCGATCAGGTAGCAACGCAAAAAGCAGGACACAAGGGTCCTGGCGTTTAGCTCGCCGCTTTTTTCCCCCAAACGCGCACCGCCTCCCCGCGTGCCGGCCTCGCGGCCGTGTCCGGCGTCGTCCGGATCAATACAGGAACCAGGCCAGGTATTCGTAGGCCCGGTCCATGCCGTAGTACAGCGCGAGATCGCCGAATTGCGTCAGGGCCGTCCAGAACGTCATGTCGTGTCCCCCAGCTGTTTATGGTATGGATAAACGATAGGCCGGGATGTGGTCAAACGAATCGCGGGCCGGTCCCGAGAGAAAAACGCCGAACGCCGTGCCCTCCAGGAGCTCCCGCCAGGGCGGGGCGGACAGGCGGGCCAGGTCGGCCGGGGTGTCGCAGTCCGGGAGCGCCGGCAGGAGCGCCACGGTCCGGCCGGCCGCCCGGAGGACGGCCAGGGTCCGGGCGGCCACCTCGGGCGTGCTCCAGGGGATGCCCGCGAAGGCCCGGCGGCAATACCCGGTCCGGGTGAAGCCGATGGCGTAGTAGCCGCCGTCGGTCGCCGGGCCGAGCACCGCGTCGGAGGCGGCCAGAAGCGCCGCCCCACGGGCCAGCAGGTCCCCGGTCAGCAGCGGCAGGTCGCCGCCGACCAGGACGGCCGCCTCGGCCCCCTGGCCAAACGCCTCCTCCAGGGCCCGGGCCATGCGTTCCCCAAGGTCGCCCGAAACCTGGGGCCGGTAACGCCGGGCCCGGCCGCACAGGTCCCGGACCGCGTCCAGTGCTTCCGGCGGAGCGTAGTGGACAGTGGTCGGCAGGCCCGAGGCGTCGGCCGCGGCCAGGACGTTTTCCACCATGGCCCGGTAGGCCGCCAGGGCCGTCTCCGGCCCGATCCCGGCCGCCAGCCGCGTCTTGACCCGGCCGGGCAGGGGGGCCTTGAGGCAGACGAGGAGCCGCGTGCCCGTCATGGGAAAAGCGGGCGCGGGGGACCGCCGCGTCCCCGCCGGGCCAGTTCGGGCATGGTTGGGTAGAGGCCGGCCAGCCGGGCCGGCGGCACGCCCAGGAAATAGAGGGCCAACAGGGTCAGGTTGCGGGCCGTGGTCCGGAAAAGCCCCTCGGCCCGCCACCGCCTGGCCGAGGTGGTGACGCGCTGGGGCAGGATGGCCACCCGGCCCCCGGCCCGGACAACGGCCCGCATGAAGGCCACGTCCTCCATGATCGGGAGGTCCGGGAAGCCGCCGAGGGACGCGAACAGGTCGCTGCGGACGAACTGGGCCTGGTCGCCGTAGGGCAGGGAGAAAAGCCGCGAGCGCAGGGTGGCCCCGGCGGCCACGCACCGCAGCCAGGGGCTTTTGGAGCGGATGGCCAGGGAAAAGGCCCCGGCCTCGGCCCGGCCGTCCAGGGCGGCGGCGGCGGCCTGGAAGGCCCCGGCCGGCAGCCGGGTGTCGGCGTGGAGGAAAAGCAGGTTGTGGCCCTTGGCCACGGCCGCGCCGGCATTGAGCTGGCTGGCCCGGCCGGCCGGGGCGGTCAGGCCCACGACCCCCTCGCGGGCCAGGGCGGCCAGGGTCGTGCCGGCCGGATCGCCGTCCGCCACCACGATCTCCACATCCAGGCCGTAGCCGGCCATGCGGATGTGGTCCACCAGGGCGTTGATCCGGTCGGCCTCGCCGAGGACCGGCGTGACCACGGAAAAAAGGGGGCGCAGGGAGCGGGGTGGATTCATGGCAGCCTCGACCGAATGTCTCCGCGTGCCTTGCAATAGATTTATTCCGGGAAAACCGCTAGGACCCGGGTAACACGTAAGGAGACCGTAACCCGCTTTCCGGAAGGCCGTCGCTGGCGGCGCGCCGGGAAACGCAATCGCGACATGCTGGAAGCCGAATACGAAACAATGTTTCAGGCCGAAGAGGGCCATTGGTGGTACCGGGGCCTGCACGACCAGGCGCGAAAGGCCCTGGAGCGGTGCGGGAAGGGAAAAGACGGCCCGCTGCGGGTCCTCGACGCCGGCTGCGGCTCGGGCAAGGTCCTGGACCTGCTCGTCCGCGACGGGCATGCGGCCTGGGGGCTGGACCTGTCGGCCACGGCCCTGGCCCTGGCCCGGCGGCGGGGGCCGTTCCCGCTGGCGCGGGCATCGGTGGCCGCCCTGCCCTTTGCCGACGCCTCCTTCGACGCCGTGGTCTCCCTGGACGTCCTGGCCAACCTGCCGCCGGCGGCCGTTCCGGCGGCCCTGGCCGACTGCCGGCGGGTCCTTGTCCCGGGCGGCCGGCTCATCCTCAATCTCGTGGCCTTCCAGTCGCTTTACAGCGAGCACGACCGGGCCGTGGGCGTGGTCCGACGCTACCGGCGCGGCCAGGTGGCGGCGCTTCTGGCCGGGGCCGGATTCGCGGTGGAGCTTTTGACCTATTCCAACACCCTGCTTTTCCCGGCCGCCGCCCTGGTCCGGCTGTGGCGGCGTCGGCAACGTCCCGGGACCACGCCCCGGTCCGACCTGGCCCCCTTGCCGGCCAGGCTCAACGCCTTCCTGGCCGGCGTCCGGTCCTTTGAGAACGACCTGGCCGTGGGCCTGGGCCTGCGCCTGCCGTTTGGCCTGTCGCTTTTCGCCGTGGCCCGCAACCCCGCCAAGCCGGCCCACCTCCAACCACGCCGTACCCGGACATGAACGCACAGCCAAAGACGCCGTCCCTTACCGTGGTCATCCCGGTCTACAACGCCGAAACCACCATCGGCCGGCTGGTGGACACGCTCCTTGCCGCGCCGCCGGCCACGGACACGGACATCGTCCTGGTCAACGACGGCAGCCGGGACGGCAGCCACCGGGCCTGCCGGGACTGTTGCGACCGGCACCCGGGCCGGGTGACCTACCTGCGCCTGGCCCGCAACTTCGGCGAGCACAACGCGGTCATGGCCGGCCTGCGCCAGGCCGGGGGCGACTACGTGGTGGTCATGGACGACGACTTCCAGAACCCGCCCTCCGAGGCGGCCCGGCTCCTGGAGGCGGCCGTGACCGGCGGCTACGACGTGGTCTATGCCGCGTTCCGGGAAAAGCGCCACGGCTGGCTCCGCAACTGGGGCAGCGCGTTCAACGACAAGGTGGCCACCCGGCTGCTCGGCAAGCCGTCCCAGCTCTACCTGTCGAGCTTCAAGTGCGTCAGCCGTTTCCTGGTGGACCAGATCACGGGCTATACCGGCCCCTCGCCCTATGTCGACGGCCTGATCCTGCGGGCCACGGACAACATCGGCCAGGTGGAAGTGGAACACCGCGACCGGGCGGCCGGCCGGTCCGGCTATACCCTGTGGAAGCTCATGCGCCTGTGGCTGACCATGTTCGTCAATTTTTCCGTGGCCCCGCTGCGGTTTTCCGCGGTCCTCGGCCTGGCCATCGGCGGCTTCGGCCTGGCGATGGCCCTGTGGAGCCTGCTGGAAAAGCTTTTCGGCGTGGCCGTGCCCACGGGCTGGACCACCCTGTACGTGACCGTGGTCATTTTTTCGGGCATCCAGCTGGTCATGCTGGGACTGCTCGGCGAATACGTCGGCCGGGGCCTGCTCGAGGCCAACAAGGCCCCGCAGTTCGTGGTCCGGGAGACCCACGGCGGCGACGGCCGGCCCGGCCGGCGCGGCCAGGAGGACGGCCAATGAACGGCCCCCTGGCGGCCGTGCGCTGGGTCGAGATCCCCACGGCCCGGGACGCGCGCGGGGCCCTGTCCATGCTCGAAGGCGGCCGTCACCTGCCGTTTGCCGTGGCCCGGGTCTTTTACATGCACCACATGACCGCCGACCGGGGCGGCCACGCCCACCGCGACACCGAGCAGTGCGTGGTGGCCGTGGCCGGCTCCTTCCGCCTGACCCTGACCGACGGCCGGGACACGGTCTCCTATTGCCTCGACGATCCGGCAAGGGGCCTGTACCTGCCGGCCATGGTCTTTCTCGACATCACGGCAATAAGCCCGGATGCGGTCTGCCTGGTCCTGGCCAGCACCCGCTACGATCCGTCCAGGACCCTGCGGTCCCTGGACGACTACCGGGCGGCGGTGGCGGGCGCATGAACGACCGGTCCGCCCGCCTGGCCTTCCTGCGGGCGTGCCGGGCGGCCTCCGGGGCCTGCGGCGATCTGGAGGCGGTCATGGCCTGGTTTGCGGCCAAGGACCGCCGGGACCGGTTCGAGGTCAGCCAAACGCCCCTGTCCGGCCTGGACCAGTGGGCCTTCCTGCCCGACCCCCTGCGGCTGGGGCACCGGTCCGGCCGGTTTTTCACCATCGAGGGCATCCGGGTCGCAACGGATTTCGGACCGACGCCCTCCTGGGACCAGCCCATCATCAACCAGCCCGAGGTCGGCATCCTGGGACTTCTGGCCCGGGAGATCGACGGCGCCCTCCATTTCCTCATGCAGGCCAAGATGGAGCCGGGCAACGTCAACATCCTGCAGCTCTCGCCCACGGTCCAGGCCACGCACAGCAACTATTCCCGGGTCCACGGCGGCCGGACGCCGCGCTACCTCGAATACTTCACCGACCCCGGCCGGGCGACCGTCCTTCTGGACCAGCTCCAGCCCGAGCAGGGGGCGCGGTTTCTGCGCAAGCGCAACCGCAACATGGTCGTGGCCGTGGACCACGACGTGCCGGTCCACGAGGACTTCCGCTGGATGACCCTCGGCCAGATCAAGGCCCTCTTGGCCCGGGACAACATCGTCAACATGGACGCCCGCACCGTGGTCTCCCTGATCCCCCTGGCCGATCCGGACGAGCCGCCGGACGAGGCCCTGCTGGACGGGCTGACGGGTTTTCAGCGCGACCTGGCCCTGTCCTACGCCCGGTCCGACCGGGAGCGGCACACCATGGACGCGGTCATGGCCTGGCTGACCCGGGCCAAGGCCCGGCACGGCATCCGGGTCTCGACCCTGCCCCTTGACGGGCTGCGCGGCTGGCGGGTCACGGATACGGCCATCAGCCACGAGTCCGGACTCTATTTCTCGGTCATCGGCGTGACGGTCACGGCCCGCACCCGCGAGGCCACCCGCTGGTCCCAGCCGCTGCTGCACCACCAGGGCCAGGGCCTGGTCGGGTTCCTGTGCCAGAAAAAGGACGGGCTGCTCCATTTTCTGGCCCGGGGAAGCCTGGAGCCCGGCAACCGCGACGGCATGGAGATCGGACCCACCGTGGCCTGTTCCGAGGTCGCCGCCCGGGCCTCCCGTTTCTGCGCCCCGCGTTTCCTGGAACGGTTCCTCGATCCCCTTGGGATGCGGGTCCGCTACGACGCGGTCCAGTCCGAGGAGGGCGGCCGGTTCCACCATTTTCAGAACCGCTACATGATCGTGGAGCTGCCGCCCGGCCAAGAACCGGAAATTCCCGACCACTACCTGTGGATGACGCTTGGCCAGCTGTGGCGCATGGCCCGGCACGGCCACGTCAACATCGAGGCCAGAAACCTGCTCGCCTGCCTGGGCGGGCCCGAGGCCTGTCCATGAACCTCCTGGTCCTCGGCGGCTCGGACATCTTTTTCCGCCGCGTCCTGCCGGTCCTGCCCGGGCTCGGCGTCACGGCCGTGTGCCTGGCCTCCAGAAGCGGCCGTCGGCCGGCGGACGGGCCGTGCCTGCCGGTCTCCCGTTTCGACGATCCGGCCGCGGCCCTGGCCGCGAGCCCGGCCGAGGCCGTGTACGTGACCACGGAAAACAGCCGCCACGCCTCCCTGGCCCTGGCCGCCCTGGAGTCCGGCCGCCACGTCGTCGTGGACAAGCCGGCCTTTCCGGACCTGGAAACGGCCGAGCGGGCCGCGAACCTGGCCGCCCGCAAGGGCCTGGTCCTGGCCGAGGCCACGGTCTGGGCCGACCACCCGCGCCTGGCCGGCCTGCGCCAAGCCTTTGCCGCCGCCGGGACCGCGCCGTCCCGCCTGTCGGCCGTGTTCTCCTTTCCGCCCCTGGCCCCGGGCAACTTCCGCCACCTGGCCGCCTGCGGCGGCGGGGCCCTTTACGACCTCGGCCCCTATGCCGTCAGTCCCGGCCGCGTCCTGTTCGGGGCCGAACCCGAGGACGTGGTCTGCCGGGTTCTCGCGCGCGGCCCGGAGGTGGAGACCGCCTTTTCCTGCCTGCTGACCTATGCCGGCGGCCGGTCCCTGGCCGGGACCTTCGGCTTCGACACCGGCTACGCCAACCGCCTGGACGTCCTGGGGCCGGGGCTGGCCGTGGCCATGGACCGGGCCTTCACCCCGCCGCCCGGCGTGGCCCTGGCCCTTTCCGTCAACACCCCGTCCGGCGTGCGGACCGAGACCTTCGGGCCGGCCGACGCCTTTGCCGGTTTTTTCCAACGGGCCTTGGCCGCCATGGACCAGGGAAAGGGCGAGGAGTTGGCGCGCGACCTCCTGGCCGACGCCCGCACCCTGTCCCGGCTGCGCCGGTCAGCCTTCGGCGACCAGGAGGGGCGCCGCCCCTCCTGGACCACCCTGCCGGGGGGATAATCCCCCCGGACCCCCTGGCGAGGGGGATTGCCTTCCTGTCCATCTGTTGAAAAAATGGGGGGGGACCGGGGGGAATCATTCCCCCCGGCGGGGCCCGGGGCAGCGCCCCGGTCTTTTCTTGCCTACAGGAGATGCCGTCATGTCTGTCAATGTCTGGGGCTACCTGAACGAATACGAGGCCGAGCGGGAGGAGATCCTTTCCGCCGTGGAATCCGTGCTGCGGTCGGGAAAGTTGATCCTCGGGCCCGAAGTGGCCGCCTTCGAGGAGGAGTTCGCGGCCTATTGCGGCGCGCAATACGGCGTGGGCTGCGACAACGGCACCAACGCGGTCATGCTGGCCCTGCTGGCCCTGGGCCTTGCGCCCGGCGACGAGGTGGTCACGGTCGCCAACACGGCCGTGCCCACGGTTTCGGCCATTGTCAGCGCCGGCGGCCTGCCCCGGTTCGTGGACATCGACCCGGCCACCTACCTGATGGACACGGCGCGGCTCGAGGCCGTTGTGACTCCGCGCACCCGGGCCATCGTGGCCGTGCACCTGTTTGGCCAGTGCGTGGCCATGGAGGCGGTACGCGCAGTGGCCGACCGCCACGGGCTGCTCGTCGTCGAGGACTGCGCCCAGTCCCACGGGGCCGCGCGCCACGGCAGGGTGGCCGGGTCCCTGGCCGACGCGGCCGCCTTCTCCTTCTACCCGACCAAGATTCTCGGCACCTACGGCGACGGCGGCATGGTTCTGACCGACCGGGAGGACGTGGCCGCCAAGCTGAAAAAGCTGCGGTTCTACGGCATGGAGAAGACGTACTACGCCCTGGAGCACGGCTTCAACGCGCGCCTGGACGAGCTCCACGCCGCCATCCTGCGCGGCAAGCTCAGGCACCTGCCCGGCTATGTCGCCCGCCGCCGGGAACTGGCCGCCCGCTACGACGCCGCCCTGGCCGACACCACGCTGACCCTGCCCGTCACCGCCCCGGGCAACGAGCACGCCTACTACCTGTACGTCGCGCGCCATCCGGCCCGGGACGCGGTCATGGCCGGTCTCAAGGAGCGGGAGGTCAACGTCAACATCAGCTACCCCTGGCCCATCCACACCATGACCGGGTATACCCACCTGGGGTACAAGGAAGGCGACCTGCCCGAAACCGAGCGGGCGGCCAAGGAAATTTTCTCCCTGCCCATGTACCCGTCCCTGACCAATGCCGAGCAGGATGTGGCCATTGCCGCGCTGCACGAGGTCCTGGACGGGCTCGGGGCCTGAGGAAGGAGACGGCTATGGAATTCACCGCCCTTGCCCTGGCCGTGATGGCCGCGTTCACGGGCGTGGCCCTGTATATCAACCTGGTCGAACACCCGGCCAGGCGGGCGCTGCTCGACGGCGAAATGCTGGCCCAGTGGCGGGAGAGCTATCCCCGGGCCTTTCGGATGCAGGCCACGCTCGCCATGGCCGGTTTCCTCTTCGGCCTCATGGCCCTTTTCTGGGCCGGCGGGGCGCTCAACCTCACGGGCGCGCTTTTTTCCATTGCCAACTGGGTGGTGACCTACAAGTGGATCATGCCGGTCAACCGGACCCTTCAGGCCACCGATCCCGACGTGGCCGACGCCGCCACCCGGGCGCTCCTGGAAAAGTGGAACATGCTCCACGGCATCCGCACGTGCCTTGGCGCGCTGGCCGTGGTCTGCTTCTTCGCGGCCCTGCCCTAGCGTCGCATCCTGATGCTTGGCCACGATCCATAACCTTAGGGGATTCCAAAGGGCGAAGCCCTTTGGCCGCCGGAGGCTTCCATCCCGACCCTTGTGACAACACCCTCGCCAGACGGCGAATTTCGCAGCATCTGCCGCGTCTGCCACGGCGGCTGCGCCGCCCGGCTGACCGTGTCCGGCGGTCGGATCGTCCGGGTCCGGCCCTGGCCGGGCTCGCCGTTCAGCCTGGGGCGCATGTGCGTCAAGGGCCTGTCCACGCCCGAGCTCATGTACCACCCGGACCGGCTCCTGAGGCCGCTTAAGCGCGTGGGCGCGCGCGGCTCGGGCAGGTTCGCGCCCGTGTCCTGGGACGAGGCCCTGGCCGACATCGCGGAAAAGCTCGATGCGTATCGCCGCGAGTCCGGCCCCGAATCCGTGGCTCTTGGCCAGGGCACGGGCCGGCACCACTATTTCCACGTCATCCGGTTCGCCAACACCTTCGGCACGCCCAACTGGTACGAGCCCGGCCTGGCCAACTGCTTCATCCCGCGCATCACGGTCTCCAACCTGACCTACGGCGGGTTCGTGGCCGGGGACTACTACGGCGACACGCAGCCGCGAACGATCCTCTTCTGGGGCCACAACCCGCTGGTCACGAGCGCGGACGGGGAACTGGCCTTCCCGGTCCGCCGCGCCCTGGAGAACGGGGCCTTCGGCATCAGCGTCGACCCCCGGCGCTCCGAGACCGCGAAAAAGTGCGGCCTGCACCTGCCCGTCCGGCCGGGAACCGACGCGGCGCTCGCCCTGGCCATGATCCGGGCCGTCATCGAGGAGGGCTGGTACGACCGGGACTTCGTGGCCGCCTGGACCACCGGCTTCGACGACCTGCGGCAGCGGGTGAAAGACTGCACGCCGGCCTGGGCCGAGGCCGTAACCGGCGTGCCAGCCGGCGACATGCTGGAGGCGGCCCGGCGCTATGCCCTGGACCGGCCGTCGATTCTCGACTGGGGCGTGGCCATCGAGCAGAACCCCAACAGCCTGCAGACCGTGCGGGCCGTGGCCGTCTTGCGCGGGCTGACCGGAAACCTGGACGCGCCAGGCGGGGACGTCTTCGGCCACGACCTTATCGCCGCCTATCCGGTGCTGCGCCAGGCCCTGCCGCAAGACGCCCTGGCCAAGCGGATCGGGGCCGACCGGTTCAAGCTCCTGGGCGGGTTTCGGGCCTTCATGCCCTCGGCCCACATCCCGGGCCTTTTTCGCGCCATGCGCTCCGGCGATCCGTACCGGATCCGGGCGCTGTTGGTCTTCGGCAACAACCCCCTGGCCACGGTGGCCAACGCGCGCGGGGTGTACGAGGCCCTGCGGGCCCTGGACCTGCTGGTGGTGGCCGACCACTTCCTGACCCCGACGGCGGCGCTGGCCGACTACGTCCTGCCCTCGGCCTTCTGGCCGGAGATCGACCAGGTGATCGAACTGCCGCTGGTCGCGCCCCAGGCCGTGTTCGCCCACAGAAAGGTCGTGGCCGTGGGCGAGTGCCGGCAAAACGAGCTGATCCTGTCCGACCTGGCCCGCCGCCTGGACCTGCCCGGGGCCGGGGAGAGCCTGACCGACATCCTGGACCAGAGGCTAAAGCCCATCGGCCTGACCTTCGACCAGTTGGCCGACCGGTTCATGGTCCGGGCCGCGCCGGCCTACCGCCGCTACGAAGACAAGGGGTTTCGGACCCCGAGCCGCAAGGTGGAGCTTTTCTGCAAGGGCCTGGCCCGGCTCGGCTACGACCCCCTGCCGTCCTTTGCCGAACCGCCCGAGAGTCCGACGGCCGCGCCGGAGGTGGCCCGGGAGTATCCGCTCGTCCTGACCACCGGGGCCAGGCGGCCGGAGTATTTCCACAGCGACGGCCGGCAAAGCGAGAAACTGCGCGCCCGCCGTCCCGACCCCCTGGCCGAGCTCGGCCCGGCCACGGCCGCGACGTATGGCATCGGCGACAACGACTGGATCCGGGTGCGGAGCCCGCGCGGGGAAATCCGGATGCGGGCGAAGGTTTCGGACGACATCCGCGAAGGCGTGGTCAGCGTGGACCACGGCTGGTGGTTTCCCGAGCGGGGCGGGTTCGACTTCGGCGTCTTCGAGTCCAACGCCAATGTCCTGACCAGCGACGGACCTCCCTACGACCCGGCCTTCGGCTCGTACCAGCTGCGGGGGTTGTTGTGCGCGGTGGAGAAGGAGTGACGAGGGGGCGGAGCAGTACCCGATCGTGCCGGAAGTGTTGCCTTCGACCTTTTTAAGGACTATATTTGGTCCTGTCTTTTCTTGGAGGAAGCCATGAAGCTGTCGGAGCATATCAAGCCTATCAGCTATTTGAAGGCGCATGCCGCCACTATTGTTCGCGAACTTGGCGAGGGGGGCGGGCCGCTCGTCATTACGCAAAATGGCGAGGCCAAGGCGGTTATTCAGGATGTTGCCAGTTACGAACACACGCAGGAGACGCTGGCGCTCTTGAAAATCCTGGCCTTGGGAAACCGACAGATCGAGGAAGGGAAGGTGCGGCAGGCTAGCGACGTCATCAACGCCATTCGCAACGGACGTGAGGCGCGGTAATGCCGTTTGCGGTCTTATTGACTGATGACGCCGCGCGCGATTTGCAGGAGATTGACGAGTACCTCGTCTGGCGTGATTCCGCCGAAGCCGCCGAACGGGTGCTCTCGAAAATCGAGAAGGCTCTACATGCCTTGGCGCAACAGCCGCACCGTGGGCACTACCCGCCGGAACTGCTGGAGATCGGTATCCGTGAGTATCGGGAGGTGAGCGTCCCACCCTACAGAATACTCTATCAGGTTCGAGGCGAGACCGTGTACGTCAACCTGATAACCGACGGACGCCGGGACATGCAGAGGCTTTTGCTGCGACGGCTCCTTGGATAGAATCGTTAACGCTCCTGCCGGCCTCCTCATCCCTTCGAGGGGGGCGGGGGAAACGCGTTTCAAGGGGCTGTTGCCCAAACCGTTCCCCCATTTTCTCTTTCTATTCTCCCACCTGCTCCAACGCCTGCTGCAAATCCGCGATGATATCCTCGGCGTCCTCGATGCCGACCGAGATCCGCACCATGTCCGGCGTGACGCCGGCCTGCTCCAGTTCGTCCGGGGTCAACTGCGAGTGGGTGGTGCTGGCCGGGTGGATGACGAGCGTCTTGGCGTCCAGGATGTTGGCCAGGTGCGAGCAGAGTTTCACCGACTCGATGAACTTCCGGCCGGCCTCCTTGCCGCCGGTCAGGCCGAAGCCGAAGACCGCGCCCGGGCCGATGGGGAAAAAGGCCTTGGCCCGCGCATGGTCCTTGTGGCTGGGAAGGCCGGCGTAGTTGACCCAGGCGACTTTCGGGTGGGCCTCCAGGAATGCGGCCACCTGCCGGGCGTTGGCGCAGTGGGCCTTGGCCCGGAGCGGCAGGGTTTCCACGCCCTGGAGGACCAGGAAGCTGTTGAGGGGCGACGGCGTGGCCCCGATGTCGCGCATGAGCCCGGTGCGGACCTTGGTGCAAAAGGCCGAGCAGGGCGTGCCCTCGAGCGTGCACAGCATGTCCCAGAAGTTGGCCCCATGGTAGGTCGGGTCCGGGGCAGTGATCTCCGGAAACTTGCCCTGGGCCGCCCAATCGAAGCCGCCGGCCTCGACGATGGCCCCGCCGATGACCGTGCCGTGGCCGCCGATGATCTTGGTCAGCGAATAGACCGCGATGTCCGCGCCCACGGCAAAGGGGTTTAATATCGGCGGCGCGGCCACGGTGTTGTCCAGCACGAACGGAATGCCGGCGTCGTGGGCCACCTTGGCGATGGCCGGCAGGTCGTCCACGTTGCAGCGCGGATTGCCGATGGATTCCGAAAAGACCAGTCGGGTCTTGTCGTCGATGGCCCGGGCGACGTTGGTCGGACCCGATGTCCCTGACGAGTCCACGAACCGGACCTCGATGCCGAAGCGTTTGAGCGTATGCTCGAACAGGGTGTGGGTGCCGCCGTACAGGTTGCTGCCCGAGACGATGTTCTGGCCGGCGCTGGCGATGGCGGCCACGGCGTAGAAGATGGCGGACATGCCCGAGGCCGTGCACACGCAGGCCGATGCCCCGTGCAGGGCGGCCAGCCGTTTTTCCAGCACGTCCGTGGTCGGGTTGCCGAGCCGGGTGTAGATGTAGCCCGCCTCCTTGAGGGCGAACAGGTTGGCCGCGTGCTCGGCGTCGCGAAACAGGAAGCTCGTGGTCATATGGATCGGCACGGCCCGGGACAGGGTGTCGGCATCGGGCTCGTGGCCGGCGTGCAGGGCCAGGGTCTGGGCGTGCCACGGGGTCTTGTTCATGGTGTTCCCTCATCGTTGAAGTGGCGGGCGCGGCCGTGCCGCATGGTCGTCCTATAAGCCAATCAGGAGCGGGGCGAAAGGGCCGCCAAGGGCGGTTTCCTCCTTGACAACCGGGGACGCGGAAACGACAACCATGGCCGACGCTACGCGCTGCTCGCGTCGTTTCCCATCGACACCATTCGGAGGTTTCGCATGCGCTTGCACGCCTTTTACCACGTCCCCTTCGAGGATGTGGGCTCCATAAAATCCTGGGCCGCCGAAAAGGGCCACGAACTGACCTTCACGGCCTTTTTCGCCGACGAGACGCCGCCCCCTGCCTCGGATTACGACATGCTCGTGGTCATGGGCGGCCCCATGGGCGCGTACGACGAAAAGGAATACCCCTGGCTGGCCGTCGAGAAAAAAGCCATTGCCGCAGCCGTGGCCGCCGACAAAATCGTGCTCGGCATCTGCCTCGGGGCGCAACTCCTGTCCGTGGTCCTCGGCGGTTCGGTGTCGCGCAACCCCGTGCCGGAGATCGGCTGGTTCCAGGTGGAGATGACGCCCGAAGGCCAGGCCGAGCCGGCCTTCGTCGGATTCCCGCCGAGCTTCTACGCCTTCCACTGGCACGGCGACGCCTTCTCCATCCCGCCGGGCGCGGTCCACGCCGCCACCTCGGCCGCCTGTCCCAACCAGGCCTTTGTCTACAACCACAAGGTGGTCGGCCTGCAGTTCCACCTGGAAACCACGCCGCCCGGCATGCAGAACCTGATCAAGCACTGCGCCGCGGACGTGGCCCTTCCCGGCCCCACCATCCATCACCCCAAGCAGATGCACGCCGGCCGCGAGGCCTTCAAGGATATCCGCAAGCTCATGTTTTCCATGATGGACGCCCTGGCCGGAAACATTCCGGCCTAAACCGGCCGCAGAACCAGCACCACAACAACGTCCGGAGCACGACATGCGCAAGCGGGAACGGGAAATCAAGGATAAGAGCGCCCTGGAGCAACTGCTCCTGCAGTCGACCATCTGCCGGCTCGGCCTCTACGACGGCGACTGGCCCTATGTCGTGCCCGTCAACATGGGCTACGACCACGGCCGGGTCTATTTCCATTCCTCCCTGAAAGGGAAAAAGATGGACATCCTGCGGACCAACCCCAGGGTCTGCTTCGAAGTGGACTGCGACGTGGAAGTGGTGACCGGGGAGCGGCCCTGCGACTACACCACCCGTTACAAGTCGGTCATCGGGTTCGGCACGGCCGTCTTCGTCGAGGACGAGGCCGAAAAGCTCGAAGCCCTGCGGATCATCATGCGCCGCCACGCCGGTCCGGTCGAAGGCTTTCGGCCCGAGGTCCTGCCCCGCACGGCCGTGGTCCGCATCGACATCGAATCCGTGACCGGCAAGGCCAATCCGCCCTACGAGGAATGGGGGTAAACCATGCGCATCGCCTTTGTCGGAGATTCCCTGACCGTCGGCGTCGGCGATCCCCACTGCCTCGGCTGGGTCGGACGCCTGTGCGCCGCCTCGCCCCTGGCCGGCCTGGACCTGACCGTCTACAACCTCGGCGTGCGCTCCGAAACCAGCCAGCACATCCGCAACCGGCTCGGCCGCGAACTGCCGCCCCGGCTCTTGCCCCGCGACGAGGGCCGCGTGGTCCTGTCGTTCGGCGTCAACGACGCCAAGGTCGAAAACGGCCGGCGCAAGGTCGAGCTGTCCCAGTCCGTGGACAACCTCTTCGATATCGTCACCCAGGTCTCGAAACTGAGCCCCGTGCTCATGGTCGGACCGCCGCCGGTCCTCGACGACGCCCACCGCGCCCGCATCGAGGAACTCTCCGACGTCTTCGCCCGCACCTGCGAGGACATGGCCGTGCCCTACCTGGAAATGTGCCGCGCCCTTTGCCGCGAAACCGCCTACCTCGACAGCCTCGTGGCCTGCGCCGACGGCTACCACCCCGAAGCCGGCGGCTATGCCGCCATGGCCGCCCGGGTCCACGGCTGGGAGGCCTGGCAGGCCTGGATGCGCGGGTGTTAGCGGACGCCAGGGAGAAGGCGAGGGAGAGA
>CAZIJE010000039.1:0-26861 GCA_964539435.1 uncultured Desulfovibrio sp.
CAGACCGGGAGGGCCCGGGAGGGGGTGACCCCCTCCCGGCCGCCGGAGGCACTCTTCTCTTCTCTTCTCGCCTCTCCTAGCCGCAGCTGCAGCTGACGCAGCTGCAGCCGGGGCAGCCGCAGCCGAGGCCGGCCTTTGGGTCGGCGGCGAAGGATTCGCGGTAGGCGGCCAGGGCGTCGGCCGGGGCGGCCTTGGCCAGGGCGAACAGGCCCACGGTCAGGGCCAGGGCCAGGGCGGCGAGGAGGGTGCGGCTTGGCATGGGGTGCGTCCTTACAGGTTCTGGACCAGGAATTGGAGGATCATGCGTCGGCTGATCTCGCCGACGAGCACGCCGTTGGGGTCGATGACCGGCAGGGCGGCAATGCCTTTTTCCACCACCAGTTCGCTGGCCATGACGAACAGGTCCTCGGGGTGGGCGAAGGGGTAGTCCGCGTCCATGAGGTCGACGATGGGGGTGTCGGAAATGGCGGCCATGTTGTGGCGCAGGGCGTCGAGGAGGTCCTCGCGGTCGTCGAGCAGCCCGGCCTTGGCCTGTTCGGTCACGGTCGGGGGCACGATGAACGACAGGAAGGTGTGGATGGTGACCACGCCGAGCAGCCGGTCGCAGTGGTCCACCACGTAGGTGTTGCGGAACCGGCTGCCCATGCCGCCGTACCAGATGAGCACGTGCCCGACCGGGGCTTCGGAGCGGACCTTGATGACGGTTGTCCGCATGATGTCGGCTATTTGCATGGGCGGCCCCTCGGCGTGTCATGTGAAAAAAAGTACGATGACGATAACAGGCCCGGCCGGGCCCGTAAAGGCCGGCCAGGCCCATTGCGCAAGGAAGACGTCCCGATCCGCAAGATCGTCCAAGCCGCCGGACCCGGCCCAGGGCATGGTGCGGCCAGACAAAGGAGGTCGTCCATGTCCCATGCGACGCACGAAGCATTGCGTGAAGGACGGCGCATCCTGACCCCGGCCGGGGCCAGGGACGCCGCCGCGCTGCCGTGGAACGCCCACCCGGCCTTTGCCGGCGTGGCCATCAAACACCTGGTCACCGGAGCCGACACCGACGGGGCCCTGAGCTGCCATCTGGTGCGGGTCGCGCCGGGCATGCGCCTGGCAAGCCACATCCATGAAGGACAATCCGAACTCCACGAGGTGGTGGCCGGCTCGGGCGCGGCCGCCATGGGCGGGGACAGCGCCGAGTACCGGCCCGGCGTGGTGGCGGTCATCCCCAGGGGGCTGGTCCACGAGGTCACGGCCGGGGACGAGGGGCTGTGGCTTTTTGCCAAGTTCTTCCCGGCCCTGCTATAGGAGGGGCGCGGCCGCTTGGCCGCGTCCGCCGCGCATCCGGAGGTCGCCTTGCCTCGTGAAAAAGCCCTGACCGTGGTCCGCAGCCCGGACCTGCCGGGTATCGAAGCCGTGCGCGGCCGGGGAGTCGCCGCGGACATCATTCGCCACGCCCATGGCCGGCTGGTGGTGGGGCTTTGCCTTTCCGGCGTCCGGCGCATCGTCTTCGGCCGGGAGTCCTGGACCGTCGCGGCCGGCCAGGGCTTCGTCATCCCGCCGGGCCTGCCCCATGCCTGCGGCGCGGCAAACAGCCACGGCCACTCCTATCTGGTCCTGGCCGTGGACCCGGCCCTGTGTCCGGCGGCGGCGCCCGACGGCGGCGCGTGGCCCGGGCAGGGCGTGCGCCTGTTCGAGCAAGGCGCGGCGGCCGGACTGGTCGTCCGGCTCGGGCAGGCCCTGGCCCACGGCGACGGGGAGGCCTTGCCGCTCTGGGAGCGGCTGGCCCGTATCCTGGACCTGCGCCTGCCGCCCCGGCCGGCAGCGCATCCGGCCACCCTGCGCGCCCGGGCCGCCATCGACGCCGCGCCCGAGGCGGACCATTCCCTGGCCGCCCTGGCCCGTCTGGCCGGGGTCAGCCCCTTTCACCTGGAACGGCTCTTTGCCCGCGATTACGGCGTGCCTGTCGGCGAATACGTCCTGGCCCGCCGGGTCGGCCTGGCCGCCGCCGGCATTGCCGCCGGCCTGCCCCTGGCCGAGGCCGCCCTGGCCGCCGGCTTCTGCGACCAGAGCCACCTCTGCCGCCAGTTTCGCCGCCGCATGGGCGTGCCGCCGGGGTGTTACCGGGAAGGAGGGGAGGAGGAAGAGGCCTCCGGCGGCCGGGAGGGGGTCACCCCCTCCCGGACCCTCAGGGCAGGGGGATAGCTAGGCCAAAATGGCGTAGAGGACGGCGGGCAGGAGGCTGCCGAGGGCCGCGCCGGCAAGGGCCGGCGGGCAGGGGGTCGGGAAGCGGGGGGCGCGGCCCTGGCGCGGGAAAAGGACGAGCGCCCAGCCGGCCAGGAAGACGGCGGCCACGGCCGGCAGGTGCCGGGAGAGGGCCTGGGCGAACAGGTCGTAGGCGAAAAACAGGCCCACCAGGACGGCGGCCGCGGCCATGCCGGCGGCGGCCGCCCGGGCCGCGTCGCGGGACAGGGGCAGGCCGGGCGGACGCCTGGCGCTTCCCAGAAAAACCGTGGCCACGGCCAGGAGGGCGGTCGCGGCCAGGGCCATGGCCAGGGCCGGCAGGGACGGCGGCAGGCTCCGGGCCTGGGGCGCGAGCAGCCGGGCCTGTTCCAGGGAGGCCGGGACGTCCGCCACCGGACAGTGCCAGGCAAGGGCCTGGAGGTGGGCGTCGATCAGGCCCGAGACCGGCAGCGGCAGCACGAACGCCAGGGCCAGAAGCGACAGCCGGGTTTCCATCCCCCGCCCGCCCGGCGCGCCGGCCGCGCAGATCAGGCCGGCCACCACGCAGCCCAGGCCCAGGTCCAGGCAGGCGTTCATGGGCGAAAGCTTGGGAATGGCCACGAACTGGACGAAGAGCGCGCCCAGGCACCCGGCCCCGGCCAGGGCCAGGGGCAGCCGGGAGGCGACCTTTGCCGGCGCGCGCCCGGCCAGGGCCGCGACCAGGGACAGGCCCAGGCCCAGACACAGGCCGAACGGCAAAAACGCCGCCAGCCCGGGGACCAGGACGGCCAGCCACGACACGGCCGTGCCCACGGCCGGGGCCGCCACGGCGCGGGTCCCGCGCAGGAGGACCAGGGCCAGCGGCAGGCTGACGGCCAGGACGCCGAGGAGCGGGGCGAGGAGGTCGGCCGGGTCCCGGTCGAGACGGCGGCAAAGGCCCGCCCCGGCCGCCACGGAAAGCGGCAAAAGGGCCAGGGCCGCGCCCAGGGCGGCCAGGTCGCCGCAGGCTGAAAGCAGCAGCTCCCGCAGGAGCAGACAGGACAGGGCCGCGCCGGCGAAGCCGAGGGCCACGGCGGCCGGAAGCGGGCGGCCGGACGGATCGGGGTGTTGCGTCATAGAAACAGCTTGCAGAACCGGGCGAACAGGGTGGTGGCCTCGTCGGCCGCCTGGGGCGCGGCGGCGCTGCGGTTGGCGGCGGCCCGGACGGTGAAGATCCGTCGGACCCGGTCCACGATTTCAGGGTTGCGGGACAGGACCATGCGGAAGCCCTCCCGGTCCACCTCCAGGCACCGCGTCGGCTCCACGGCCCGGACGTCCGCCTGGCGCGGCTCGCCGGTCAGAAGCGCCATCTCGCCGAAGATCTGCCCCGGGGAGAGCCGGGCCAGTTCCTTGCCGCCGATGGAGACCGCCACCTGGCCGGACAGGATGATGCACATGGTGGTGCCGGTCTCGCCCGTGGTCATGATGGCCTGGTCCGGGGAGAAGCGGCGGGCCACGGACACCCGGGCCAGCATGGCGAGGTCCGCCTCGGACATGCCGGCCAGAAGCTCCACCCCGGCCAGGGCGGTCAGGTCCTCGGCCGGCGCGTCCTCGTCGGTCCGCTTGTCCCGGAGCAGGCGGCGGGCCGGGGCCGGGATCTCGATGCCGCGTTCCAGGAACTGGTACCAGACCGTGGACAGGACCGCGTCGGCCACGGCCAGCCGGGTGTTGAACGAGGCGATGTAGAAGATGGCCGCGTAGACGATGCGGTCGCCCTGGATCTCGTGGAGCCGGGCCGCCGGGGCCGGGGTCCGGACCACGCCCTCGGCCCGGGACAGGGCGGTCAGGATGGCGGATTTGACCTTGACCGGCGGGGCGTGCAGGGGGGCGGGCACGTAGAGGATCTGGCGCAGGGTCGGTTCGGGCCGGCTGAAGTTGACGAGCCGGTCCTTGGCCACGGCGTTGTTGGGCAAAAGCACGGCATTGCCCTCCACGGTCACGACCTTGGTGTAGCGCCAGGTCACTTCCGTGACCTGCCCTTCCACGTCGCCGGCCCGGATCCAGTCCCCTTCCTGAAAGGGTTTCTCCACCTGGAGCAGCAGGCCGGAAAACAGGCTGCCGATGGTGTCCTGCATGGACAGGCCGATGACGGCCGTGAGGATGGCCGAGGAGGTCAGAAGCGAGCCGAGCTGGATGTCCAGGAGTTGGCGCAGGCCCCAGCCGGCCAGGAAGGCCAGGATGCAGAACTTGAGCAGGTCCTGGAGGATGTGGCGGCCGGGCTTGGCGGACCGGGACGGCAGGAGCTTCAAGTAGAGAAAATCCACGGCGTGGCAGGCGGCCAGCCAGGCCATGGCCAGATAGGCCAGGGTGAAGGCCGTTTCGGCCTTGGCGGCCGCGTCCGGCGGCAGGGCGTGCTCAAAGCTCCACACGAGCCCCAAGGCCGCCAGCCACTTGACGAGGCCCCCCAGGGACCGGCTAATGACCTGCCGCCGGCGCAGCACGCCGAGCAGGGCCGAGACGAGCAGAAAGGCGGCCAGGACGGCCACAAGCTGCAGCCCGAACGCCAGGGTCAGGCGACCCATGTCGGACAGGATCGGGGGCAGGGAAAACGGACCGGCGGACAAGAGGGCGGGCGCTCCTTGCTGGGGTTTACGCCCTCCTACGTGGCCCCAGGCCCGGCGTCAACGCGGCCGGGGCCGCCGGAAAAAGGAAGCGCGGGGTGTCGAAGAAAAAGCGGGAACGTCCGGACCCGGCCAGCCTGGGGCTGGCCCGGGTGGGGGTGGAGAGCCACGCCCATCTGGACATGGGAGAGTTCGCGGCCGAGGAGATCGGGCCGGTCCTGGACCGGGCCGCGGCCGCCGGCGTGGCCCGGGTGGGCAACGTCTTCCTGGGGCCGGCGGCCTATGCCGCCCACCGGCCCTGGTTCGACGACCGGCCCGAGGTCTTTTGCATCCTGGGCGTCCACCCCTGCGACGCGGCCAAGTCCGGGCCGGACGACCTGCCGGCCATGGAGGCGGCGTTTCGCCGGGACGGCCGGCTTCGGGCCGTGGGCGAGATCGGGCTCGACTACTACTGGGACAAGGAGACCAAGGCGGTCCAGCAGCGGGTTTTGCGCGACCAGCTGGCCCTGGCCCGGGAGCTCGGCGCGCCCGTGGTCATCCACAGCCGGGAGGCCGAGGCCGACACCCTGGCGGTCCTGGACGCCATGGGCTACCGGGACCGGCCCCTGGTCTGGCACTGCTTCGGCGGCGGTCCGGACCTGGCCCGGGAGGTCCTGTCCCGGGGCTGGATGGTTTCCGTTCCGGGACCCGTGACCTATCCGAAAAACACCGACCTGGCGGCGGCCGTGGCCGGCATGGACCTCTCCCGCCTGCTCCTCGAGACCGACGCCCCGTTCCTCGCGCCCGAGCCCTGGCGCGGCAAGCGAAACGAGCCCGCCTACCTGGTCTTCACCGCCGCCCGGGTGGCCGCGCTCCTCGGCCGCGAGGTCGGGGAGGTCTGGCAGGCCACGGGCGACAACGCCCGACGGTTCTTCGGCCTCTAGGCCGGTTGCGGCCGCGCGGCGGGGTTGGGTCGTAACCGCCTTTCGGCCGGGTTTTTTCCCGGCCGGAGGGCCGGGCGACTTGCCGAAAGCGCGAGGGCCGGATAGTGTCGCAAGGCAACCTTGCAACATCCGGGGGACGTTACGGACATGGCTCTTCAGATCACCACCCACGGCGACATCGACCAGATCATCGTTTCCTCGCTGCCGCGCGCCTTCGTGCAGAAGATCTACCGCCACTGCTGGGGCAAGAACAACACGCCCTACTTCGCGGGCAACTGCTTCAGGGGGGTCCTCTATTTCGACGAGCGCCTGGCCGGGAAATACGCCGAGGACGTGGGCCTGCCCTGGCGGGGCTGGCTGTCCGTGGACAAGTTCTACCACCGGACCGGATCCTGCTACGAGCACGGCCTCTCCCTGGCCGTGAGCGCCGACGGGCAGGCGTCCACGATCTCCACGGCCGGCATCCCCGTGGACGAAACCCGGCCCCGCCTGGCCGACCTCCTCGGCCGCCTGGCCGACGACGAGGTCCTGTGCCTGCTCGGTTCCGTGGACAAGGGCGAAATGGTCTTTTCCCTGCCGGAGTTCACCGGCCCCTTTGATCCGGACAAGCTCGTCATCCAGGTGGACCGCCTGTCGGACCTCTACAGCGAGGAGGCCGTCATCACCGGCCTGCGTTACGACGGCCGCAGGATGTCCATGGAGACCGGCGATTCCCGGGGCAAGAGCATGATCGACCCGCTCCTGATCGGCAAGCAGGGCAGTCTGCTCGACATGTACGACTTCGCCTGAGCCGGGCCGTCTGGAGGCGGTTTTTCTTGACGCCCCCTTTGCCTACGCCTACACACTGACAGTATCGGTTTTCTTCTTTCTCAACCTCATGCTGTATGCATCATCCGGGAGGCCGCCCGTGAAAACCGTACTGGTCGTGGACGACGACCCCAGCATTCGCGCCCTGATCCGCCTGTATCTGGAAGGGGCGGGCTACGCCGTGGCCGAAGCGGCGGACGGCCGCCTGGCCATGGCGACCCTGGCCGCCCAGCCCGTGGACCTGGTGATCCTCGACATCTTCATGCCCGAGATGGACGGCCTGGAGGTCCTGCAGGTGCTCCACGAGCAGTGCCGGGACTGCAAGGTCATGGCTATTTCCGGCGGCTCGGCCAAGATCGGCATGGATCTTTTGAGCCATGCCACCATCTTCGGCGCGGACGCGGTCCTGGAAAAGCCGTTTAGCGAGGCCCAGCTCCTGGAAAAGGCGGCCGAGTTGATCGGCGTGGCGACCGTGGTCTGACGCGGGCGTCCCTGAAACCGGCGAAGCGCCTGGGCACCGGTCCGTCCGAACCCCCGGGACGGCCGTGGGGCGCATCCCACGAAACCGGCCAGGCGGCCAACCGCTCTGACGCGGCCGACCGGCCGACGACGCCTGGTCCCGTGTCCGCAACACCCCTCCGCATCTCCGGCCGGCGCGGCCGTTTCCTGCTCTGGTTCAGGCGGCCGTGTCCCGGCGGGCCTGGGCCAAAAGTTCGGCGGCCAAATCCAGGAAGACCGTGGCCGTGGCGGCGTCGCCTTCCCTGCCGGCCTGCTCCAGGGTCCGGGCCGCCTGGCCCAGGTCCAGGAATCCGTAGGACAGGGCCGAGCCCTTGAGCTTGTGGCCCTGGGCCCGCACGGCCTCCAGGTCGTGGGCGGAAAGGGCTTGGCGGGCCGCGGCCAGGGTGTCGCTGGCGGTGGAGAAAAAAAGCGGCAGCAGGGGGCGCAGCTGCTCCAGGTCGGGCAGGTCGGGCGACGGAGGCGGCGCGGCCTGGACCCGGGGCTGGGGGTGGTCCAGCCAGCGGGCCACGGTGTCGAGGATGGCGGCCTTGCGCACGGGCTTGACCAGGAATTCCGTGCATCCGGCCTGCTCGCAGCGCAGGCGGTACTCGTCCAGGGCGTGGGCCGTCAGGGCCAGGATGGGGACCGGCGGCGGGGGGCGGTGCCGTTCCAGGGCCCGCATGGCCCGGGTGGCCTCGTACCCGTCGAGGACCGGCATCTCCAGGTCCATGAAGACGAGGTCGTAGGGTGCGGCGGCGAACATGTCCACGGCCTCGCGGCCGTTTTCCGCGCTGTCGACCTGGTAGGCGCTGTTGCCGAGAAACAGGCGCATGACCGCCAGGTTGTCGGCGTTGTCGTCCACCAGCAGGATGCGCGGCCTGGAAGCGGTGGTGGGCATGGCGTGACACCGTTTGGGGCTGGGACGGCGCGCGGCGCGCCGCCGGGGTGCAACGAGTCTAGCCGTTAGTAGACAAGGCCCGGCCGGTTGGCAACCCCAAATCCGACGGCCGCAGGCAGATCCGCGCCTCCGGGCAGGCCGCCGCCAGGTCCCGGACGAATCCTTCCACCCGGTCGGCCGCGTCCGGGGCGTAGCTCAGACGGACCACGGCCGCGAACCGGTCCACCACGGTCGGCAGGGCCAGGTTGTCCTCGGCCTCGAGCAGGAACTTGAGCAGGGCCACGTGGCGCGGCTCCAGGCTGACGTAGAGCCGCTCGGACGCGGCGGGCGGGACGTAGGGCGGCTGCCGCCGCCGTCTCTTCCTCACAGGGTGACGCAGCCGTCTTCGGTAATCAGCGCCATGTGCTCCCACCGGGCGCCGCCCCATTCGGGGTAGTACAGGCCCGGCTCCACCGTGACCACCATGCCCGGGACCAGCACCCCCTCGGCCGCCGGGTTGAGGCTCGGCCCCTCGTGGGTCTCCAGGCCGATGCCGTGGCCCAGGGAGTGGGTGAACCGGTCGGCCACGTCCTCCTTGGCGAACACGGCCCGGGCCAGGGCGTGGGCGTCGCGCAGGGCCAGGCCCGGGCGCAGGCCGGCCAGGGCCGCGGCCTGGGCCCGCTTGACCCGGTCGAGCATGGTCAGGAACCGGTCCGGCGGGTTCTTGCCGACCCAGACGGTCCGGGTCTGGTCCGAGCAGTAGTCGTCGCGCCGGCCGCCGACGTCGACCAGGACCAGACAGCCGTCGGTGATGACGGTTTCGCCCGGAATGGCGTGGGGCAGGGCCGCGTTGGCGTCCACGGCCACGATGGGGGAAAAGGCCAGCTCGCTGGCCCCGAAGCCGCGAAAGAGCTTTTCGATCTCCCAGGCCGCCTCGGCCTCGGTCCGGCCCGGAACGAGGACCTCGGGCAGCCGGTCCATGACCGCGTGGTTGACCGCGGCCGAACGGCGCATCCATTCGATCTCGGCCGCGTCCTTGACCAGGCGCAGGGGCTCCACGGCCTGGCGGACCGGGGTCAGGCCGATGTGGGCCGACAGGTTGGCGTGGGTCTCGTAGGACACGGCCCCGGCCTCGAAGGCCAGGTGGCGGATACCCCGGTCCTTGAGGAAGTCGGCGATGGCGGCGAACCGGCCGCTGCCGTAGACGCACAGGTCTTTCTCGGGCCACAGGCGAAGGGCCGCGTCCCGGTAGCGGGCGTCGGTGAAAAGGGCGTCGCGGCCGCTGGCGGCAACGCACAGGCAGCCGGCCGATTCGTTGCACTGGGGGTCGTGCAGCTCGAAGCCGCTCAGGTAGAACCGGTTGGCCGCGTGGGTGACGAGCAGGGCCGCATGCCCCATCTCCGCCAGCCGCTCCCGCAGGCGGTCCCGCCTGGCCGCGTAGATTGCCTTGTCCGTGGTCACGATGTCCGTCCGCTCCTTGTGCTTGTTGCGTCCGGCCGTTGCCGGAGGCGTTGCCGGTGTCCCGGACCGGGTCGGCCGCGCCAACCCCGGGCGGCCTAGAGGGAGTACACGGTTTCCGGGACGCCGGCCACCACCCGGTCGGCCCACTCCACGCCCTGCATGAGCGAGTGGTCCATGTTGCCGACCTCGTACTTGAAGCCGCCGAACCGGCCCCTGGAAAAGACGCCCATGGCCTCGAGGGCCGGCTGGATGACGGCCAGGGCGGCGTCGCGCTCCAGGCAGGGGATGGGGTAGGCGTAGTCCACCCGCATCTCCCAGGTGGAGACGATGCGGCCGGCGTCGTCCGGGGCGGTCAGGGTGGTGGCGGCCAGTCCCGCCACGGTCCGGTCCACCAGGGTGGCCGGGTCCTCGGGCTTGTGGCCGGAAAAGCTGGTCTCGGTCATGAGCGCCCGCTGCCGGGGCCGCATGCCGTCCGGGTCCGGGGTGTTGAGCGGCGAGTAGTTGTGGAAGTTGGTCACCCGGTAAAACGGGCAGTTGGCTTCCGGGAAATACATCCAGCACCGGGAGTCCGGCGGCGCGCCGTCGAAGCCCAGGCCGTGGATGTAGGCCCCGTTGTGCTTGAGGCGCTTGGCCGCCGCAACCATGGCCGGGGTCGCGCCGCGCAGCTGGTCGATCACCAGCCGGTCCAGGGGACCGGTGGACAGGAGGTGGTCGTAGCCGATTGCCTGGCCCGAGGCCGTGCGCACGGTCCTGGCGGCCGGATCCACGGCCACGGTGGCTTCGGAGAAACGGACCCGGTCCGCGAACCGGGCGGCCAGGCGGCGGAAGATCTCGCCCGTGCCGCCGCGAAGCGGGAAGGAAAAGGTGTTGTTGGGGCCCCAGGCCACGTCGTCCGCGCCGAAGATGATGTTCTTGATTACCCGTCCGGCGTCCACCACGGACACCCGCTCGCCGATCCAGCGGTGGGACATGGCCTCGGCCGGGTGGGCCCAGACCTTGAAGTTGTAGGGGACCATGAAAAGCCGGGCGATGCCCGGGCCGAAGACCCGGTCGATCCATTCCCGGAAGTGGGCCGGCGGGTTGGGGTGGACACCGGCGGCCGCGTCCCGGCCGGCGGCCAAGAGGCCCTCCACGCACTCCCAGGCCAGTTCCGGCGGCAGGCGGCGGATGTTGTTCTGGAACGGGTAGGGCACGAACGTCCCGGCCACCCGGATCCAGGACTCGCGCTCGTGGCGCAGGACCGCGTCGCCGAGGAGATCGTCGAGGAGCCGGTCGAAGACGTCGTAGTGGGAGAAGACCACGTGGCCGCCCACGTCCCAGGTGAAGCCGGCCGCGTCGGTGAAGCTCGCGGCCAGGCCGCCGGCGTAGGGGTGGCGCTCCAGGACCAGGAAATCGTTCTCGCCGCGTTCGGCCAGGCGCCAGGCCGCGCCAAGGCCGGTGGGGCCGGCCCCGATGATCAGATATTTGACGTGCATGCATGCCTCCGCTGGAATGCGGCGAGGGGTAGCAATATCCGCGCCAATTTTGGGCCGAAAAAATCCCGGGACCGCCGCGAGGGCGGTCCCGGGAGAAAAATGGTTCGCCGAAAAACTACCAGGCCGGACGGCGCGGCGGGCGGGGAGCGCGGGGCTTGGCCTCGTTGACCTTGAGGTTGCGGCCCTCGAAATCGGCCCCGTCCAGGGACTTGATGGCCTCGTCGGCGGCGGCGTCGTCATCCATCTCCACGAACCCGAAGCCGCGCGGCTTGCCGGTCTCGCGGTCGGAGATCAGTTTGACGGATTGGACTTCGCCATAGCGCGCGAACAGGTCGCGAACGCTGTCCTCTGTGGTGCGGAAAGGCAGGTTGCCAACGTAGATGTTCTTGGACATGCGACACGGACTCCCAAACGGTTGACGTCAATGCGAACCCGAAGCGTCTACGGAGGTCCGTCACGGAACAAACCGCCGGCTACGCTCCTCCCCAGGACGATTCCATCGGCCGTGCGGCCGGAATGGCCCGATAGTTGGAGTGCATCCGTCGGTTTGGGCAACGAGGCGAAGTCAAACGGTCGGCGCGCACTCTCATGAAACTCCAGAGGCGAGTCGTTCACGCTTGGGCCGCTGGGACCGTTCCGCACCGGGCGGGCCGCGGTCGCGGCTTTGGCGAAGATGCCAAAAGCGTAGCGAAACGCGAAAACAGTGGCAAGAAAAAAATGTTCGTTTCCGAGCTTTGTTCCTGAAATGCTTATCGCTTTGACGCGCCGGACCGCGCCACGGCCGGCGCGGGCCATGGGCCGCGACAGGGTGCGTTGGACGGGCGCGTGTGGTAGGCAACGGCAAGGCCAACGACGTAGGGGAGGGGAGCCAGGCCATGCCGGAGAAGTTCAGGACCGACAAGTTCGCTGTGGCGGTTTCCCTGCGGGAGGCCTCCAAGACCGGGTTCGGCACGACCACCACCGAGGGCGAACGGGTGCTCTACTATTTTGCCGAACGCACGCCCGAGGACGGCATCCAGGTCCAGGCCTTAAACGCCAACAGCGTGCCGAGCGGGGCCCGGACCAAGGTGGAGGACGAGGAGTTTTTCCAGCGCTACAAGCCCGAGCCGCTGATCTACTACAATCTCGTCAAGCCCCGCATGGAAGGGATGCTGGCCGAACTGGAAAAGGGCGAAAAGCATTTGGAGGCCGGCCGCACGGACAAGGCCGAGGCCTCGTTCCAGAAGGCCCTGGAATACGACGCCGAGAACCTGCGGGCCATCTTCGGCCTGGGCAACGCCTATCTGACGGCCGGCAAGATGGAGGAGGCCAAGGAGATCTTCGAGAAGATCATGTCCCTCGACCTGGCCTTCGGTCCGGAGAACAAGTTCTTATTCAACGAGTTCGGCATCCGCATGCGCAAGCACGGCCTGCTGGACATGGCCCGGGCCTACTACGAGAAGGCCCTGGCCGCCTCCGAGGCCGACGAGAACCTGCACTTCAACCTGGGCCGCATCCACTTCGAGATGGGCAACTTCGCGGACGCCGTTGTCGAGGCGGACAGGTGCCTGGCCATCAACCCCGGGTTTCTGATCGCCGGCAAGATGAAGCGGGCGGCCGAAAAGGCGGCCAAGGCGGCCCCGCCCGCTCCGGTGTCTCCGGCCTCTCCGGCCTGAGCGGCCGGCTCCGGTCCAGCGTCGACGGCCTCGGTTCTCGTGGCACGTCCGCGAAACACGCGCAGGCGCGTGCCCTGGACAACATGCTTTAGAAGCTGTGTTTTTTTGAAAAAAATACGCTCGTATTTTTTCAGGGACGCCGCACTAGCGGAACACCACGGTCTTGTTGCCGTGCACGATCACCCGGTCCTCCAGGTGCCACTTGACGGCCCGGGCCAGGACGTTGCGCTCCAGGTCGCCGCCCGTGGCCTTGAGGTCGGCCACCGAGAACCGGTGGGTGACCCGGGCCGTGTCCTGCTCGATGATCGGACCGGCGTCGAGCTCGGCCGTGACGTAGTGGGCCGTGGCCCCGATCAGCTTGACCCCCTTGTCGTGGGCCTGGCGGTAGGGGTCGGCCCCGACAAAGGCCGGCAGAAACGAGTGGTGGATGTTGATCACCCGCTCCTCGTAGGGCCGCAGGAAATCCGCGGACAAGATCCGCATGTACCGGGCCAGGACGATCAGGTCCGTGTCCTCGCCCAAAAGTTCCGCCATCCGGGCCTCGGCCGCGGCCATGCCGCCTTCGCCGACCGGCACGCAGTGGAAGGGCACGCCGAACCCCTCCACGCTCGCCCGCAGGTCCTCGTGGTTGCTGACCACCATGGATATCTGGCAGGGCAGCTCGTTTCGGGCGAACCGCCACAGGAGCTCCATCAGGCAGTGGTCGTGGCGCGACACGAACAGCGCCGCCCGCTGGGGCGGGTCGGAATAGGTCAGCCGCCAGTCCATGGAGAACCGCGACCCCACCACCTCGCCGAAGGCGGCTTCCAAGGCCGCCCGGGACACGTCCATGTAGGGCGTGTAGAACTCCAGGCGCATGAAGAACGTGCCGCCCTCGGGGTCGGTGGAGTGCTGGTCCAAATCGATGATGTTGGCCCCGTGGGTGTACAGAAACGTGGTCACGGCCGAGACGATGCCGGGACGGTCGGGGCAGGTGATGCGCAGGCGGGCGGTTGCGGCCATGGGGATCGATCCTTTGTGTGGGCTCGCCGCCGGGCTGGCGACGGGGAAAAGCCCATACCCCGGAACGCCGCCGAGGCCAACCCTGGCCTGCCAAATATTATTCGGACAATATTGTCATTTTCCGCAAAATCGTTTACAGAAAGGCTACCTGATCGAGCGCGCCCCCGCTTCGAGCGCGCCTTGGCCGAAGGGAAGCCAAACTTTGAAAACGGTCCCAACGAGGTAGGCATATGATCATCGGTATCCCCAAGGAAATCAAAACGCTGGAAAACCGGGTTTCCATGACCCCGGGAGCGGTCGAGACCCTGGTCCGCCGGGGCCATACCCTGCTGGTCGAGGCCGGCGCCGGCCTCGGCTCGGGCCTGACCGACGACCAGTACGCCGCGGCCGGGGCCAGGCTCGTGTCCGCGGCCGACGCCTGGGGCGCGGACATGGTCGTCAAGGTCAAGGAGCCCATTGCCAGCGAATACCAGTACCTGCGCCCGGGGCTCTTGCTTTTCACCTACCTCCACCTGGCCGCCGACCGGGCCCTGACCGATGCGCTTCTCGCCTCGGGCACCACGGGCGTGGCCTACGAGACCGTGCAGCTTCCCGACGGCACCCTGCCGCTTCTGGTCCCCATGAGCGAGGTGGCCGGCCGCATGGCCCCCCAGGTCGGGGCCCATGCCCTGGAGAAGTCCCAGGGCGGCCGAGGCGTGCTGCTCGGCGGCGTGCCCGGCGTGCCCCAGGCCTCGGTGGTGGTGGTCGGCGCGGGCGTGGTCGGGTCCAACGCCTGCAAGATCGCGGTCGGCATGGGCGCCCAGGTCACGGTCCTGGACGTCAACCACGCCCGGCTCCAGTACCTCGACGACATCTACCAGGGCCGCATCGTGACCATGTCCTCCAACGAGGCCAACATCAGAAAGGCCGTCACCTACGCCGACCTGGTGATCGGCGCGGTGCTCATCCCCGGGGCCAAGGCCCCGCACCTGGTCACCCGGGACATGCTGCCGACCATGAAGGAAGGCTCGGTCATCGTGGACGTGGCCGTGGACCAGGGCGGATGCGTGGAGACGATAAAGGCCACCACCCACGCCGCCCCGACCTACGTCATCGACGGCGTGGTCCACTACGGCGTGGCCAACATGCCGGGCGCGGTGCCCCGCACCTCCACCTACGCCCTTTGCAATCAGACCCTGCCGTATGCCATAAAGCTCGCGGCCAAGGGCCTGGACGCCCTGCGCGAGGACTGTTCCCTGGCGCTTGGGCTCAACACCTTTGACGGAAAGCTGACCTTCGCCGGCGTGGCCGAGGCCTGCGGCCTGCCCCTGACGTCCCTGGCCGATGTCCTGGGCTGATGGCTTTGCCGGAGAGATTGCCCAATGATTCCGCCTTCCGGGCAAGGCGGACACGCTTTGTGCCAATTCACAAAAATGTGTTTTGGTTTCGGCCAAGGGGATTCCCTTTGGCCTCAAGTTAAGGTATTGCCTCTGAACCTGAAGTCCTTGTCTAAGTCCTTGAAATTGACTGCAAACAGGAGGCGTGCATGAAAAGGTCCTGGCTCATTGCCCTTTTTCTCGTCCTGGGGATGGCGGCCCCGGCCCGCGCGGCGGACGCCATCAAGCTGGGATTCAACATCCCGCTCACCGGCGACATCCCGGACGTGGGCGAATCCTCGAAGAACGCGGCCGAAATGTTGAAGAAAAAGATCAACGATGCGGGCGGGCTCGAGGTCGGCGGCAAGAAGTACAAGCTGGAATTCATCTACGAGGACAACGAATCCAAGGCCGAATCCGCCCTGTCCGCGGCCAGGAAGCTGATCACCCAGGACAACGTCCTCGGCATGGTCGGCCCCCAGTCCAGCAAGCAGGCCGTGCTCGCCGGCGAGGCCGCCAACGACCTGAAGACCCCGATGATGGCCCCCTGGTCCACCAACCCCAACACCACCAAGGGTCGGCCCTTCGTCTTCCGGGGCTGCTTCCTGGACACCTTCCAGGGCCCCACGGCCGCCAAGTTCGCCACCGAGGAATTCAAGGCCAAAAAGGCCGCGGTCCTCTACGACATCGCTTCCGACTACCCCAAGGGCCTGGCCGAGGACTTCAAGGCCGCCTTCGAGAAGATCAACGGCCCTGGCTCGGTGGTGGCCTTCGAGACCTTCACCACCAAGGACGTGGACTTCTCGGCCCAGCTGACCAACATCGCCAAGTCCGGCGCGGACGTCCTGTTCGTGCCCCAGTACTACAACGAGGTGCCCCTGATCGTGAAGCAGGCCAAGTCCATGGGCTTTAACAAGCCCGTGCTCGGCAGCGACTCCTGGGGCTCCGGCGACCTGATGGGCCTTTGCGGCGACGACTGCAAGGGCAACTTCTTCGTCACCCACTACGCCGCCGCCGGCGCCAAGGGCAAGACCAAGGAGTTCATCGACGAGTACACCAAGCTCTACAAGAAGACGCCCGACGACGTGGCCGCCCTGACCTGGGACAGCGCCAATCTGATGCTGTCCGCCATCCAGTCCATGGGCGCGCTCTCCGGCGACATGGCCAAGGACCGCGAGGCCCTCATGAAGGCCATGGCCGGCATCAAGAAGTTCGAGGGCATCACCGGCGACATGTCCTATCCGGCCACCGGCGACCACGACCCGATCAAGTGCGCCGTGATCGTCAACCTCGCCGCCGCGGGCACTTAGCCCTTCCACATGGCCGTCTTTCCTTACACCCTGCGCCAGCGGGACCGCCCCGGCCGAGAGGGCCGGCGCGGTCCGCAGACGCCGGCCCGGCCGCAACCGGGCCGGGCAGGAAACCGTAGCGCCAAGGGGGGTCCGCGTTGCTGCAAAGTCTTCTGCAAAATCTGTTGAACGCCCTGCAATGGGGGAGCTTTTATTCCCTGATCGCGCTTGGCTACTGCCTGGTCTACGGCGTGCTGCTCCTGATCAACTTCGCCCACGGCGACATCTTCATGGTCGGGGCCTACATCGCCTTTTTCGCCTGCACCTTTTTCCTCGGCAAGTTCGGGCTCATCCCGGGCCTGCCCGGCTGGCTGGTCCTGACCCTGGCCGTTCCCCTGACCATGATCCTGACCGCCGTGGTCGGCGTGACCCTGGAGCGGGTGGCCTACCGGCCGCTTCGGCGCAAGGGCGTCAACCGGCTCTACGTGGTCATCACGGCGCTGATGTGCGGGCTGATCTTAGAGAACGGCAACCTGGCCCTGCTCGGGGCCAGCCGCAAGAGCTTCCCCACCCTCATCCCGACCAAGGTCTTCGAGATCGCCGGGGTCAGCTTCACCAACATCAAGCTCATGGTCATCGGCGTGGCCATCCTGTCCTTCCTGCTTTTGCACTTCATCGTCACCCGGACCAAGATCGGCATGGCCATGCGGGCCATCTCCTACGACCGGTTCGCCGTGCCCTTGATGGGCATCCCGGCCGACACGGTCATTGTCTTCACCTTTGTCCTGGGCTCCGGGTTCGCCGGCCTGGCCGGACTCTTTTTCGCCATGACCTATCCGGTCATCGACCCGTACATGGGGGCGCTGATCGGCTGGAAGGCCTTCATCGCGGCCGTGGTCGGCGGCATCGGCTCCATTGCCGGGGCCTTTGCCGGCGGCTTTCTCCTCGGGTTCGTGGAGATCATGGTGGTGGCCTTTTTCCCGTCCACGTTCCGGGACCTGATCGCCTTCTCGATCCTGCTGCTTATCCTGTCCATCCGGCCGACCGGTCTCTTCGGCGTGGCCCGGCGGACCAAAATCTAGGGCATGCAAGGGGGATATCGCATGAAGCGCCTGACCGTTCCCGCCCTGCTGGCCCTGATGCTCGCCGTGCTCCTGTGGGCCTGCATGACCGGGGCGTTAAACGCCTATTGGCAGTCCGTGATCATGTTCATGGGCATCAACATCATCCTGTCGTCGAGCCTCAACATCATCAACGGCAACATGGGCGAGTTCTCGTGCGGCCACGCCGGGTTCATGGCCGTGGGGGCCTACGTCTCCTCGCTCCTTTCGGTCGCCCTGTTCACCAAGAGCGCGGCCTTCGGCGACCCGCTCCTGCCGCCGGACCTGGCGGTGTGGCTTTTCCCGGCCATCCTCGTGGCCGGGGCCCTGGCCGCGGCCGTGGTGGGACTCCTCGTCGCCATCCCGTCGTTTAAGACCCGGGGCGATTATCTGGCCATCATCACCATCGCCGCCGCCTACATCGTCAAGTCCACCATCGAGAACATCGGCGTCATCGGCGGGGCCAGGGGATTCATGGGCATGGGCGGGGTCATGTCCGCCATGACCGCCACGGCCAACCTGCCCTGGATCATGATCTGGGTCTTTATCGGCACGGTCTTTTCCGTGTGGCTCATCCGCCGCTTCATCTACTCGACCTTCGGCAAGGGCGTGGACGCCATCTGCCAGGACGAGATCGCGGCCGAGATCATGAGCGTCAACACCGACCGGGTGAAGCTGGTGGCTTTCATGGTCTCCTGCGGCCTGGCCGGCCTGGCCGGCGGGCTGTTCGCCCACATCCTCGGCTACGTGAACCCCGGCACCTTCACCATCCTCAAGTCCACCGAGATCATGGTCATGGTCTACCTCGGCGGCATGGGGTCCCTGTCCGGTTCGGTCATCGCCGCCATCCTCATGACGCTTCTCATCGAGTACCTGCGGGACGCGTTCGGCTACATCAACTCCTTCCTGCACTTCGTGTCCGTCATCCCGGACTCCTACGAGGTGACCCAGGTCTGGAAGTGGGTGCTCATCCCGCTTTTGCTCGTCCTTCTCATGCAGTTCCGGCCGGAAGGCATCATGGGCCGGCGGGAGCTGTCCGACGTGTTCCCGGGGCTTCGCAAATTCTACAAGTTCAAGGGGTAGGCCGTGGCGCTGCTGGAAGTAAACGAAATGACCCAGTACTTCGGCGGGCTGTGCGCCGTGTCGGAGTTCTCCGTGGCCCTGGACGCGGGCCAGATGGTGGCGCTTATCGGCCCCAACGGCGCGGGCAAGACCACGGTCTTCAACCTGGTGAGCGGCTTTTACAAGCCGACCCGGGGCGAGATCCTGTTTAAGGGCCGGTCCATCAAGGGCCTCAAGCCCCACGAGGTGACGGCCCGGGGCATCGCCCGCACCTTTCAGAACATCCGGCTGTGGTTCGAGATGTCGGTCCTCGACAACATCCGCATCGCCCAGCACCACGCCCTGGGCTATGGCCTGTTCGACTGCTTTTTGCGCACCCCGCGCTACATGAAGCGGGAGCGGGACATCGAGGACCACGCCATGGAGGTCCTCGAGCGCCTGGGCCTTCGCGACGTGGCCGCAGAACAGCCGAAAAACCTGCCCTACGGCGTGCAGCGGCTGGTGGAGATCGCCCGGGCCCTGTCCATCCGGCCGGCCCTTCTGATGCTCGACGAACCGGCCGCGGGCCTCAATTCCTCGGATGTCGAGGGGCTCATCCGGCTCATAGGCGACATCCACAAGGACTACGGCCTGGCCATCTGGATGATCGAGCACCAGATGGACGTGGTCATGAGCCTGTGTTCGTGGATCAAGGTCATCGATTTCGGGGCCACCATCGCCGAGGGCACGCCCGAGGCCATCCAGAACAACCCCGACGTCATCAAAGCCTACCTGGGAGACGATACAATCTGATGCTGCTCTCCGTTTCCAACCTCCGGGTCAAGTACGGCAACATCGAGGCCCTGCACGGCATCTCCTTCCACGTGAACAGGGGGGAGATCGTGACGCTGATCGGGGCCAACGGCGCGGGCAAGACCACGACGCTGCTCTCCATCATGCGCCTGCCGCCCCCCGAGGCCCCCCGGGTGGTGGAAGGGGACATCCAGTACGAGGGGAAATCCATCCTCTCCATGGAGCCCCACGACGTGGTCCGAAAGCTCCACATGGACCTGTCGCCCGAGGGGCGGCGGATATTCGGCAACCTGACGGTCATGGAGAACCTGGTTCTGGCCACCTATGCCCGCAAGGACGGCGAGGAGGCCATCGGCCGGGACCTGGACCGGGTCCTGTCCCTTTTCCCGCGCCTGTCGGAGCGCAAGAAGCAGCGCAGCGAGTCCCTCTCCGGCGGCGAGCAGCAGATGCTGGCCGTGGGGCGGGCCATCATGACCGGCTGCGACTTCATCCTGCTCGACGAGCCGAGCATGGGCCTGGCGCCGCTTTTGATGTACGAGATGTTCCGCACGCTCAAAAAGCTCAACGAACAGGGCCTGACCATCCTGCTCATCGAGCAAAACGCCAAGGTGGCCCTCAACTTCGCCCACCGGGGCTATGTGCTGGACACCGGCGAGATCAAGACATCGGGCACGGCCGAGGAGCTCAAGCGCGACCCGGAAGTGAAAAAAGCCTACCTCGGCGGCTGAGCCGGCGCGCGGCCCAGCAGCCGGGCCATGCCCGACACGGGCGACGCCGCAAAACCCCATTCCCCTCTCCGGACGAGGGGGCCCGGGGGGAATCATTCCCCCCGGCGGGGCCCGACCCGGCCCCCCCCCCAAACCCCCCTCCCCCTCGCCGGCGGGGGGGGCGGGGGGGTACTCTGCCCCCCGGGCGGGGCGGGGGGGGGCGCCCCGGGCTTCTCCTCTCTCCCCTCGTTTTTTATTGGCACCCCCCTTGCTTTGTAACCGGCGGGCGCGTTTCGCGTCGGCCGTTTCTGCCGTCAACCCGGCACGGCCTTTGCCTTTTCCTTCCCTGGGAGCGTCTCGCCCGGCAAAAATTTCCCGCTCCCAGGAGGTTCGGGCATGAGCGTGCAATCCATCGGGACAACCGGAAGCTATGATTGGCTGCAGCAGCTGCTGGCCAGCTACGCCAACCAGCCGTCCACCAGCAACACCTCCCTCTCAAGTCTCCTTTCCCTGTCCAGCGGCTCCACGGACGAGACAGCGGCAACTTCTTCCGGGTCCTCGTCCACGTCGAGCGCCACCGGCAGCTTCAACGACATCCTGACCGCGCTCCTGGCCGGGAACGGCAGCCTTGCCTACGACATGGAAACCGGCATGCTGACGCCCAGAGGGGCTTCGAACGGGGAGGGGATACCCCTGCCGCCGGAAGGGGCCTTTGTCTGGCCGGGCCGGGAGTTGACCCGCAGCGTCTCCGAAACGGCCAACGACGACGGCGGCACCACGCGCCAGGTGACCCTGACCGATGCCGACGGCAACGTGGTCGGCACGGAGAACACCACGGAAAACGCCGACGGCTCGTTCACCTCCACCATCACCAGGACCGGTCCGGACGGCAAGACGACGACCCGGACCGTGACCGGGGAGAACACGGACGGCGGCTTCAAGGTGACCAACACCCTGACCGCGTCCGACGGCACGGTCCTCGAAACCGGCACGGAACTGACCGCCGCCGACGGCACGTTCACCCGGACCATGACCCGAAACGGCCCGGACGGCGAGACCGTGACCGAGACCGCCGGCTTCGACGCCGACGGCAACCTGGTTTCCTCCACCGCCACGACCACGTCCGCGACCGCTGCGGCCGCAACCGCCGCCGGAACCACGGACAACGCCGCCGCCTCCTCGGACGCCTCCGGCGCGTCGGGGGGGTCGGACGCCTCGGACAGCGGCAACACCACCACCGTGACCATGGCCTTCACTTCCGAGGGCATGGAGCAGACCACCACGATCACCGACCCGCAAGGCAACATCGTCAGCCAGAAGGTGAAGGAAATTCCCTTTTTCCAGAATGGTCGGAACACCTCCTTCGGCTCATTGCTGGAAAAGGGCGACGGCCTGTCCGACCTGATCGGCCAGTACGCCTCCAACCGGTACGGCGCGAGCCGCTACGCCAGCCAGGAGGCGTCGGCCGGCAGCGGCTCCCAGACGGGCGGACTGTCCGTGGAAGCGTGAGCGCTTCCACAGGGCCGGCCCGGGCACGACGGCCCCGGACAGGCGACGGGAGAGGGCGGTCCGGTTGGGACCGCCTTTTTCGTTGGCGCGGTGGTCGAGAGGGGGCCGCGCCGCGCGCCTGCGTTGCGGCGGGGCCGGGGCTCGGGTAGAAGGTGGAAAAAGGGGTTCGTCCGACCCCTGGAGGCGGCATGCGCAACAAGTTTCTCGGGACGGGCGAGCCGGGCTGGAAACCGTGGCGCAAGGTCCTGGTGGTCCTGTCGGGCCTGCGTTTCGCCATCGTCTATGACGCCAGCGTCACCTGGAAGGTGGTGGTCTCGATCCTGGTCCTGGCCGTGTTCGCGTCCGGCGGCTCGTGGGGGGACTTCGCCCTGGTCCTGGTGGCCACGGGCCAGATGCTGGCGGCCGAGCTCATCAATTCCTCCATCGAGGGCCTGTGCGACATCCTGGCCAACAGCGAGGACCGCCGCATCCGGGCCATCAAGGACATGGCCGCGGCCGCGGCCGGCATCGCCATCCTCTTCTGGCTGGTGGTCATCGTCTGGGAAGGGGGGCAGTATTTCGGCTTCTGGCGCGGCCTGTGAGACGCGGGCGACCGACAGCCGCCGGCCAGGGCGCGGACCGGGGGAAGGGGGGCCGGCCGGGGAAAGGGCCGGGGCGTCCGGATCGGGGCGTGGGCGTCCGCCCGGGAGCGCGGGGCGCGGCGGCCGGGAACCGGCCCGCCGCGTCGCGGCCGGACCGGGCGTCCGGGGCTAGAACTTGTCCTTGGCCCGGTTGAGGGCGGACTTGAGGTCTCCAAGGGCCTGGTCGAAGCCTTCGCGCAGTTCGGCCAGGGCCCCCTCGCCGCCCTTGCGCAAAAGGGTCAGCTTGTAGCGGGCCTTGTCGTATTTTTCGAGCAGGTGCTCCAGGTCTCCGGCCCACCGGTCGAAATAGTCGGGTCCCTTTTTCTTGGCGGCCTCCCGGGCCTTCTCGATCCTGGTCTTGTAGGCGGCGAGCTGTTCTTCCATGTCCACGCCGAAGGGCTTTTTCTCGTCCATGACATCCTCCCAGGAGTGTGCCTATTGGACAGACGATAGCGGAAGCTGGGGACGACCGCAAGTTTATCGAAGGGGCGCCTGATCCCTTGCGGAGGCGGTTGCGGTCTGGTAGGTAAGGCTAGCGTCACGGTTCTGGCGGGAAATCCGTTCCGGGGGAGGAAAAAGGGTCCCGCCACTGGTCAAGGCCCGAAGGCGACTTATGTTGTAATCCGGATCCGTCACAGCCACGCGCCCGGCGCGCGTCCGGGAAGGGGCGGGGCGGTATCGCCAACGGAACGAAAACGCGTAACGACGAGTTTGCAAGGAGGAAGGCCATGAAGACGCAACTGCGAAAGATCCTGGTGCTTCTGATGGCGGTGGTGATCGGCCTGGCGGCCCTGCCGGCCCGTTCCTTCGCCATCGGCGAAGCCGGAACGTTCTATCTGCAGCCTGAATTCGGCGTCTACGGCACCGGCCAGAAGGCCGTGAATTCGATTATCACCTTTGGCGGCAGCGGCGGCTACTTCATCATGGACGGCCTGTCCCTGGGCGCCGAGGCCCTGGCCTATTCGTTCGACCAGAAGAAGATCGACCGCCGCACCCCGGCCGGCAATCTTCTGTACAACGTGGTCCGCAGCGACGGCTACTCCCAGAACCCCTGGGCCTTCGGCTTCAACGGCCTGATCCGCTACTACCCGGTCCGCACCGAGCGGGCCTCCTTCTACATCGGCACCGGTATCGGCGGCCTGTTCTCCAATGACCGCATCCCGTACTACTCCCACGGCGGTCGTGGCGAAACCAGCAACCTGACCGTGCCGGCGGACATCGGCTTCACCGTCGCCTTCAACCCGAACCTCGCCCTGGACGTGGCCGGCCGCTACCAGCGGATCGGCTTCAACGACCACGGCCTGGACGCCTGGGGCGGCCATGTCGCCCTTCGGTTCACTTTCTAGGCTGACAAACCGAAACAACTAGGGTAGAGACTAGGCCCTCCCGCCCGGATCGGGCGGGAGGGCCGCTTTTTTTGTCGGAAAGCCCATTGCCGCTTGACACCGGATTTTAATGGGTCTATATGCCTCTGTCTTTGCCATACACTATGATTTCTTTGAACGGAGACGGCTATGCCCACGATCAATCAACTTATCCGCAAGGAACGGGCCCAGGTGGCCAAGCGCCGCAAGACGCCCGCCCTGCAGGCCTGCCCGCAGCGTCGGGGCGTGTGCACCCGCGTGTACACCACCACGCCTAAAAAGCCCAACTCGGCCTTGCGCAAGGTCGCCCGCGTGCGCCTGACCAACGGCATCGAGGTGACGTCCTACATCCCGGGCGAAGGCCACAACCTGCAGGAACACTCCGTGGTGATGATCCGGGGCGGCCGTGTGAAAGACCTTCCCGGTGTCCGGTACCATATCATTCGCGGCACGCTCGATACCGCCGGCGTGTCCGATCGTCGCCAGGGCCGTTCCAAGTACGGCGCCAAGCGGCCCAAGTAATCTCGGTGCAAGGAGAGGACGCGTATGCCGCGTAAAGGCCCAGTTTCCAAGAGGTCGGTGCTGCCCGACCCGAAGTTCGGCAGCCACCTGGTGACGAAATTCATCAACCGGCTCATGTACGACGGCAACAAGGGTGTTGCCGAAGGCATTTTCTACAAGGCCGTGGATGTCCTGGCCGAGAAATCGGGCGAGGATCCGCTCAAGGCTTTCGAAAAGGCCATCGCCAACGTCAAGCCGCACATGGAAGTCAAGCCCCGCCGGGTCGGCGGCGCCACCTACCAGGTGCCCATGGAAGTGCGTCCCGAGCGGCAGCTCACCCTGGCCCTGCGCTGGCTGGTCGGCATCGCCCGGTCCCGCGGCGAAAAGGGCATGGCGGACAAACTGTCGGGCGAACTGCTGGACGCCTATCACAATCGCGGCGGAGCCGTGAAAAAGAAAGAGGATACGCACCGTATGGCGGACGCCAACAAGGCGTTTGCCCACTACCGGTGGTAGTCGCGAAAGGATTGCGTCGTGTCTAAGATTGTACCCATCGAGCGGCAACGCAACATCGGCATCATGGCCCACA
This sequence comes from uncultured Desulfovibrio sp., assembly GCA_964539435.1. Classification (GTDB taxonomy): domain Bacteria; phylum Desulfobacterota; class Desulfovibrionia; order Desulfovibrionales; family Desulfovibrionaceae; genus Solidesulfovibrio. Next base: position 24,401 of record CAZIJE010000039.1, read on the forward strand.
TCGATGCCGGTAAGACGACCACCACCGAACGTATTCTCTTTTACACCGGGGTGTCGCACAAGATAGGCGAAGTCCATGACGGCCAGGCCACCATGGACTGGATGGTTCAGGAGCAGGAGCGGGGCATCACCATTACCTCCGCCGCCACCACCTGCTTCTGGCGCGACCACCGAATCAACATCATCGACACGCCCGGTCACGTGGATTTTACCATTGAGGTGGAGCGGTCCCTGCGTGTCCTCGACGGGGCGGTGGCGGTCTTCGACGCCGTGTCCGGCGTCGAGCCCCAGTCCGAAACCGTCTGGCGGCAGGCCGAGCGCTACCGCGTGCCGCGCATGAGCTTCGTCAACAAGATGGACCGCGTCGGCGCGGACTTCTTCCGTTGCGTGGACATGATCCGCGACCGCCTGGGCGCCAAGCCCGTGCCCCTGCAGATCCCCATCGGCAGCGAGGAGAACTTCCAGGGCGTCGTGGACATGATCCACGGCAAGGCCGTCTACTTCGACACCGAGAGCCAGGGCAGGGATTACGTCTACAAGGACATCCCGGCCGACCTGCAGGACCTCTACGAGGATTACCGCCTGCAGATGCTCGAGGCCATTGCCGAGGAAGACGAGTCGCTCATGGAGAAGTACCTCGGCGGCGAGGAGCTCTCGCCCGAGGAGTTGGTCGCCGGCATCCGCAAGGCCACCATCAACCTGGCCATCTGCCCGGTCCTGTGCGGCTCGGCCTTCAAGAACAAGGGCGTGCAGCCTCTGCTCGACGCGGTGGTGGACTACCTGCCGTCTCCCGTGGACATCCCGGCCATGGTCGGCCGCGATCCGGACCACGAGGAGAAGGAGATCGTGTGCGAGTGCGATCCCAAGCAGCCCCTGGCCGCCCTGGCGTTCAAGCTCATGAGCGATCCGTTCATCGGCCACCTGACCTTTCTGCGCATCTATTCCGGCCGCATCGAGTCGGGCATGACCGTGCTCAACTCCAACACCGGGAAAAAGGAGCGCATCGGCCGCCTGCTCAAGATGCACGCCAACAAGCGTGAAGAGATCAAGGACGCCGACGCCGGCGACATCGTGGCCGCGGTCGGCATGAAGATCACCTCCACCGGCGACACCCTGTGCGCGGAAAACCGCCCGGTCGCCCTGGAGTCCCTGAACATCCCCGAGCCGGTCATCGAAGTGGCCATCGAGCCCAAGACCAAGGCCGATCGCGACGCCCTGTCCCAGGCCCTGGGCAAGCTGGCCAAGGAAGACCCGTCGTTCCGCGTCAAGTCGGACGAGGAGTCGGGCCAGACGCTGATCGCCGGCATGGGCGAGCTGCACCTGGAGATCATCGTCGACCGCCTCATGCGCGAGTTCGGCGTCAACGCCAACGTGGGCGCGCCCCAGGTCGCCTACCGCGAGACCATCACCAAGCCGATCAAAAACGATCTGCGCTACGTCAAGCAGACCGGCGGCCGCGGCCAGTACGGCCACGTGGTGCTGGAGATCGAGCCCAAGGAAGACGGCGGCTACGAATTCGTCAACGAGATCGTGGGCGGCGTCATCCCCAAGGAATACATCCCCGCCGTGGACAAGGGCATCCAGAATGCCATGAAGGGCGGCGTCATGGCCGGCTTCCCCCTGGTGGACATCCGGGCCAAGCTGGTCTTCGGTTCCTTCCACGAGGTCGACTCGTCGGAGCAGGCGTTTTTCATCTGCGCCTCGCAGTGCTTCAAGGAGGCCGTGCAAAAGGCCGCCCCGGTGCTGCTCGAGCCGATCATGGCTGTCGAGGTGGTCACGCCCGAGGAGTACATGGGCGACGTCATGGGCGACCTGAACGGCCGGCGCGGCCGCATCGCGAAGATGGATTCCCGGGCCGGGGCCCAGATCATCACCGCCCACGTGCCCCTGTCGTCCATGTTCGGGTACGCCACGGACCTGCGCTCCAAGTCGCAGGGCCGGGCCACCTTCACCATGCAGTTCGACCACTACGAGAAGGTCCCGGCCAGTCTGGCCGAGGAAATAATGAAGAAGAAATAACGCCCGTGGCATATCGGGCGAGGGTGTAGCAACAACGACCCGCGAGCAGCGGAAGTTCAGGGGGACGACATGGGCAAGGCGAAATTCGAGCGGACCAAGCCGCACGTGAACATCGGCACCATCGGTCACATCGACCATGGCAAGACCACGCTGACCGCGGCCATCACGAGGCTCGCCAGCATGAAGGGTTTTGGCGAGTACATTCCGTTCGACCAGATCGACAAGGCGCCGGAAGAGAAAGAGCGCGGCATCACCATCGCCACGGCCCACGTCGAGTACCAGACCGACAAGCGGCACTACGCCCACGTCGACTGCCCCGGCCACGCCGACTACATCAAGAACATGATCACCGGCGCGGCCCAGATGGACGGCGGCATCCTGGTGGTCGCGGCCACCGACGGCCCCATGCCCCAGACCCGTGAGCACATCCTGCTCGCCCGTCA
>CAZIJE010000040.1:0-26821 GCA_964539435.1 uncultured Desulfovibrio sp.
CCCACAGACCGGGAGGGTCCGGGAGGGGGTGACCCCCTCCCGGCCGCCGGAGGCGCTCCCGCCTACTCCGCCTACTCTGCCTGGGCGGCGGCGCGGCGGTGGCGGATGTATTCGATGATGCCGGGCAGGATGGAGATGAAGATGATGAGGATGATGGCCACGCTGAAGTTGCGTTTGATGAAGGGCAGGTTGCCGAAGAAGTAGCCGGTGTAGACGAACAGCGCCACCCAGATGATGGCCCCGCTGATGCTGTAGGCCAGGAAGTGGCTGTAGGTCATGCGGGCGATGCCGGCGACGAAGGGCGAGAAGGTGCGGACGATGGGCACGAACCGGGCCAGGATGATGGTCTTGCCGCCGTGGCGTTCGTAGAAGGCGTGGGCCTTGAGCAGGTGTTCCTTTTTGAAGAAGCGGGTCTTTTCCCGTTCGAACACGGCCGGGCCGACCCGGCGGCCGATCCAGTAGTTGAGGTTGTCGCCGATGAAGGCGGCGGACACCAGCAGGACGAAGACGAGGTTGGGGTCGAGGACGCCGCCGCCGCACAGGGCGCCAGTGGCGAAGAGCAGGGAATCGCCGGGCAGAAACGGCGTGACCACGAGGCCGGTCTCGCAGAAAACGATCATGAACAGGATGAAGTAGGTCCATGCGCCGTAGTCGGCGGCAATGGCGTTGAGGTATTTATCGACATGCAGGACGATATCGACGAGCTGCAGCAGGAAATCCATGAAGGGGACACTCCTTTTGGGGGATGGGGCGGCAATTGCATAGGCAGCGCAGGAGGGTTTGGCAAGGGGTTTGTGTTTCGGCCGCAGGGGAGGCGGGGCTTCCAAAGGAACGTCGGGCGCGCTAGGTTGCGGCATGACGCACTGTGATGTCACCCCGGCGGCGGGGGAGGTCCCCCGCACGTCCGGCCGTTCGTTCCGGCTGGTCTGCGCGCCGGACGAAATTCCCCTGGTCGAAGCCCTGCTCGGGGCGACGGGCCACCGGGCTGCGGCCGAGCCGTTTTCCCCCTGGTGCCGGCGCATCGTGGCCGAGCCAATGGCCCTGGGCGCGTCCCTGGCCGCCCGGTTCGGCTACATCCACATCCAGGACCGCTCGTCCATGCTGCCGCCGCTGCTCCTTGATCCGCCGGCCGGGGCGCGGGTGCTGGACATGTGCGCCGCGCCGGGCGGCAAGACCGGTTTTTTGGCCCAGCTCGTGGGGCCCGAGGGGTTCGTGCTCGGCAACGAGCCGTCGCCGGACCGGCTGGCCACCCTGCGCCAGACCCTGTCGCGGGAAGCCCTGGCCAATGCGGCCACCTGCTCCCAGGCGGATTTGGAGCCGCACCTGCCGGAAGGGCTGTTCACGCATATCCTGCTCGACCCGCCGTGCAGCGGCTGGGGCACCCTGGACAAAAACCCCCAGGCCGCGAAGATCTGGAGCGGGGAGAAGGTCGCGCCGCTGGTCGCGCTGCAACGAAAGCTCCTGGCCACGGCGGCCCGGCTGCTCGCGCCGGGCGGCCGGGTGCTCTATTCCACCTGCACCACCAATGTGGCGGAAAACGAGGACCAGACGCGGTTCGCCCTGGACACGCTGCCGCTTGCGCCGGTGCCGCTTGCGCCGCCGGCCGGGTTCGTGTTCGAGGCCCCGCGCCGGGACGACGTGTCGGGCGTGCTCCGGGTGGACAGCGCGGCCTCGGAGGCCCAGGGGTTTTACATGGCCCTTTTCGAAAAGACCGGGGGCGAGGCGGCCGAGGCCGGGGACCGGGAACTGCCGGGCGCGCCGGTGCCGGAGAAGGCGCTTCGCGCGGCCGGGTGCGATCCGTCGCGGCTGCCGGCCGGCGCGTTCCGGGATTTCGGCGGCAAGGTCTTTTTCATTCCGGCCGGGGCGGCCATGCTGCCGCCGGGGTTCCGGTTCCAGGGCCACGCCCTGGGCGCGTACAAGGCCGGTGTGTTTCGGCCCCAGGCCCGGGCCAGGCTGCTCGTGCCGCCGTTTGCGGCGGGCGCGGGCTTGAACGAGGCGGCGCTTTGCCGTATCGAGGCTCTCCTGGCCGGCCAGAGCCTGCCGGCCGGAGACCTGCCGTCGCGGCCGGGGCTGTATTTCCGGGAGCTGCCGCTGGGGTTCGCGGTCCGCAAGGGCGCGCGGCTCCTGTGGTCGGACAGGTAATCAAGGACGCATTCGGAGGACGCATGCACGGGAGCGATCGCAAACTGGCGCGGCTTTTTCATCCCCTGACGGGCAAGGTGGTCATCGTGCCCCTGGACCACGGCGTCATGGAAGGGATGCTGTCCGGGCTCGAGGAGCTGCCAAGGCTCCTGGAGATGGTGGGGGAGTTTCCCGTGCAGGGCGTCATGCTCAACAAGGGGGCGCTGCGGGCCTATCTCCAGGAGGTGCCGCTTTTTTCCATGGCCGTGGCCCAGCTGTCCGGGGGCACGCGCCACTGCCTGCCGCCGTACGCCCGGTCCCTCATGTGCGGCGCGGCCGAGGCCTTGCGGCTCGGGGCGGACATGGTGGCCGTGCAGGTCAACATCGCCAACGAGATGGAGGACCGGATGCTGGCCGACATGGGGGCCATCGTGGACGAGGCCCACGGCCTGGGCGTCCCGGTCCTGGCGCTGATTGCCCCCAAGGGCGACCGGGTGGTCAACGAGATGGACCCGAGCCTCATTAACCACTGCATCCGGCTCGGGGCCGAGCTCGGCGCGGACGTGACCGGGGTGCCCTATTCCGGGGACGCCCGCAGCTTCGGCCGGGCCGTGGCGTCGTCGTCCACGCCGGTGGTGGTCACTGGCGGGCCGTCCAAGCCGGATTTCAAGAGTTTCGCCGGCATGGTTGAGGCGGCCCTCGGGGCCGGGGCGGTCGGGACCTGCATCGGCCGCAACGTGTTCCAGCACCCCAATCCCCGGGAGGCCCTGCGCCGGATCGTGGAGCTGACGCACGGCCCGGAGGTCCTGGCCGAGGCCGAGGCGGCCGTGGCCGCGGCCAAGGCGGCCCAGGCCGAAGCCGAGGGGGGCAGCGACCCGGCCGGGGACGTGGCCGGGGACTAGGGGCGCGTCCGCGCGCAGGCGCGCCCCATGGACAACATGCTTTAGAAGCTATATTTTTCTGAAAAAATACGATTGTATTTCTTCAGGGACGTCGCACGAGCCGCCCCGAAACCTTTCCGCAGCAGCAAGGCCGGCCTGTCCGGCCTTTTGCCTTCTGTCCGGGCGGGCGGCCGCGCGGGCGGTCCGCCGCCTTCCGAGGAACGCCATGCACATCTATGCCGACGCCGACGCCCTGCCGGGCCCGATCCGGGACATCCTCTTCCGGGCGGCCGCGCGCCTGGGCCTGCGCCTGACCCTGGTGGCCAACAAGGCCCTGCGGGTCCCGGAGTCCGAATGGATCGACACGCTTCGGGTGGGCCAGGGATTCGACGTGGTGGACGCGGCCATCGTGGAGCGGGTCCGGCCCGGCGACCTGGTGGTCACGGCCGACATCCCGCTGGCCGCCCTGGTCATTGAAAAAGACGCCCACGCCATCAATCCCCGGGGCGAACTGTACACGAAAGACAACATCCAGGGCCGGCTGGCCATGCGCAACCTGCTCTACGAACTGCGAAGCGGCGGCGTGGCGACCGGCGGCCCCAAGCCGCTTTGCAACCGCGACCGCGAGGCCTTCGCCAACCAGCTCGACATCTTCCTGACGCGGCACGCCAGAAACGCCGGGGCCTGAGGCGGCCGGGCCCGGGCTAGGCCGTGGCCTTGATGGCCACCAGGGTCACGTCGTCCTCCAGGGGCGCGCCGGCCTTGAACTCCCGCAGGTCGGCCACCAGGGCGTTGATGATGGCCGAGGCCGCGCCGTGGGCCTCGCGGCGCACCACCGCCTCCATCCGCTCCTTGCCGTACATGCCGTCGTCCTTGCCCCGGGCCTCGTGGATGCCGTCGGTGTAGAGGAGCAGCACCTGCCCGGGCGCGAGCCACGGCCGGCGCTCCTCGGCATAGGTCCATTCCTGGAAGGCCCCGAGGGGAATGCCGGTGCCCATGAGCTGCTCGAAGGCGTCGGTGGCCGGATCGTAGAGCAGGCCCGGGTCGTGGCCGGCCCGGCACCAGACCAGCTCGTTGGCGGCCCGGTCCAGGCGCAGGAAAAAAAGCGTGATGAACCGGCCCGTCAGGTGCGTGTCCTGGCACAGCAGGCCGTTGACCTCGGTCAAAAGCGCCCCCGGCCCCGGCCGGTCCATGGCCCGGCCGCGCAGGAGCGCCCGGCCCGTGGCCATGAAAAGCGCGGCCGAGACGCCATGCCCGGTCACGTCGCCGACCACGATGTCGGCATGGGCCGCGTCGTCCTGGGCGAACTCCAGGAAATCGAAATAGTCGCCCCCGGTCTCGTCGCAGTAGAGGCTCATGGCCGCGATATCCAGGCCGTCCAGGGCCGGCGGCCGGCCCGGCAGCAGGTTCTGCTGCACCTCCATGGCGAGCGACATGTCGTTTTTGAGCTTGACCCGCTCCAGGAGCTGGGGGGCCATGTCGTTGAACGACCGGGCCAGCTCCCCGAGCTCGTCGCGGCCCCTGGGGGCCACCCGGACCGAAAAGTCGCCCTGGGCCAGCCGGCGCGCCGCCTCGGCCAGTTCCTTGACCGGCCGGGTGACGGTCTTGGAGGCGGCAAAGGCCAGGGCCGCCACCACGGCCACGGCCGCGGCCACGAACCAGCCCATGTGGCCGAGCATCCGGGACACGGCCCCGAGGACCCGGGTTTCGGCGGTCTTCGCCCCGGCCACCACCCTGTCGCGCGGCGCGGCCAGGGCCACGGCCAGGTCCTTTTTGGCGATGGGGGCCAGGGCCAGGATCGTGTCCTGGCCCTGGTAGGCGATCCGGACCACTCCGGCCCGGCCCGAGGCCAGGCCGTCGACGGCCGCGGCCAGGGCCGCCGCGTCCGGGGACTCGATCCGTTCGAGCTCCACCGGCGCGGTCCAGTCCAGGGACTTCTGGGCATAGGCGCGGCTGGCCCCCACCACCAGTTCGGGCCGGCCGGACAGGGTCTTGCGGTCGATGCCGACCACCATGGCCCGCATCCGTTCGGTCCAGGCCCGGGACAGGTCGGTTTCCAGAAACAGGCTCCCCATGGGGATGTCCAGGCCGGCCACGCCGAGGACCCTGCCGTCCGGGGCGCGGATGGCCAGGGCCATGGTGGCCAGGACCTGGCGGGTGACGGCGTCGGTCATGACGTCCCAGGTGATGCCCTGGGAGGCGGCGGCGTTGGCGTACCAGGGCCGCCGCCTGGGGTCGTAGTCCGGCGGGTAGCCGCCGTGGCCGGGATAGGCGCCGTGCAGGCCCGAGGCCAGGCCCACGTAGCCGAAGAGCATCAGGTTTTTGTGGCGCGAAAACAGGGTGCGGTAGAAGGGCAGCATGCCGGAGAGGGCTTCCATGTCGGCCCGGGCGGCCCGGGCCGACAGGCCCGGGGCCAGATGGAAGGAGAGGTGGTCGTAGCTCGCGGCCACGTCCGTGCCGGGCAGGGCGGCCAGGGCGGCGGCCGGCACGGCCCCGGCGTCGAAATCGGCGGCCAGGAGCGGGGCGTCGGCCGGTCCCCGGCCCGGGCCGTGGGTCAGCGCCCGGGCGGCCTCCTCGGCGGTCAGCGAGATCGCGGTTTCGAGCAGGTCCAGGGTGGCGGCGCAGTCCTCGCCGAGCATGTCGGCGGTCTGGAGCAGTTCCTTGGAGGCGGCCTCCTCCAGGGCGGCCATGGCCCCGCCGGCCAGTTGCCGGCCGAGTTCGCCGGTCTGCCGCCAGGCGAAAAAGCCCAGGGCGCAAAGCGGCGTGATGACCACCACCAAGAGGAAACACAGGAACTTGTACCTGATGCACATGGGCCGCTCCGGGACGCGTTGGGGATGTCCTGGTGCATAGGCCCTTGCGGCCCGGCGGGCAAGGGCGGCCGGCCCCGGGACGGGAGCCGGCCGGCGGCGGGGTCACGGTGGGGGTCGGCGGCTGGGAGGCTCAGCCGGTCCGGCCGGGCAGGGCCGCGCGCCTGCCGCCGGAGGCCGGGAGGGCCTTCTTGCGGCCCTCGGCCAGGCGTCGTGGCGCGCCGGTGTCGCCGGCCTGCATTTCGCCGATCAGGCCGCGCAGCACCAGGGTCTGGTCGGTCAGCTCCTTCAGGGCGTCGGCGGATTGGTGGAGGGCGTCGGCCGTTGCGGCGGAGATGCGGCTGATGTCCGTGACGTTGCGGTTGATCTCCTCGGCCGCGGCGGACTGCTGTTCCGAGGCCGTGGCAATGGACCGGACCTGGTCCGTGGTCCGGTCGACCAGTTCGACAATAGCCGTCAGGGCCTGGCCGGATTGGCCGGCCAGGGAAGTGGCGTCGTCAATGCGCCTGGTCGCCTGATCCACGTTGTCGATGTTCTTGCGGGTTCCCTGCTGGATGCCCTGGATGGCCTCGCCGACCTCCTTGGTGGCAATCATGGTCTTTTCGGCCAGCTTTCTGACCTCGTCGGCCACCACGGCAAAGCCCCGGCCGGCGTCCCCGGCCCGGGCCGCCTCGATGGCGGCGTTTAAGGCCAGCAGGTTCGTCTGATCGGCGATGTCGGAAATGACGTTCAAAATCCGGCCGATGCCCTCGGCCTGTTGCCCGAGGCCGGTCATGTCGTCCTTGAGTTCCAGGGCCTTGGTCTGGACCTCGCCGATGCTGGCCATGACCCGGGACACGATGTCCGATCCCTGGCTGGCCTTGGCGCGCGCGTCGTCGGCCGTGGCGGCGGCCTGGGCCGCGTTTTGGGCCACTTCCATGACCGTGGCGTTCATCTCCTCCATGGCGGTGGCGGTTTCGTCCACCCGCCGGGCCTGCTCCGTCGAACCCTGGCTGGACTGGACGATCTGCCCGGAAATGGACTCCGAGGCCTCGGTCACGGCCGCCACGATGTCCTCGAGCCGTTGGGCGGCCAGGAGCATGCCTTCCTGCCGGCCCTGCTCGGCCTTGCTCCGGGCCTGTTCGGCCTCGGCCATGGCCGCGTTGGCCTTTTGCGTCTCTGCGGCCGCCAGCCGGCTCTTGTCCTCGGCCTCGCCGATCTTGGCCTTGAGATTGGCGACCATGGCGGCCATGGCCCGCTGCAGGCTGCCGATCTCGTCGTTGCGGTTGGCGTCGAGGGGCGTGTCGAGGTCGCCGCCGGCGATGCGCGAGGCGGCCGTGACCAGCGCGCCCACGGGGCGCAGCACGTTGACGGACAAAATGATCCAGATGCCGCCGGCCAGCACCACGGCCAGGGCCCCGGACAGGCCCAGGATGCGAAGGCCCAGGGCCCGGGCGTCGGCAAAAGCCGCGGCCTTGTCGATGGCCATGCCCACCACCCAGCCGGTGGCCTTGGACTTCTCGAACAGGATCAGTTTTTCCGCGCCCAAAGAGACGGTGTCGAGGGAGCCCCGCTCCTGGGCCTCGATTTTGCTGCCGTAGTCCGTCTCCTTGTACACATTGAACTTGCCGATCAGCTTGTGGTCGGGATGGGCCAGGATAATGCCGTCTGGCGCGAGAATGAAGGGATAGCCGGCCGGTGTCTCAAGCGGCTTGACGAATTGCTTGGAGAACTGGTCGATCATGACGCCGGCGCAGATGACGCCCACGACGTTCTCTCCCGCCTTGACCGGACTGGCGATCACGAACACGGCCATGCCCTTGTCGGTGCTGACGACCGGCCGGGAGATGAAATTCTGTCCCTGCACGGCCTTCTGGAAGTACTCCCTGGAATCGAGAGCCTTGCCGGTCAGTTCCTTGTTCATGGAAACGACGACCGTGCCCTGGGCGTTTAAGAGAAACAGGTTGTCCAGATTCGGATACCTGGAATGGACATCGCCAAGGAGCGCCATGGCCTGGTCGATGGAGGCCCGGGACTCCCGTCCGTCCGTGAGGGCCTGGACGACGGCCTGGGTCTTCGAAAGGGTGAGAACCTGATTCTGCGCCCCCTCAACCCACAATTCCACCATGGAGAGCAGGGCGGTCAGGCTTGACCGCGCTTTTTCCGCGGACATGGCGGCCATGGAATCCGTGCTGCGTTGGTACGTCAGCCAGGTGGTGACGGACGTGCCCGCAACAATAAGGAGCAGGGCGGGAATGATGAACTTGGCTTTGAGCGTCATGGCGCATCCGTATCGTTGGAGGTTCCAGAAGCAAGAGACGGGACCTGCATTGTCGGAAGCGCCGGCAGTCCTTGGCCAAGACAGGCGCCGGAGGACCAGCCGCGCGTTGTGCGCACCCGCGGACCGGGGAAGCGCCTGTCCGACCATAGTGGGCCGGTCAACATCAACGGAGAAAAGGTTCGGGGTACGTCTCGGCTGGGGCCGCAACCTGCAAGAAAAGAAACGAACGATTCAAGTGTTGACGAGGACAACCGGAATGTCAAGCGGCGACAAGGAAGATCGGAGAATCGATAGTTGATCCTGCTGTCCGAAGACAGCCGTACAACAAGCGCGGTCTCGCCGGAGCAGAGGTCAGAAGAGAGTTCTCGTCGCCCGGTCGTGCGCTTGGGGAACGGGCCGCGCCGTCCGGCGGCAGGCGTCATTCTTCCTTTTTCAGTTCCTTGAGCGTGGCCGTGTAGGCCCGGAAGACGTGCTGGCGGTCGAGCATGCCGAGGACCGTGTCCGGACGGTCGGCCGTGACCACGGGCAGCTGGGACAGGTCGGTTTCGATAAAAAGCATGAGCGCGTCGTAGAGCGACATGTCCGGGTTGACCGCCACCGGCTTTCGCATGAGCTCCTCAACCAGGACCAGGTCGCGGAGGGCGTCCTCGAACAGCACCGCGCGCACGTCCTGGACGGCCAGGATGCCGGTCAGCCGGCCCTGGCCGTCCTTGACCGGAAAAACCAGCTCGCTCGTGCCGGCGATGATGTGGGCCAGGGCCTTGAGGGTCACGGATTCCTCGAGGATGGTGGTCCGGCCCGGCACGAAGACGCTGGCCACGGGCACGGCCTCCAGGATGTTGTTGGTGGCGTCGGCCACGTGGGCCGGGGAGGCGAACTTGTTGGGCTGCTGGTTCTCGTAGAGCCGGATGTCGTCGCAGAGGACCAGGGCCACGGCCGAGCAGAGCATGAGCGGGGCCAGGAGTCCGTAGCCCTGGGTGATCTCGCAGACCATGATCAGGGGGCCGATGGGGGCGTGGGCCACGCCCGCGAAAAAGGTGGCCATGCCGACCATGGTGTAGCCGCCGGGCTGGGTGACGATGTCCGGCCGCAGCCAGTGCCCGGCCTGGCCCACCATGCCGCCGGCCGCGCCGCCGAGGAACAGGGCCGGGGCGAACATGCCGCCGGACATGCCCGAGCCGATGGTGAGCGAGGTGGCCAGGACCTTGCCGCAAAAAAGGCCGGCCAGAAACCCCAGGCCGAGGTGGCCGTTGACCGACAGTTCCAGCCAACCGTAGCCCCCGCCCAGGAACTGGGGCCAGCACATGCCGAAAAGGCCCATGCCAAGGCCGCCGAGGGCCATGGACAGGGTCAGGCCGAAGCGGCGCTGGACCCAGCCGAAGACCTTGAACTTGAAAAAGAAGAACGTGGCCAAGAAAAACCTGGCCCCGAGCGACACCACCACGGCCAAGACCAGGTAAAACGGCAGCTCCAGCGGCGTGTCGAAGACGTACTGCGGGGTCCTCAGGATGGCGTCGGTGCCAAAGAAAAAGGTGAACAGCGTGTAGGCCACCACGGAGGAGACCACGGCCGGCAGCAGGGCCTCGGCCTCGAAGTCCTCGGCGTAGAGGACCTCCACGGCCGTGAGGGCCCCGCCGAGAGGGGCGCGGAAAATGGCCCCCAGGCCCCCGGCCGCGCCGGCCAGAAGCAGGATGCGGCGCTGCCGGGCGGTCAGGCCGAGCTTCTGGCCCAGAAACGAGCCCAGGCCCGCGCCGAGCTGGGAGATGGGGCCTTCCTGGCCGGCGCTGCCGCCGGCCGCGATGGTCGCGATGGCCGTGGCGCCCTTGACCAGGGGGGTGAGCGGCCGGATGACGCCGGCGTTGCGGTGGAAGGCCTTGATCATGGCGTCCGTGCCGTCGGTGGCCCCGTCCACGGCCTCGGGGATGAGCCGGGTGACCAGCAGGCCCGTGACCAGCCCCACGGCCGTGGTGAAGACCGGGATGAGCCAGGGCCGAAAGGGACCGGGCACGGCGGAAAGCAGGTGTTCGCCCGACGGGTGGGGCAGGCTGAGGCCGGCCAGGCGGACCTGGAGCAGTTGGGTCAGGGATTCGAGGCCGAGGTAAAACAGGATGGCCAGCCCCCCGGAGCCCAGGCCCGCCACCACGCCAAGGACCAGCCAGCGGACCAGGCCGATGCGGATGTAGCGCCGGGTGAGCTGTTTCCAGAACAGGCGCGGCCGCCTGAAAAAGGAAGGGGGCCGCCTGGCGGGGGTGGCGGGCGGCGCATCCCGGTCCTGCCCCGGGGTGGGGCCGTCTGGCGTGGCGGCGTCGGGCATGGCGGCCGCCAGGTCAGGGCCGGGCGTCGGGCGCGGCCAGGATCATGCGGGCCAGGCCGATGTCTTCCCGGATGCGGGTGATCAGTTCTTCCGGGCCGGAGAACTTCTTTTCCGAACGGATGCGCTGGACGAAATGGACCCGGATCGGCTGGCCGTAGATCTTGCCCTTGTAGTCCAGGATGTGGGCCTCCACCGACATCTCGAATTCGCCGAAGGTCGGGTTCCTGCCGATGTTGGCCACGCCCGGCCGGATGGCCCCCTCGACCTCGACCCAGACGGCATAGACGCCGGTGAGCGGCACCAGTTCGTCGCGAAGGGCCAGGTTGGCGGTGGGAAAGCCGAGCTTGCGGCCGCGTTTCTGGCCGTGGGCCACGGTGCCCCGGATCTGGTGGAAGCGGCCCAAAAGCGGTCTGGCGTCCCAGACCTGGCCGGCCTGCACCATGTCCCGGATGCGGGTGGAGGAGACGACCGCCCCGTTGATGATGACCGGGTCCAGGCGCTCCACGCCGAAGCCGTACTTCTGCCCCAGGGCGGACAGGAGCTCGAAATTGCCCTTGCGGCCCTTGCCGAAGGCGTAGTCGTAGCCGATGACGAGCTGCCGCAGCGACAGGCCGTCCACCAGGACCTCGCGCACGAAGTCCTCGGGCTCCCGGGCGGCCAGCTCCCGGGTGAAGGGCAGGACCACGGCCACCTGGATGCCGGCGGCCTCGACGCATTCGAGCTTGTGCTCGAGGGAGGTGATGGCCGGCGGGGCGGCGTTGCCGAGGAGCACCCGCCGGGGGTGGGGATCGAAGGTCAGGGCCACGCTGACCAGGGAGGCGGCGGTTGCCCGGTCGCGCACGCGCTGGAGGAGCTTCACGTGGCCCATGTGCACGCCGTCGAAGTTGCCGATGGTCAGGCAGACGCCGTTTAAGGCTTCGTGGATATCCTCGACGCGGGTGACGACAATCATGAGGTTGGTCCGGTGGGCGTTTGTGGCGGCCGGCCGCCCGTGGCGACTCCGTTGCTATCCCAAAAGGGGGGCGGCTTCAACCCGGGGCGATTTGGGGGCTGTTTCGAAAAAAAATGCCCGGGCCGCGATTTTTTGCTTGCCAGGTCCGGGCCGCTTGTATAAACACCTTCTTCTGCGCTGCCGAAGTGGTGGAATTGGTAGACACGCTAGGTTCAGGGTCTAGTTCCCGCAAGGGAGTGGGAGTTCGAGTCTCCCCTTCGGCACCACAAGAAAACCAACGGGTTAGCTAAGAAAAAAATCTTAGCTAACCCGTTTTCTTTTTCCCCTCCTCAGATTTGCCCCCAAAATGCCCCCAACCTTTGGGAGCTCCCTCCGAGGTTGCCATGCGCGGCCTGATCATCAACCTGTTCGCGGGAGGCGTCGCGTCGTTAGGGCTGGGACGCGCCCTGGGCCTGGAAAAAGAAAAGCCCCGCCGGGGCGGGGCCTAGACGATGCGGGGGCTACCGTTTTTCGATGATCTGCTCGGCGGCCTGCTCCAGGGTTTCGCCCGTAGTGAAGCAGCCGGGCAGATCGGGAAGGGTCACGCCGTACCCGGTGTCGTCGCCGGTATGCAGGATCGCCGGATAGCGGCGCTTCATAAGAAGACCTTGTACGAGGTGTTCAGGGCCTTGGCCAAACGCTCGGCCATGGCCTTGCCGATGGGGCGCTTGCCTGTCTCCATGGCCGAAATGTTGGCCTTGGTGGTCCCCACGGCTTCGGCAAGGTGTTCCTGGGTCAGGTCCCCACGCCGCCGCATGGCCCGCAGGATATTGCCCGGCCCCATGTCGGGGAAGATGTTGGCAATGCCGTACATGCGGCCGTCTTACAGAAAAATCCGCCAGTTCATATTCAGGGCCTTGCCCAGCTTTTTGGCCATCTCCTTGCCGATAGGTCGCTTGCCGCGTTCCATCCCGGAGATGTGGGACTTGTGGATGCAGATGGCATCCGCGAGCTGCGCCTGGGTCATTTCGCGCAGTCCGCGCGCGCCGCGCAAAACGGAAGCCGGTGTCGAGTCGGCGAAGACCTCGTCGGCCGGGATGTTTGGTTCGGCGGCTTCCTCAATGGCGCGGGCAACGGCTTCGGCGCGATCCGCCGGAACGGCGGCGCTGATCACCACGAACCCGTCAATACGGGGCGTTTTCGTGAGTTCCAACATAGGTCACCTCCACCAGGACGGCTATTCGGTCCTTGATTTGCCAGACTGCCACATAGGTAGGGCGGCCCTTGTTCAGGTGGCAGTGGTAATATTCGCCGGGCCAGTTTTTGAGCTTGCCGAAATGGGGCATCGAGGGCTGCAAGGGGCCGTCGGCCGCTATATTCTTGCGCAGGGTGTCCAGCCGCTCCCAGACTCGCCTGGGGAGCTTGGCAACCTGCTTGGCGGCCTTGGGCGTAAATTCCACTCTCCATGCCATGGTGTGCAGGTAGTCATTTTTTGGCTACCTGTCAATTCCGCCCACTTGATGCCTCCGTCCCGCCATGGGTGCCGTATGCAGGAAAAAGCATATAGGCTGTAGAAAACATAAGACATGGAAAGGCGAGCGTCGGTGTTCGGCTGGAGAAAATATAGGAGGGGGGAGAGCCATGGAAATGCCGAGAAATCGTCCGGCCGATCCCGGGCCGGCTACGCTGCAAGATGCCCTGCTGCGGAACCTGCCGCCGCAGAACCTGGATGCCGAGAAAGCGGTCCTGGGCGGGGCCCTGGTCCGGGGTGCCCTGCTCGACAAGCTCGCGGCCGAGCTGCGGGACGAAGACTTCTACAGCCCGGCCCACCGCGCGATCTGGCGGGCCATGGTGGGGTTGTGGCGTGGGGCCAAGCCGGTGGATCTGGTGTCCGTGGCGGCCGCGCTCACGGCTGCCGGGCAACTGGAGACGGCGGGCGGGCCGGTCTACCTGGCCGACCTGGAAGCGCTTCCCTGCCTGGAAACAAGGGACATGGGAAAACAGGTCTTCGGGCGGCAACCAGGCCGTCGCGGAAGAGGTCCGGCCAAGGGGGGATCGGTCGGGAAGAGGGTCGGGAAAACGGACGGAAGGTCTGGAATGGCCCCGGGGGCTTCACGGCCGCCCTGTTGGACCCATGGTCAAGTGCTGGTTTTGTTGGCAGGGCGCAACAGTATATGGGGGGATTGCCCTCGGCCGCATGGCGAAAAGTTGTTTCGCAACACGGCCGAGGTGCATGCCTTCGTTACGTGACGTAAGCCTTATTCCCTTACTTCTGCATGGCCTTCCATTCTTCTATGACCTGTTTGCAAGCGGGAGTGGCTTTGTCGAGGTTCTCGGGCTTGGCCACACAGCCTCTTCTTCCGCCGCCGCCGGCTTTGACGTCGGCGCAGGGGCCGCCCGGCGCAATCATCGCGGCGCATTCTTTTTCAAATTTGGCTCGGTTCGCGGTGTCCGCGGCCTCATCAGCGGCGAACGCAGGGGCGCTGCACAGCAAGAGCGAAAGCACAAGCAACAAGATTCTCATTTTTTCCCTCGTGAACTGGTTGAGGTCCATTGAGATTCAGGCCGACTTGTTACGTGATTCCAAGAAAGCGTATTTCAACGGCAATGTCCAGGGCAAAAAACCATTGTCCGGCCTGACCGTATTGTTTTGTGCCGCGACCGTGTTTTGGCCGCGCCGGCGCGGTCCGGTCCGGGCCGGATCTCGCCAGGACACAGCCTCCCGTCGGCCCGCCAGGTCCCGGGCAACGGGGCGGGCGGGGGTTGTCAAAGGGGACGAAAGCGGGGAAAAGTCAGGAAACGCTGCGAAGCGGGACCGGCTGCCCCGCCCTGGTCCAGGAACGTTTCCCGTGTCTGCGTTGCGCGCCGGCAACAGGGGCGGGAAGAGGGTTGGAGCCTGTTTCCTCTGGTTTTACGGCGATGTGACGCCTGGGCGTCTCCTGCGGTACTTCAAGCCCCATCCTCGGCGATCCGGACCGGGCATGGCAAAGGACTAGCCCATGCGGCTCAAGCGCCGAAGTCTTGCCTGGCTGCCGATCATCGTGTGCGGCGCGCTTTCCCTTTTCTTTTGGTTCCAAGGCTCATCGGCCCGTTTCGGATCGGACGGCCTCCGACTCTTCCTGAACGTCGTCTTCTCGACCGTGCTGCCCTTGGCGGTCGTGCTTCTCCTTTTCCGCATCTATTGGCGTCAGAGCCTTCTGGGCGCGTTTTTCCTGGGATCGGGCCTTTTCATGTTCAGCATGGGCAGCCTCGGATCGGGGGTGGCCCAGTTCCTGTGGCCGACCTCCCGGGTCAACGCCGGGGTCACGATCCACAACCTCTCCCTGTTATGCGCCTCGCTGTACATGGTGGCCAGCGCCCTGCTGCTCCTCTATGGCGTGAAGCCGAAGATCGATCGGAAAGGAAGTTTGTTCCTGGCCGGCCTCGCCGGGCTGCTCGGGATAACGGCCGTGATCTGGGCGCTGGGGCCGTCCGACCTGATCCCGGACTTCTTTGTCCAGGGTGTGGGCCCGACGCCGCTGCGCCAGGTCGTGCTGCACGCGACCACCGTGCTCTTCACGGTCGCGGCCACAGTGCTTCTCGTGGCCTACCAACGGTCCAGGGACCTTTTTTCCTATTGGTTTTCCCTGGGCCTCCTGCTGCTGCTCGTCAATCTCTGCGGCATCTTCCATCAGACGGCCGTGGGCACCGCCCTCAACTGGACCGCGCGGGCGGCGCAGTATCTTGCCGGCGTCTATTTCCTCGTCGCCGTGGCCACTGCGCGCACGGACACGGCAAAGGGGGAAGGCGCTGCCGAGGAGGCGATCCGGGCCTTTTTCTCGGGCAGCGAGGTGAGCTACCGGCTCCTGGTGGAACACTCGCCGGACATCATCATGCGGCTGAGCAGGGACTGCCGGCACGAGTATATCAATCCGGCGGTCGGGCGGGTCACGGGTCTTCCGGTCGGTTTTTTTCTCGGGCGCACGGTCCGGGACGTGTTCCGCGAGGGAGAGGGGGCGGCGGGCGTGGAAAGGGCTGTCCGGCAGGTCTTTGCGGAGCGGCGGGAGCAGTCGGCCGAGGTGGAGGTCGCCACCCAATACGGGCCAAAGGCGTTCGCCTGCCGGTTTGTGCCCGAACTGGACGGCTCCGGGAACGTCAAAAGCGTCTTGAACGTGGCCCGGGACATCACGGACCGGAAGTTGGCCGAAAAGGGGCTCCGCCAGGCCAAGGAGGAGGCCGAGGAGGCCAGCCGGGCCAAAAGCCTGTTTTTGGCCAACATGAGCCACGAGATCAGGACCCCGTTGAACGGGGTGCTCGGCATGACCGATCTGGCCCTCATGGAGGACGTGTCGCCCCAGGCCCGCGAGTTTCTGCACCTTGCCCGGCAGTCAGGCCAAACCCTGCTCGAGATCATCAACGACATTCTGGACCTGTCCAAGATCGAAGCCGGCAAGGTCCTGTTGGAAAAAAAGCCGTTTTGTCTCCGGGAGTGCGTGGAGGCCACGCTGGGGGCGCTGCGGGTCGGGGCCCGGGAAAAGGGGCTGGACTTCCGCCACGCCATCGATCCCGGCCTGCCGGACCGCCTGGTCGGCGACCAGGGCCGGCTGCGGCAGGTCCTGACCAACCTGGTGGGCAATGCCGTGAAATTTACCGAACAGGGCGCGGTCAGCGTCTCGGTGGCCAGGGACGCCGCCCCGACCGCACCGGGGACGGTGGCCCTCGTGTTTACGGTCCAGGACGACGGGATCGGCATTCCGGCGGACCGGCTGGAGGCGGTGTTCGATTCGTTCAGCCAGGCCGGCCTGTCCACCCACGCCAAATACGGCGGCACCGGCCTTGGCCTGTCCATCGCCAAGGCGCTGGCGGAGATGATGGGCGGCCGGATCTGGGCCCGGAGCGCCGTCGGCAAGGGGAGCACCTTCTGTTTTTCCGCCGTGTTCGGCCTGGCGGGGCAGGCGGACGGGGAGGGCGGCCTTTCCGCGCCGCCCCGGCCAGGTCCCGCTGCCTCCGGCCTCCGGTGTCTCCTGGTCGAGGACAATGCCGTCAACCAAACCCTGGCCATGGCGTTCCTCACGTCCAGGGGGCATGCGGTCGTGGCCGTGGAAAACGGGAGAAAGGCCCTGGAGGCCCTGGCCAGGGACGTCTTCGACGCGGTCTTCATGGATGTCCGGATGCCGGAGATGGACGGCGAGGAGGCGACGCGCCGGATCCGGCGGGGAGAGGTGCCGGGACTCGACCCCCGCATCCCCATCGTGGCCATGACCGCCCATGCGCTTCAAGGAGACCGGGAGCGGTTGCTGGCGGCCGGCATGGACGACTACCTTTCCAAGCCGATCCAGCTCGAGGCCCTCGACCGGGTGCTCGAACGGCTTGCCGCCGGGGGCTACGGGCGGTGACGGCATCCTTGCGCGGCGGTGGCGTCGGCCCGCGCGCCTGTGGTAGGCTGGCAAGGCCCGGAAGCGGGCCGCGCGGGCGGTCGCGCGGCCCCGGGCAGGACCGCCAACCCCAAAGGAGCAGGGCAATGCCGACCGAATACGTGAAAAAGCTGGCCGAGGAGCACCACATGTCCCTGGAGGAGGCCGAGCGGCGCTGGGACGAGGCCAAGGAAAAGGCCAAGGAGGAAGGGACCTCCAGGGACTACTACGCCTATGTCACGGCCATCTTCAAATCCATGATGGGCGAGACCAAGGAGCAGGCCTCCAAGGGCGGCCAGGCGAAACGCCCCACGTCCAAGGGCCATGGGGCCAAGGGGCGCGCCGCCGCGAAGTGAGCCGGGGGGGCTGCCGGACCGGCCGGAGTCCGGCCGGCCGAACAAAGAGGCGCGACCCGGGCTGTCCCTGAGCCGGCATGAGTTGCCCGATGCCGGCCGTGGTGGTAACAAGGAAATACATGTATCACCTGGGGCAGCGGTATGCCCGCCGGCCCCGGGAAGACGCCCGGCTGTCGGGGGGAGACGCCGATCCTGTCCGCCACGGGAGCGCGAGATGGAGCATGACCCCCCTGTCCAGGCGTCGCCGGAACGCCCCTCGCGGCTCGATTTTTCCGTGGTGGCCGTCGGGGCCTCGGCCGGCGGCCTGCCGGCCCTGACCGGCCTGCTCGGCGGCCTGCCCCCGGATTTTCCCGCCGCGGTGGTGGTCCTCACCCACACCGTGCCCGACGCCAAGAGCCGCCTGGCCCAGGTCCTGGCCGGGGTGACCCGGCTGCCGGTCCGGGAGATGGCCGCGGCCGAGCCGGCCCGGCCGGGCCAGGTCTACGTCCTGCCCTCCGGCAAGGACGCGACCATCGAGGACGGCCTGCTGCGCCTGGCGGACCGCGCGGCCGGCCAGCCGCACCACCCCGTGGACGCCTTCCTGACCGCCCTGGCCCGGGACCAGGGGCCGGGGGCCATTGCCGTCATCCTGTCCGGCGCGGGTTCGGACGGAGCCCTGGGCGTCCGTCACGTCAACGCCGCCGGCGGCCTGGTCCTGGTCCAGCAGCCGGACACCGCCCTCCACGACAGCATGCCCCAAAGCGCCCTGCGCACCGGCGTCGTGGACATGGTCCTGCCCGTGGAGGCCATGGCCGAGGCCCTGGCCAGGGCCGTGCCGGGCCAGGAGCTGTTGGACCGGCACGGCCCGGACGACGCCTCGGAGCGGGAAACCCGGGCCGCCCTGGACCGGATCCTGGCGCTGCTGCTCGAACACACCGGCCACGACCTCGGCGGCTACAAAACCAGCACGGTCCTGCGGCGCATCCACAAGCGCATGCTCCTGGCCGGGGTGGACGATCTGGCCGCCTACGCCGACCGGCTGGCCGGAAACGACGAGGAGCGGACCAGGCTTTTCGGCGACCTGCTGATCGGGGTGACCGCCTTCTTCCGGGACCAGGAGGCCTTTTCGCGGCTGGCCCGCACGGCCCTGCCCTCTCTGTTCAAGGGCGTGGGCCCCAACGACGTCCTGCGGACCTGGGTCGCCTGTTGCGCCACGGGCGAGGAGGCCTACACCGTGGCCATGCTCCTGGCCGAGGGCGGGACCGGGACCGGGGAACCGAGGGCCCACAAGATCTTTGCCACGGACATCGACGCCGCGGCCCTGGACGTCGCCCGCAAGGGGGCCTATCCGCTGCAGGCGGTCGAGGCCGTGGGCGACGAACGCCTGGCCGCCTGGTTCTCCTGCGACGGCGAAACGTGCTCCGTCACGCCGGAACTGCGCGAACACATCGTTTTCGCGGCCCACGACCTGCTGCGCGATCCGCCCTTTCTCGGCATGGACCTGATCGTGTGCCGCAATTTCCTGATCTACTTGAACGCCGATATCCAGGCCAAGGTGATCGCGCTTTTTTCCCATGCCCTGCGGCCGGGCGGCTACCTGCTCCTGGGGCCGGCCGAGACCATCGGCGAGAACGCGGCCCTGTTCGACACCGTGGACAAGAAGTGGCGGCTTTTCCGGCGCAAGGCCACCGCGGTCGGCGTTCCGGACATGCCGTCCCGGCGGGCCCCCCTGCCGCGCCTGGACATCACGACCTTGCACCCCCGGCTGTTCCAGTCCGGGCCGGACCACCGGGAGACGGCGGAACGGCTGCTCCTTGACCGGTACGCCCCGCCGGCGGTCCTGCTGGACCGGGACGGCCAGGTGCTCCGGCTGGTCGGGGACACCAATCCTTACCTGGAGCTGGGCGCGGGCGCGCCGAGCCTGGCCGCGCGCAAGCTGGCCCGAAAGCCCCTGCGGCCCCACCTGCGCCGGGTGGTGGAAGCGGCCATGGCCGACGGCGCGGAACACGCCAGCGGTCCGGTGCCCGCGGACGCCACCGGCCAGATCCTGGTCGATATCCATGCCGTCCCCGCCCCGGACGCCCGGGGCAGGACGGCCTACGTCCTGGTGGTCTTCGAGCGGGTCCGGCCCGGGATTCCGGGCTACGAGGCCCTGTCCCGGCGTTCGGAAAGCGAGGCCACCCTGGTCGAGCGCTACGAGACCGAGATGGAGCTCCTCGGCGACCAGCTCCAGCGGTCCGTGGCCGGCTACGAGACCATGACCGAGGAGCTCAAGGCCTCCAACGAGGAGCTCGTCAGCATGAACGAGGAGCTCCAATCCTCCAACGAGGAGATGGAGGCCTCGCGCGAGGAACTGCAGGCGCTCAACGAGGAGCTGACGGCCCTCAACGCGGAGCTCCAGGCCAAGATCGACGAAGTGGCCACGGCCCGGGCCTTTGTCGAAAACCTGCTTGCCGCCACGGAGCTGGCCACGGTGGTCCTGGACCGGTCCCTGGCCGTGGTCCGGTACACCCCGGCGGCGGCGGGCCTGTTCCACCTGATCCCCACGGACGAGGGCCGGCCCCTGGAGCAGGTCAAGACCATGTTCGACGCGGCCGGCCTTCTGGACGACTGCCGGCGGGTCATGGCCGGCGGGGGCGTGGTGGAGCGGGAGTTCGGGTCCGAGGGCGGCCGCTGGTTTCTGGAACGGGCCTGTCCCTACCGCGCCCCGTCGGGCGAGGTGGCGGGCGTGGTCCTGACCTTTACCGACGTGACCGTGCTCAAGGAGGCCGAGGCCGTGCTGCGGCGCGGCAACGAGGAACTGGAGGCCCTGGTCGCCCGGCGGACCGAGGAGCTCCGGGAAAAGGCCCGGCTCCTGGACCTGACCAACACCATGGTCCGGGACCTGGAGGGCCGCATCACCTTCTGGTCGGACGGCTGCGAACACCTGCTCGGCTGGTCCCGGGAGGAGGCCGTGGGCCGGATTTTCCACGAGCTGTTGCGGACCCGGTTCCCCGAGCCCCTGGAGGACCTCCTGGCGATCCTGCTCCGGGAGGGTCGGTGGTCCGGGGAACTCGGCAAGACGACCCGGGACGGCCGGAACATCGAGGTGTCCGTGACCTGGGTCCTCAACCGGGACGGGGCCGGGCGGCCGGTGTCCGTGCTCGAGGTGGCCAACGACGTCACCGAACGCAACCGCCTGGAGGAGCAGGCCCGGCGCTGGAACCGGGTGTTCGAGGCGGCCGGCTTCGGCCTGGCCCACATCCGGGTGGCGGACAACACCTTCATCGAGGTCAACCGGGCCTTTGCCCGGCAACGCGGCTACGAACCCGGGGAACTGGCCGGCCGTTCCCTGCTGACGCTTTTCCCGCCCGAGGAGCACGAGCGGATCCGGGAGGTCGTCCGGGGGTTCGACGCCACCGGCCACGGGGTGTTCGAGACCGAGCACCTGCGCAAGGACGGCAGCCGGATGCCGGTCCTGGTGGAGGTGACGGTGCTGCGCAACGCCGTCGGCGTGGCCGTCTCCCGCATGGCCTACGCCCTGGACATCACGGAGCGCAAAAAGACCGAGGAGGCCGTGCGGGACATGGCCCGCTTCCCGAGCGAAAACCCGAACCCGGTCATGCGGGTGGGGCCGGACATGGCCATCACCCACGCCAACGCGGCCAGCGAGCCGTTTTTGCGGGACACCGGCAGCGGCGTGGGGCTCCCCTTCCCCCAGGCCTGCCAGCAGGCCGTGCGCGAGGCCTTCGCCTCGGGCCAGATCACCCAGATCGAGCACGAGGCCGGCGGTCGGTACTATGTCTTCGCCCTGCGGCCGGTGGCGTCCAGGGGGTATGTCAACATCTACGGCATGGACATCACGGCCCGGAAGGGGGCGGAACAGGCCCTGGCCCGCAGCGAGGCCCGCTACCACAACCTCTTCGACCGGATGGGCGAGGGCGGGTGTCTCCTGGAGATGGTCCGCGACGACACGGGCAGGGTCGTGGACTACCGGGTCCTGGACGTCAATCCCGGCTACACCGCCATCCTCGGCATCCCCCGCCAGAAGGCCGTGGGCGCGCTGGTGCGGGAGCTTTTCGGCCTCGACGAGCCGCCGAACCGCGACGCCTACGCGCGCATCGTGGCCACGGGCCAGCCGGAGACGTTCGACACCTATTTCGAGCCGCTCGGCAAGTACTTGCGCATCTCGGCCTTCTCGCTGGTCTCGGACCAGTTCGCGGTCCTGTTCCAGGACGTGACCGAGAGCGTCCGGGCCGGCCAGGCCCTGGCCGCCAGCGAGGAGCGGCTGCGCCAGCTCGTGGACATGGCTCCGGACGCCATCATCATCCAGTCCGGCGGGCGGTTCGCCTACCTCAATCCGGCGGCGGTCCGGCTGTTCGGCGCGTCCTCGGCCGAGGAACTCCTCGGGCGGGACATCCTCGAGCACATGCACCCGGACAGCCGGGAGATCGTGCGCCAGCGCATCCGTCTCACCAACGAGGAGCGTCTGACCCAGCCGGTGGTGGAGCTCGTCTACCTGCGCCAGGACGGCACGGGCGTGCCGGTCGAGGCCGTGGCCGCGCCGTTCGACTACGAGGGCCGGCCGGGGAGCCTGGTCTTTGTCCGCGACATTTCCGAGCGCCGTAGGGTGGCCGAGGAGAAGCGGCGCCAGGCCGATCTGGCCCAGGCCGTGGCCCGGATCCGCGACGCCTACGTCTCGGGGCAGCCGCCCGAGGCCGTGTTCGGCACGGCCCTGGAAGAGATCCTGCGGCTGACGGGCAGCGGGTACGGGTTCGTGGCCGAGATGCAGGCCGACGAGAAGGGCAGGTCGATCCAGCGGTTCCTGGCCATCTCCAGCCGGACCTGGGAAACGGGCACCCCGGGATTTTTCGCCCGCTACGCCCCCACGGGCCAGATGCTCGCGGCCATGGACGGCCTGGCCGTGGCCGCGGCCGGGACCGGCGAACCGGTCATCGCCAACCGGCCGCGCGAGGACAGCCGGGCCTCGGGCCGGCTGCCGGACGAACACCCCCGGCTCGACAACTTTCTGGGCCTGCCCATGATCCACGGCCGCGAGTGCATGGGGTCCATCGGCCTGGCCAACCGGGAGGGGGGCTTCCATCAGGCCCAGGCGGACTTCGTCCGGCCCCTGGTGGACGCCTGCGCCCAGATCGTGGAGCGGTTGCGGGCCGATCGCCGGCTGGTGGCCGCCAAGCAGGCGGCCGAGGCGGCCAGCCTGTCCAAATCCGAATTCCTGGCCAACATGAGCCACGAGATCAGGACGCCCTTAAACGGCATCCTCGGCATGCTCCAGCTCATGCAGACAACCGACCTCGACCACGAGCAGCTCGAATACGTGGACCACGCGGTCAAGTCGTCCCACCGCCTGACCCGGCTGTTGTCCGACATCCTGGACCTGTCCCTGGTCGAATCCGGCCGGCTCTCCATCCACAACGCCCCCTGCTCCCCGGCCGACCTCCGGGCGGCGGTCATGGACCTCTTCGTCCGGCCGGCCCGGGAAAAGGGCGTTTCCCTGTCCGTGTCCCTGGACCCCGCGCTCCCGGCCAAGATC
This sequence comes from uncultured Desulfovibrio sp., assembly GCA_964539435.1. Lineage (GTDB taxonomy): Bacteria > Desulfobacterota > Desulfovibrionia > Desulfovibrionales > Desulfovibrionaceae > Solidesulfovibrio. The sequence continues at coordinate 22,579 of CAZIJE010000040.1, forward strand.
ATGGCCGACGAGGTCAGGCTGCGCCAGATCCTGTTCAACCTGGTCGGCAACGCGGTCAAGTTCACGGACAGGGGGCAAGTCGCCCTGGACATCGGCCAGGCCTCCCCGGCCCATGACGCCGCCTTCCGGGTCCTGGTCGCCGTGGCCGACACGGGCATCGGCATCCCCGACGATCAGCTGGACGCCATCTTCGAGCCCTTCGGCCAGGTGGAAGGGGCGTACATGCGCCGTTTCGGCGGAGCCGGACTGGGGCTGTCCATCGTGCGCCGGCTGGTGGCGCTCATGGGCGGGGAGATCGCGGTGGACAGCGAGGAGGGCCGGGGGACCACGGTCTACGTTTCCCTGCCGCTCGGCCGGGTGCCCCCGGACGCGCCGCCGGCCGGAGAGGAGCGCGGCCGGCAGGTCGCCGCCGCGGGCCTGCGGCTCCTCTTGGCCGAGGACGACGCCGTGAGCTCCCTGTCCTTCGCCCGGATGCTCGAAAAGGCGGGCTACCGGGTGGACACGGCCGAGGACGGGGCCGAGGCCCTGGCCAAGGTGGCGGCGCAGGACTACGACCTGATCCTCATGGACGTGCAGATGCCGGGCATGGACGGCGTGGCCGCGACCCGGGCCATCCGCACCGACCCGGCCCTGCGGGAGCGCTCCCGCGTCCCCATCATCGCCATGACCGCCTACGCCATGGCCGGGGACCGGGAGACGTTTTTAGCCGCCGGCATGGACGACTACGTGAGCAAGCCCGTGGACCTCGACGTCCTCATCGCGGCCATCGAGCGGGTGCGGACCCGGCGGCGCGGGGACCGGGACCTCGTTTTGTAAGGAACGCCCACGGGCGGCGCGGGATACGCCTACGGGACCGGCTCCCAGTGCCGGCCGTCCGGGGCCGGGCGCGTGGTCACGGTCTGCCGGGCTCCGCAGTGGCGGCAGAAGACCTCCACGGTGCGGGTCGTGTCCGTGCGGGCGGCTTCCGAGGACCGCAAGGCCGGCTTGTCGCAAAAGATACAGTCGAATTCCGGTTCCCGGTCCAGGGGCGCGGGTTGGCGCAGGGTGAAGCTCATGGCGTTTCTCCTGGCGGGGCCGCGTTCCGGTCCAGCACGTGCCGCGCGGGCACGAGGCAGGTGAACCGGCCGGCAAGGACAGTCGTGTCGCCCCGCCGGACCGTGACCGCGACCATCCGTTTCCTGCCGCTTCCTTCCTCTTCCACGGCCTCGGCCGTGACCGTCTCCCCCACCGTGGCCGGGGCCAGGAACCGGACCTCGGCCGCGCCGAGGACCACCAGCGGCTCGTTGATCGCCAGCATGGCCGCGTAATCGGCCAGTCCGAAGACGAAGCCGCCGTGCACCAGTCCCCGGTCGTCGGCGGCCATGGCCGGGGTCAGGGTCAGGCGGACCGTGGCCCGGCCCGGTGCCAGGGCCAGGGGCGCGCCGCACAGGCCGGGATCGATGCGAAGGTGGGTGCGCGGCTCGGGGTGTGCTTCCATATTGGGACCATGCCAAAAGGCCCGGGCCGGGGCAATGCCCCAGCAGACGGCAGCGGGCGGGCGACAAAAGCCAAGGGCCGCTCCCCCTGCCCGGGGAGCGGCCCTCGTATGTTGCGTGGAAAAGAGAGGCTGTGCCGGTGAGCCTAGGGGGCCTTGATGGCTTCGCCAACCTTGGTGAAGACAGTCTGAAGGTTGGTGCCGAGGGTGGTGACGACGCCCACGATGACGGCGGCGATCAGGGCGGCCATGAGGCCGTATTCAACCGCGGTGGCTCCTTCCTCGTCCCGAACGAAATTGGTGATGGTGCGCAGCATGGTGGTTTCTCCCTTTCGTTTATTGAAGACTGTTTGTGTGTCCGTTTTCCGATCTTGCTGCCTCTAGAGCATGGCGCGTGCCAGAACAGAATTTTCTTTTAAGCCATTGAAACTAAATACAATAATATTTTTGCCTCAGGCGGAGGTCGCCATCGCGTGGATTGCGGCCCAAGGCGTTCCTCAAAAAATGGAACCGGGACGCGGACAGGGGCAGGGGGTGAAGCGGCGGCGGGTCAGGGACGGACGGGGGGCATCGACGCCGTCGGGACCAGGCGCGCGCCCAGGACGCCGAAGCGCTTGCCCGGCGCGGCCTCGGGCGGATCGAGGCGCAAGACCAGCCTGGACGTTCCGGCCGGCAGGGACGGCAGGGACAGGGAGACGGGCGTGGACAGGCCCTTTGAGGCGAGGGACACGGCCCCGGCCGGACCGTCCACGGCCAAGCGCACCGGGGTAAGTGCGATCAGGGTGAAGTCCAGGCGGGCGGCGGCCGGGTGCGCTTCCCGGTTCTCCACGGCCAGTTCGCCGCAGTCGCCGGCCCAGACGATGTCGCCGGTGATGGCCCGCTCGGGCGGGGTGAATCCCGGGCCGAAGCGCAGGATCAGGGCGGCCGGAACGGACAACGCCAGCGTCCCGGCCGGGACCAGGGCCAGGGAGGACACGGCCAGGTCCGCGCCGGTCAGCACGGTTTCGGCCAGGCCGCGCCGGCCCACGGCGCTGGCCGGAGAAAGCCGCCAGTCCGGGCCGTCCTGGACGAGGACGTCGAAGAACCGGTTGGTGGCGTCGGTCACGATGTCCACCTGGTCGGCAAACAGCGTCGGCGCGTCCGGGTCCTTGGCGTAGGGGTCCGGGGCCGGCGGTCCCAGGCGGGTCACCCGGGCCAGGGCGATGGCGGTCTCGTCGGCGGTCGGCGCGGACAGGCGGCGCAGGGCGAAAACCGGCAGGGCAGGCGGCGCGGCCGGGTCCAGGGCGGCCATGATGCGGACGTGGCGGCCGGTGCGGCGGGCCAGGAAGGCGTTCCAGTAGTCCGGGCCGGGCAGTTCCACGTTGACCGCCGCAAACAGGTCCGGGGCCACGATGAGCGCCCCTTCCGGCACCGCGTCCAGGGCCGGGCTCCGGGCCAGGAGCGCGGCTGCCCGCCACCTTGAGGCGGCGGCGATCTTGCTTTCCCGCACCGAGCCGTTGACCGAGGCGTTCACCAGGGCGGTGGCGGCGGCCAGGACGGCCAGCAACCCGATCACGGCCCGGCGCGATTTCGGTCGGCCGGCCAGGCGTCCGGCCAGCCACAGGCCGGCCAGGGCCAGGCACAGGGCCACGGCGTAGCCGGAAAAGGTGGAGGTCACGTACCAGTCGATGCCCCGGGTGGTCGGCTCCTGGTACTTGGGCGACAGGGCGATCAGGAAGTTGGGGCAGAAGACGGCATAGACCGCGGCCAGGGCGGCCAGGGGCCGCAGGCGCGGCCGCGCCGTCGCGGCGGCCAGGAGGTGGCAGGCCAGGCCGCCGGCCAGGACGGCCAGGGCCAGCCACGACGGGGCCAGACGGGACCAGCCGGCCGCGAGCTGCGCCAGGTACTGGCCGAAGTCCAGGACCAGGCCCGTGGTCACGGTCGGGAACCGGTTCACGTAGTCGAGGTTCAGGTGGAAGGACCCGAGCGGCAGGGCGCTTCGGCTGTAGGCGACAATGGTCCTGAGGACAAGGAGCGGATCGCCAAGGGCCAGGGCGTTGCCGGCGTACTCCGAGGGGTGCAGCAGCCGGAAGGCGAGGTACATGGCCAGATAGACCGGCACGGCCAGGCTGGCCAGGGCCATGGTCCGCAGCCGCCGGGCCCGGGGCTGGCGGCCGGTCAGCCAGACCACGGCCCACAGGACCGGCATGTAGCACAAAAAGGCCTCGAAGTGGCAAAATCCGAGAAAGGCCAGGAGGTTGGCGGCCGCCAGCCAGCCGGCCCGGCCCGACAGGCCGTGCCGCCACAGGCAGTAGCCGGCCCAGGCCAGGCATAGCAGGCCGGAGTCGAAGACCAGGGGGTAGGAGGTCAGGATGTTGTGGTGCCAGTTGTCCTGGGAGAAGGCCAGGCAAAATAGCGCGGTCAGAAACCCCAGGGCAGGCCAGCCGGCGACCCGCGCCGCCACAAAGGACAGGGAGCCGATGGCGGCCAGGAACGCGGCCAGGGCCAGGGCCTTGCGGGCCGGCAGGCTGTCCAGGCCGTAGGGCAGGGCGGTCAGGCCGACGTGGAGGTAGTGGTGGAAGCGTCCGGCCCCGGTGGCCAGTTCGTGGGCGAACGCGCCGAGCCGGCCGGTGATGGCCTGCTCTTCGTAGACCAGGTCGTCGCTGGTGGTCGGGCCGGTGCGCAGGGTGCCGGCAAAGGCGAGCAGGGCCACGGCCGCCAGACAGGCCACGACCAGGAAGCGGCACAGGGGGCGGCCGCCGTCACGGCCGGCTTCGGGTTCGGGCGCGC
>CAZIJE010000041.1:0-26821 GCA_964539435.1 uncultured Desulfovibrio sp.
CCGGGGGGATCATCCCCCCGGTGGGGTGGGCGCGGGAGGGGCGACGCCCCTCCCCATTCTCTTACACGATCTCCAGGCCGGTGGTGGCCAGGGTCAGCTTGCCGTACTTGACCCCGCGCGTGGAGATGAGCTTTTGCGAGAGCTTCTGCACGGACTCGCCCGGCCCCTTCAGGGTCAGGGCCTCCAGGCAGTTGTTGTGGTCCAGGTGCACGTGCATGGAGCACAGGATCACGTCGTGGTCGTCGTGCTGGATCTCGATGAGGCGCTGGGCCAGGTCGGACGTGTGGTGGTCGTAGACCAGAGTCAGGACGCCGGCCACCTCCTTGTCGGACTGCTCCCACTCCTTTTGCACCAGCACGCCCCGGATCAGGTCGCGGATGGCTTCCGACCGGGTCTGGTAGCTCTTTTCTTCGCACAGGGCGTCGAACTTTTCGAGGAGCTCCGAATTGAGCGAAACACCGAAGCGGATGGTCTGGCCCATGCGCCCTCCTGGTTAGAGACGGATCTCGTAAAGGCTCACCGTACTGCGGTAGGTGGAAAAGGACACGGATTCCTCGTGCAGCCTGGCCACCCGGAAACCGTCGTTCGTAAGCCGGTCCCAGACCGGCTGGGAGACCTGCCGCCACGGCTCGGACAGCCAGATGCGGCCGCCCGGGGACAAAAGCGTCCGGAAAAGCGCCACCAGCGGTTCGTAGAACCGCGTTTCGTACAGGATGTCGCTGCCCCAGAGGATGTCGAAGGCATGGGGCGCGAAGCACGGCCGCCGCCAGTCCATGACGGCCAGGTCCACGGCCAGGCCGTTTGCCCGGGCGTTGCGGGCGGCGTGGCCAACGGCCGCCGCCTCGTAGTCCACGGCCGCCACCCGCGCGCCCACGGCCGCGCCGGCCAGGGCCGACAGCCCCATGCCGCAGCCGAGGTCCAGGCACCGCCGGCCGGCGACGAGCTCCCGACGCGCCCCGAGCCAGGCCGCCAACAGCAGGCTGGCCGGCCAGATCTCGGCCCAGTACGGCATGTGCTCGTCCTCGCCAAAACTGTCCTGCCCCAGGCTCTCCCACAGCGCCTCCATGTCCTGGTCGCGCGCGAGCGTGAATGCATGTCCCGCGACCCGAAGGGCCAGCCGGCCGTCGACCCAGTCGGGCGGCGCGGCGTTGGCGGGCAAAAGCGGGGAATCGTCATGTTTGGCAGGCACAACAAGCTCCGGGCGGACCAAAAGCGCGCTATGGCGCATCAAGCGTGTTACCGCGAAAGCCGAAAACGCGCAACCAGGAGATACGCCGACGATTCTTCGGTATGGTTACCGGGCAGATAGCCGCCACGGCTTGCTCCTGGCCCGGCAAAGGGGTAATTGAGGCCAGCCCGCCGTCCGTCCAGGCGGCGGCGCGACCGCAGCACACCATCCGAGGGAGACGCGCCATGCAAAAGGACCTTCTCTACACCAAAACCCATGAATGGGTCCGGGTCGAGGACTCGATCGCCGTGATCGGCATCACGGATTTCGCCCAGGAACAGCTCGGCGACATCACCTATGTGGAACTGCCGGCCGTGGGCGCGGTGCTCGAAGCCGGCCAGGAGATGGGATCGGTGGAATCCGTCAAGGCGGCCAGCGAGCTCTACAGCCCGGTCTCCGGCGAAGTCGTGGCCGTCAACGAGGAACTCGAGGCCACGCCGGAAAAGGTCAACGCCGATCCCTTCGGCGAGGGCTGGATGCTCCGGGTGCGCCTGTCGGCCGAGCCGGCCGGACTCCTTTCGCCCGAGGAATACGAGGAAATCGCCAAGGCCGAGCATTAATCCGGAGAAGCCATGCCCTATATCCCCCACACCCCGGACGAGATACGGGAGATGCTCGACGTCATCGGCGTGGATGACGTGGCCGACCTGTTCGCCGACATCCCGGAGGATCTGCGCCTCAAAACGCTCAACCTCCCCCGGGGCGCGACCGAGATGGCCGTGCGCGAGGCCATGGAATGCCTGGCCGCCAAGAACCGGACCGACATGGTCAGCTTTCTCGGCGGCGGGTTCTATGACCACTACGTGCCGGCCGGCTCGGACCTGCTCCTGTCGCGCGGCGAATTCTACACCGCCTACACGCCGTACCAGCCCGAGGCCTCCCAGGGCACGCTCCAGGCCATCTTCGAGTACCAGACCGCGGTCTGCCGGCTGCTGGACATGGAGTGCGCCAACGCCGGGGTCTACGACGGCGGCACGGCCCTGTACGAGGCCCTGATGATGGCCGTGCGCCACACCCGGCGCCGCAAGGTGGTGGTCAGCGAAACCGTGAGCCCCATCTACCGCATCGTCCTGGCCACCTACACCAAAAACCTCCACCTGGAGCTTGTCACCGTGCCCCAGGCCGGGGGCCTCGACGACATGGACGGCCTGGCCGCCGCCCTGGACGACAAGACCGCCGCCGTGGTGGTGCAAAATCCCAACTTCTTCGGCCACATCCAGGACTTCACCGAACTTTTCGCCAAGGCGGCCGCCGCCGGGGCCCTGTCCGTCATCTCGTGCTATCCCGTGCTCCAGACCGTGCTCAAGACGCCCGGGTCCATGGGCGCGGACATCGCCACGGCCGAGGGCCAGAGCCTGGGGCTGCCGCTGTCCTTCGGCGGGCCCTACCTCGGCATCATGACCTGCAAGAAGGGGCTCGTGCGCCAGATGCCCGGCCGCATCGCCGGCCGGACCAAGGACGCCAGCGGCCGCACCGGCTACGTCCTGACGCTCCAGGCCCGGGAGCAGCACATCCGCCGCCAGAAGGCCACGTCCAACATCTGCTCCAACCAGGCCCTGTGCGCCCTGCGGGCGCTCATCAACGTCTGCCTGACCGGCGACGAGGGCCTGACGCGCCAGGCCGCCCTGTCCATCGAGAACGCCCACTACGCGGCCATGAAGCTGACGGCCATCCCGGGCGTGCGGCTGTTGAGCGATGCCCCCTTTGGCAACGAATTCACCGCCGTTTTCCCGGTGGGGGCCAAGCTCGTGGCCCGAAAGCTCATGGACGAGGGCATCATTCCGGGCTTTCCCCTCGGCCGCTACTACCGTGGCCTGGAAAACGCCCTACTCATCTGCTGCACCGAAAAGCACGGCCGCGCCGACATCGACCGTCTGGCCCGGCGGCTGGGGAAAATCCTATGAGCACCGTCTTTTCCAAATCCCGACCCGGCCGGGAAGGGGTGTGGCCGGAGAAGCCCAAGACCGAGCCCGTGGACTTCATCCCGGGCAACCTGCTGCGCGAAGGCACAAGCCGCCTGCCCTCCCTGTCCGAGCTCGACGTGGTGCGCCACTTCACCGGCCTTTCCCGCAAGAACTTCGGCGTGGACGCCAACTTCTATCCCCTGGGGTCGTGCACCATGAAGTACAACCCCAAGTTCACCGAGGAAGTGGCCGCCCTGCCCGGGTTCGCCCGGCTCCATCCCCTCACCCCCCAGTTGCCGGGCGGCGGCGACATGACGTCGGGCGCGCTTGAGGTCATGTACGAAACCGAGCGGATGCTGTGCGAACTCACGGGCATGGCCGCCTTCACCCTGCACCCCATGGCCGGTGCCCACGGCGAACTGACCGGCGCGCTCATGATGGCCGCCTACCACGCGGACAAGGGCAACAAGAAGACCAAGATCATCTGCCCGGACTCGGCCCACGGCACCAACCCGGCCTCGGCCCACATCGCCGGGTTCGAAGTCGTCACCATCGAATCGAAAGACGGCATCATCGATCCGGCCGCCCTGGCCGCGGCCATTGACGACGAAACCGCCGGCGTCATGATGACCGTGCCCAACACCCTTGGCCTGTTCGAGTGCCACCTGCCCGAGATCGTGGCCCTGTGCCGCAAGGTCGACGCGCTGCTCTACTACGACGGGGCCAACCTCAACGCCATCCTCGGCAAGCTGCGGGTCGGCGACGCCGGGTTCGACGTGGTCCACCTGAACCTGCACAAGACCTTTGCCACGCCCCACGGCGGCGGCGGTCCGGGCGCGGGGCCGGTCGGCGTGTCGGAAAAGCTCATCCCCTACCTCCCCATCTCCCGGGTGGAAAAGGACGAGGCCGGCCGCTACTCCCTCAGCTACGACCACCCCAAGTCCATCGGCTACGTGGCCCCGTTCTACGGCAACTTCGGCATTGTCCTGCGGGCCTACGCCTACATGCTGCGCCTGGGCCGCGAGGGTCTGGTCCGGGTGTCCGAGGCCGCGGTCCTGGCCGCCAACTACCTGCGCAAGCGCCTCGACGCCGCCATCGAGGTCCCCTACGACCGGATCTGCATGCACGAGTTCGTGGCCTCGGCCGCGAAGCTCGCGGCCACGAAAAACGTGCGCGCCCTGGACATCGCCAAGGCGCTCCTCGACCGGGGCTACCACGCCCCGACCATCTACTTCCCGCTCATCGTCAAGGAAGCGCTCATGATCGAGCCGACCGAGACCGAGAGCAAGGACACCCTGGACGCCTTCGTGGCCGATCTCCTGGACATCCTGGCCCTGGCCGAAACCGACCCCGAAGCGGTCCGGGCCTGTCCGACCACCCTGCCCGTGGGCCGGCTGGACGAGACCTATGCCGCCCGGGCCATGGAAATCACCGAGGACCTGTAACCGGCGCCATGCGCGGCCCGGCCGCGCCGCGCCGGAGGGAAATGTATGACCACACCGCTCATGCGGGGCGATGGCCCGGCGAAACGCCTGGTGGTCGTCGGGTCCGGACCCGGCGGCTACGAGGCGGCCCTGGTCGGCGCGGCCTCGGGCCTTGCCGTCACCCTGGTCGAACGCGGCAAGCTCGGCGGCGTGTGCCTCAACTGGGGCTGCATTCCGACCAAGCACCTGCTGGCCACGACCCTGGCCGTGGACGCCCTGGAGTCCCAGGCCCGGCAGAAGCTCGTGGCCGGCTCGGTCGCGCCGGACCTGGCCGCCATCCAGGCCAAGAAGAAAAAGCTCCTGGCCGCCACCCAGTCGGCCATGGCCAAAACCCTGGACAGGGCCGGGGTGCGACTCGTGACCGGCAACCTGGCCGGCCTGTCGCCCCAGGTCGCCCACGTGGCCGTGGGCGCGGCCACCGAGGACATCCCCTTCGACGCCCTGATCCTGGCCCTGGGGTCCCGGGCCGCCGCCTTTCCCGGGGTGAGGCCCGACGGCCAGGCCGTGCTCGGCGTGTCGCCGGTCCTGGACTTCACCGAGCCCCCGGAAAGCCTCATCATCGTCGGGGCCGGGGCCATCGGCCTGGAGATTTCCGAGGTCTACCACCGCCTGGGGACCAGGATCACCATGGTGGACGCCGCCCCGCGCCTGGCTCCCCTCGAAGACCCGGACGTGTCCAAGGTGGTGGCCCAGGTCATGCGCCGGCGCGGCATCGACGCCCGGGCCGGCGTGTCCGTCACCGGCCTTGCGACCGAGGACGGCAAGGCCAAGATGACCCTGGCCGGCGGCGAAACCGTTGTCGCGGACAAGGCCCTGGTGGCCATCGGCCGGTTCGCGCCCACGCCCGTGCCCGGCCTGGCCGAGCTCGGCGCGGCCTTTGCCGGCCCGTCGCCCAACAAGGCCTGGATCAACACCGACGCCACGCTTCAGGCCGCGCCCGGAATCTATGCCGTGGGCGACTGCAACGGCCGGCTCCTGCTGGCCCACGCCGCCTCCAGCCAGGGGGCCTACGCCGCCCGCCACGCCGCCGGACTCGTCACCGCCCCCTACGCGCCCGGCCCCATCCCGGGCTGCTACTACGGCGTGCCCGAGATCATGCGCGTGGGCGAGATCGCCGCGCCCGGGGACGCCATCTCCGAAGCCCCCTTCGTGGCCAACCCCATTGCCCAGGCCCACGCCGACACCGCCGGCTTCGCCCGGGTCACCTGGAAGGACGGCAAGGTGGCCGGCATCACGGCCGTGGGCCACGGCGCGTCGACCATGGGCACGCTGGCCACGGTCATCGTGGCCCAGGCCTGGACCCGCGAGCAGGCCGAAGCCCTGGTCTTCCCCCACCCGGGCCTGGACGAGACCCTGCGCGCCGCGCTGCTCGGTGAGATGAAGACAAGGGAATAGGAAAGAGAACAATCGGGGGAAAACTTCTTGGAAGAAGTTTTCCCCCGCGCCCCCTTTCAAAAACTTTCCATGGGGGACGGACGAGGGGCAACAGGAAGACGTGCGATGCATAAGGGTGATGCTGTGACGGGACAAGGGATGACGCGGCGGATGGTGCTGCGGGCGGGACTGGTCGGCGCGTGCGCCTGTTTCCTGCCCTGGCCGGCCCTGGCGAAAAAACCCGAACCCCAGGCCGCGCCGGGCGCTCCGGCGGACAACTTCTACGCCGTCAACCGCGACAAGCTCCTGGCCGATTTCAAGGGCGTGTGCGCCGGGGCCAGGACCTGGCTAGCCGCCCGGACCTCCGAGCCCACGGCCACGGCCGTGGCCGAGGACGCCCTGCGCCGCTACCAAACGCTTTTGCCCGGCATCCCGGACATCGGCGGCCGGGCCAACCGCAACCAGCCGTTTCTGACCATGGCCGGCTGGCTGACCGCCCTCGCCCAGGCCATGGGCCAGAAGGGCATGCCCGCCAAGGACGCCGGCCGCCTCCTCTACGACCTCTACGCCGCCGACTGGGCCGCCGTGCCGCCGGCCAAGGCCCACGCCATGGGCGCGGCCCTGTTCGAGCCGGCCTATTTCACGGCCCTCACGCAGTGGGCCGAGGAAAGCCGGAAGCGCCGCAACCCGGCCGACTGGGTCGGCACGGCCGTTGCCGGCGACGGCAAGACCTTCGATGTCGGCTACGACTACACCGAGTGCGGCGCGGTCAAATACTTCAAGGCCCAGGGCGTGGCCGAGGTGGCCCCCTACTTCTGCCTCAACGACTTCCTGGCCTCCCGGGCCCAGGGCACGGGGCTGGCGCGCAAGTCCACCATTGCCGAAGGCGCGCCGGTCTGCGACTTCCGCTACAAGCGCGACCGGCCCGTCACCCAGAACTGGGACACCGAAACGCCGAAGTTCGAGGGCAAAAAACCTGCTTGACCGGAGCGGAAGGCACAAAGGAATGCCTCCGCCGGCCCGGAGGGATTCCCCCCTCCCGGACCCTCCGCAACAGGGCCTACCGTAAGGAGACGGGCGCGCGTTGACGGAACAATGGGGCGGGCGTAATGGGGACCTATGAGCAGCATGATCGACACCGCCTGGACTTCCGTTTCCTTGACCGCCGCCAATCTGGACACGGTCCTGGCCGTGGTGTCCGACGCCGCCTACCGCGACGACGCCGGCCTGATCGCGGGACTGGAAGCCCAGGGCCTGGCCCAGCTCGACCTGACCGGCTCCGGCACGGGCACGTATGCGGCCGGAAGCGCCGCCTTCGACGCCTGGACCACGGTGGCCGACGGCCGGAACGCGGCCGTCATCGCCTTTCGCGGCACCGACGACTTCGATTTCTCCGCCAGCGGCCTGACGGCCTATGCCGCGAGCGACGACGCTGCCTATTGGCTCGACACCGCCGGCTACTACGACCAGCTGGCCGCGGGCGTGGACGCCTTTGACGCGGCCGTCGCGGCCCTTGGCCTCGACCAGGTCTACGTCACCGGCCACAGCCTCGGCGGCGCGGCGGCCCAGGCCTACATGGCCGCGCATCCCGACACGGCCGACACGGCCTACACGGCCGTGGTCTTCGGCTCCCTCGGCCTGTCCGGGGGAGACGGTGGCTGGGACACGGACGCCCGGATCACGGCCTTTGCCGACGCTGCGGACGTGTCCGGCCTGCTCGGCGTCCAGACCGCCGGCCTGACCGTCACCGTGGAAAACGGCGCGTCGAGCCTGGGGGGCGCCCTGGACCTGTCGGCCCTGCTGGCCGATCCGGCCTCGCTTCTCACCGCCCACGGCATCAGCCTCTACGCCGACGACGCCGCCCGGTACGACGCGGCCAAAGCCGGCATCCCGTCAACCGACGTCACGACCTTCATCACGGCCACGGCCACGGTTGGCGGCCTCACCCTGACCGTCTCGCCCCTGGCCTAGCGGTCCGCCTGCCGGTTCCGGGGCCGGGGCCAAAGCCGCTCCACCTGCCCCGCAAGACTCCGGTTCCGGCCCTTCGTCCGCATCCGTCCCCAGTTTCCTCCCGGCCTCGGACCAATCCCTCCTTTTCCGAGCGGTTGTGTCGGATTCCTCCTTGACACCGCCTCGATCCGACTTTACGAACCGAAGAGGAGATCATCAGACGATGCCTTCCCGCCTCACTCCCGTCCGGACCCGCAAGCTCGGCGACCTCGTCATCCAGCAGATTCAGGAAAAGATTTCGCTCGGCATCTTTCCGCCGGGCTCCAAGATCCCGACCGAGCCGACGCTCATGGCCCAGCTCGGGGTCGGCCGGTCCACGGTGCGCGAGGCCATCCGCGTCCTGGTCAGCGCCGGGCTCCTGGAGGTCAGACAGGGCGACGGCACCTATGTCCTGGACCGGTCCGGCGGCCACGAGCCCCTGGAATACCGCCTGCGCCGGTCCACGGCCCAGGAGATCCGCGAGGTCCGCCGCATCCTGGAAGTGGAGACCGTCCGCCTGGCCGCCCGCAACCGCACCCAGGCCGACATCGACGCCATGCGCGACGGTCTGGCCCGCAAGCGCGCCGCCCGGGAGGCCGGGGACACCCACGGCTACGTCATGGCCGACATCGCCTTCCACACCGCCGTGGCCGCGGCCGGCGGCAACGGCCTGCTGGCCGACCTCTACAGTAGCTTCTGCATGGTCTTTCAAGACTTTCTCGACACCCTGATCGCCGACCGGGGCGTCAACCAGTACCAGGACCGGATCCACAACGGCCTCCTGGACGCCATCGTGGCCAAGGACCCGGACAAGGCCGTGGCCTTTGCCATGGAGGCCATGGACCGGACCGACAGCGATGCCCGGGCCCTGGAAGGCGTCTGAGCGGCCGGGTCTGTTGCGCCTTTTTCCGCTTCGAAACATCGGATGATAAGATTTTTTGACCACTGCGCAGCCGGCTCAGCCCCGTGCTGGACTACGTATCAAGGCCCGCGCACCTGTTGCGCCCGAGCATAAACATCGGATGATCTGATAGGCAGGCCGCCATTGCCCGTCAGGACAGGCGGTCGGGCCGACCGACCATCGCATCCCTGGTCCGGACTCAAGGCCGGCCAGGCCGGAGACTCCATGCGTATCCCCAAACCCGTGATGATGGTCCTGTTTCCCGCTTTTTTGTGCTATTACGCCGTCGCGGCCGACGCCGCCTTGCAAGGCCACCGCGCCGCCGGCCGGCCCTCTGTCGGCGCGGCCCTGGCGCGCCTCGTGCCGCGCCTGCCCGACGCCGTGACCGAAACCGTCCACAGGGCCGTGGCGGACCTGCGCCAAAAGGTCCTGACCTCGGCCCTCATGACCGACACCCGGCCGAGCGCCGCACAGGAGCGACGGGACCACGTGGCCCTGTGGGCGGAACTGGAAAGCGGCCTTTCGGCCGTGGCCGCGCCCGACCGGGAGCGGGAACGCCCGGACTATCCGGTGCTCGAACCGGGCCAGGACTGAGGTCCCGGCCCGTGGGGCCGCTTTTGGCTCTTTTGGAAAAATCTTTTATTTCAAATTGATAGCCCTGGTTTTTCGCCGCATCCCTTGACACCCCTGCCTGCGGTTGTTACCCGTTTGGCACTCTTGTAAACCGAGTGCCAAACGGGGATGCGCCATGCCGCTGCCGGAACGAGAACGGGAAGTCCTGACAACCATCATCGAGGCCTACATCGCCACGGCCTCGCCCGTGGGGTCGCGGGCCGTTTCCAAACAGAGCCCGCTTGGCCTGTCTCCCGCCACCATCCGCAACATCATGGCCGACCTGACCGAGGCCGGCTACCTGGCCCAGCCCCACACCTCGGCCGGCCGGGTGCCCACGGCCCGGGCCTTCCGCTTCTACCTCGACCAGGTCATGCGCCTGCGTCCCCTGGCCGAAACCGACCGCCGCCGCATTGACGACAACCTGTCCACCGCCGGCCTGGAAGTCGGCGACCTGCTGCGCCGGGCCTCCAGGCTCCTGTCCGGGCTGTCCCTGCAGGTGGCCATGGTCATCACGCCCAACCAGGCCGCGGCCCGGTGGAAGCGCATCGATTTTTCGCTCTTGAACCCCGGCCTGGTCATGGTCCTGCTCGTCCTCCAGGGCGGGCTCGTGCGCACCCGGGTCATCGAAGCCGATCCGGACATCACGGCCGACGACCTCGTCAGCTACGCCAACTACTTAAACCACCTCTTCACCGACCGGACCGTCACCGAGGTCCGGGCCAGTCTCGTGCGCGAGCTCGAAGAGGCCACCCGCACCCTCGACGCCATGTGCCGCCAGGCCCTGACCATGGCCCGGACCGCCTTCGAGCACGAGCGCGAGCCGGCCAGCGAAGTCATCGTGGACGGGACCCCCAACATCCTCGCCCAGCCGGAGTTCACCGACGCGGGCCACATGCGCGAGCTCATGTGCGTGCTCGAAGAACGCACGATCTTGCTCGAACTGCTGGACAAAACCGCAAACGAACTTAAAACGGTGATTACGATCGGCGGCGAATCGGATCTGGCCGCCCTGGCGGACCTCGGGGTCATCACCGCCCCCTACGGCATGGGCAACATGCCCCTTGGCGCCATCGGCCTGATCGGCCCCCTGCGCATGGACTACGCCAAGCTGGTGCCGGTGGTGGATTTCACCGCCCGCACCCTGACCCGGCTGCTGGACCGGCATCTGTAACCGATACGACACCATGCGCCCGGACGACCGGCCGCGGCCGGCCTTTTTTCGCGTCCGGCGCGACATACGGAGGACCCATGGCCCCTGACGAAAAGCTGTCCGAAGCCGAGGCCACGCCCGAAGGCGCGGCCGACGCCCCCGCGCCGACCCTCGAGGAAGAGGTCGCGCAGCTCCGCGCCGCCCTGGCCGCCGAGGCCGACCGACGGCTGCGCGGCCTGGCCGAAACCGAAAATCTCAAGAAGCGGCTGCTCAAGGAAAAAGAGGAGTTCCAGAAGTACGCCACCGAATCCCTGGTGGCCGAGCTCCTGCCCGTCCTCGACCACCTGGACCTGGCCCTGGCCCACGGCCGGGGCAACGCGGCCTGCAAGGATTTCGTCGTGGGCGTGGACATGACCCGCAAGGCCTTCATCGACATCCTCGGCCGCCACGGCGTGGCCGAATTCGGCGAAAAGGGCGAGCCCTTCAACCCCGAATCCCACGAGGCCCTGGGCATGGCCAGCCTGCCCGACCTGCCGGCCGACACCGTCGCCCAGGTGGTCCAGAAAGGCTACACCCTGCGGGGCCGGCTCCTGCGCCCGGCCAAGGTCATGGTCAACAAGGCCTAGCGGTCCGGGGGAGGCTTTTTTCGCCAATCCCCCCCTTTACTCGAAAAATACGGGTCTTATATACCTGCCTGTCCATAGGAAAGAATCCGCCCACGGCGGAGAACATACCGGAACCAATAAGGAGGAAAGGCTAACATGGGTAAAATAATCGGGATCGACCTCGGGACCACCAATTCCTGCGTCTACGTCATGGAGGGCAAGGACCCGAAGTGCGTCACCAACCCCGAAGGCGGTCGCACCACCCCGTCCATCGTGGCCTTCACCAAGGAGCGGCTGGTCGGCGAAATCGCCAAGCGCCAGGCCGTCACCAATCCCGAACGCACCATATTCGCCATCAAGCGCCTCATGGGCCGCCGGTTTGACGCCCCGGAAGTCAAGAAGTGGCTGGCGCACTGCCCCTATAAGATCGTCGAGGGCACGGGCGGCGACGCCTACATCGAGGTCGAGGGCAAGAAGTACAGCCCCTCCGAGATCTCGGCCATCATCCTCGGCAAGCTGAAAAAGGACGCCGAAGCCTACCTCGGCGAATCCGTGACCGAAGCCGTCATCACCGTGCCGGCCTACTTCAACGACGCCCAGCGCCAGGCCACCAAGGACGCCGGCCGCATCGCCGGCCTGGAGGTCAAGCGCATCATCAACGAGCCGACCGCCGCGTCCCTGGCCTACGGCTTCGATAAGAAGTCCAACGAGAAGATCGCGGTCTTCGACCTGGGCGGCGGCACCTTCGACATTTCGATCCTCGAAGTCGGCGACAACGTCGTCGAGGTCCGGGCCACCAACGGCGACACCTTCCTCGGCGGCGAGGACTTCGACCAGCGCGTCATCAACTACCTGGTCGACGAGTTCAAGAAGGAGACCGGCATCGACCTGGCCCAGGACCGCATGGCCCTGCAGCGCCTCAAGGAAGCCGGCGAAAAGGCGAAAAAGGAACTGTCCACCGCCATGGAGACCGAGGTCAACCTGCCGTTCATCACGGCCGACGCCTCCGGTCCCAAGCACATGATGGTCAAGCTGACCCGCGGCAAGCTCGAGTCCCTGGTCCACGACCTGGTCCAGCGGACCGTGGAGCCCTGCCGCAAGGCCCTGGCCGACGCCGGGCTCAAGACCGGCGACATCGACGAGGTCGTGCTCGTCGGCGGCATGACCCGCATGCCGCTCGTGCAAAAGACTGTGCAGGACTTCTTCGGCAAGGAGCCCAACCGCTCGGTCAACCCGGACGAGGTCGTGGCCATGGGCGCGGCCATCCAGGGCGGCATCCTGGCCGGCGACGTCAAGGACGTGCTGCTGCTCGACGTGACCCCGCTGTCGCTCGGCATCGAGACCCTGGGCGGCGTGTTCACCAAGCTCATTGACCGCAACACCACCATTCCGACCCGCAAGAGCCAGGTGTTCACCACGGCCGCCGACAACCAGCCGTCCGTGTCCATCCACGTGCTCCAGGGCGAGCGGCCCATGGCCGGCGACAACATGACCCTTGGCCGCTTCGAGCTGACCGGCCTTCCCCCGGCGGCGCGCGGCATCCCGCAGATCGAGGTCACCTTCGACATCGACGCCAACGGCATCGTCAACGTCTCGGCCAAGGACACGGGCACCGGCAAGGAGCAGTCCATCCGCATCACGGCCTCGTCCGGCCTGTCCGAAGCCGACATCCAGAAGCTGATCAAGGACGCCGAGAGCCATGCCGAGGACGACAAGAAGAAGCAGGCCCTGATCGAGGTCAGGAACCAGGCCGACACCCTGGTCTACACCACCGAGAAGTCCCTGTCCGAGCTCGGCGACAAGGTCGACCCCGCCACCCGCGGCGAGATCGAGTCCAAGCTCAACCACGTCAAGGAAGTCCTCAAGGGCGAGGACGCCGACGCCATCAAGCGGGCCACCGACGACCTGTCCCAGGCCTCCCACAAGCTGGCCGAGAAGCTCTACCAGCAGAAGGCCGAGGCCGGCGGCCAGCCCGGCGGTCCCGAGGCCGGCGCGGCCGGAGCCCAGGCCGGCAAGCCCGGCGGCGGGGACGAGGACGTGGTCGACGCCGACTATACCGAAGTGAAGTAAGGCGCGATTCCGCGCGGACTTGCCTTCGCGCGCCATTGCGCGTATCGGAAAGCCTGACTCGTCCCCCGACGGGTCAGGCTTTTTTCGTGTCCAACGCTCACGGCGGCCCGGCCGCCAAACCCTGTTCTCCATGAACGCCAAGGCCGCCCCCATGAAACCACGCGTCGCTCCTCGCCTGATGGCGGGGTTTCTGTTGTGCCTGGTCCTCGCCTCCCTGTCCGGCTGCGGCGGCCTGTTCACCCAGCCCGCCCCGCCGCCTCCGCCGCCGCCCCCGGTCGCCCCGGTGGAGCCCGTGGCCCCGCCGCCGCCGCCCAAGCCCGTGGCCGTGAATTCCGTGGCCGTGCTCCTGCCCCTTGGCGGGCCGTTCCGGGAGCTCGGCGGCAAGGTGCAAAAGGGGATCAAGGCCGGCCAGGACGCCCTGGCCGCCGCCGGCACGCCGCTTGAGGTGACGGTCATCGACGCCACCCAGCCCGGCTGGGCCGACACCGTGCGCGCCCTGCCGCCCGAGGTCTCCCTGGTCGGCGGCCCCATGCACCCCCTGACCCTCAAGGAGCTGCAGTCCACGGGCCTGCTCCAGACCCGCGTTTTCCTGGCCTTTCTCTCGACCCTGGGCGAGGCCCGGGAAGGCATCGACGCCTGGCGGTTTTTCCCCAGCGCCGAGGACGAGATCGACGCCCTCCTGCGCCTGTCGCTTTCCGACTACGGCGTCACCCAGTTCGGCATCCTGCGCCCCGGCGACCGCTACGGCCAGTCCATGGGCGAGGCCTTCGCCCTGGCCGCCTCGCGCCTGGGCGGCCAGGTCACGGCCACGGGCGTCTACGCGCCCCAGGACCCGTCCGGCTGGGACGGCGTGGTCTCGGAGATGCTCAAGACCGGCGGCGGACGCCCCGGCTTCGGCGCCGTGTTCGTGCCCGACGAGTGGGCCCGGGCCGACAAGGTGCTGCAGGGCTTTTTCAACCACAAGGTCGAGGACCTGCTGATCCTCGGCCCCCAGCTCTGGACCGAGGCCCTCTACCGGGCCGCCGCCTCCAAGACCCAGATCAACATCCAGAACTATCGCCTGGCCGTGTGCCCCGGAGCCTGGTGGCCGGAGAACCAGGGCCGGGCCACCCAGGACCTGGTGGCCGCCATGCGGGCCACCGGCCAGAACCAGGCCGACCTGTGGGAGGCCGTGGGCTACGACTTCGCCCGCTTCGCCGCCCGCCTCGGCCGCCTGCCCCAGGGCGCCGCGCCCCAGGAAGTCAGCTCCCGCCTGGCCCAGGCCGCCTCGGGCATGGACTTCAGCATGGCCCCCCTGTCCTACGGCCCGGACGGCAAGGCCCACGTGGCCATGTACCTGTTCCGCCCCTCGGTCGCCGGCCCGGTGCTCCTCGATCCCGAAGGGTTCCGCCAGCGCTTAAACGCCATTCGGCAAAAGGCCCTGGAAAACCCGGCCCCGGAGACCGAGCAGTCCTATGCGCCCAATCCGGCCCCGGCCGGCCAGCCCGGCACGCCGCCCCCGGCCCCGGTCCAGCCCCTGGCCCCGGCCCAGCCGGCCGCGCCCCTGGCTCCGGTTCCGGCCCACCGGCAGGCCGTTCCCGCTTCCTAACGAGACAAAGGAACCTCAGCCCATGAAGATCGGTCCCGAAGAAGTGGCCAAGGTGGCCAAGCTGGCCCGCCTGCGCCTGGACGACGACTCCCTCGACGCCTTTGCCGGCCAGATGGCCGGCATCCTGGACTATATGGAGACCCTCGGCGCGGTGGACACCGCCGGCGTCGAGCCCCTCTACAGCCCGGTCCTCCACGAGAGCCCGCTGCGCCCCGACGTCGCGGTCAAGGCCTGCGCCCGCGACCAGATCCTCGCCAACGCCCCGGCCACCGACGGCCAGTTCTTTATCGTCCCGAAGATAGTCTGATTCAGGAAGAATGTGGGGCTCCGCCCCACGCCCCGCCGGGGGGAATCATTCCCCCGGACCCCCCGAAAGGGGAAAGGGGGTGAGCGAGAAAGGGATTTGTCATGTCCGAGATCGTGAAGCTGTCTTTGACCGAGGTCCGCGACAAGCTGGCGGGCAAGGAAATAAAGGCCGAGGAGGCCGTGGCCGCCTGTCTGGCCCGCATCGAAGCCACCGAGCCGAAACTCAAGGCCATCCTGCACCTGTCGGCCGAGGCCGCGCTGGAAAAGGCCCGGGCCATGGACGCCGCCGGGCCGGACGCGGGCAAGCGCCTGTGGGGCGTGCCGGTCATGATCAAGGACGCCATCTGCGTGGCCGACGCCCCGACCACCTGCGGCTCCAGGATCCTTGAGAACTTCGTCCCCTTTTACGACGCCGCCTGCGTGGAAAAGCTCAAGGGAGCCGGCGCGATCCTCCTTGGCAAGGCCAACATGGACGAATTCGCCATGGGCTCCTCCACGGAGAATTCCGCCTACGCCGTGACCGCCAACCCCTGGGACGCCACGCGCGTCCCAGGCGGCTCCAGCGGCGGTTCGGCCGCCTCGGTGGCCGCCCGCCAGTGCTTCGCGGCCCTGGGCACGGACACCGGCGGCTCCATCCGCCAGCCCGCCGCCTTTTGCGGCACGGTCGGCATCAAGCCCACCTACGGCCGGGTCTCCCGCTACGGCCTGGTGGCCTACGGATCGAGCCTGGACCAGATCGGTCCCCTGACCCGCACGGCCGACGACGCCGCCGCCGTGCTCTCGGTCATCGCCGGCCACGACCCCAAGGACTCCACCTCGGCCCCGCGCGACGTGCCCGACTACGAGGCCCTCCTCGCCGGCGCAACGGACTTGAAGGGCCTGACCATCGGCCTGCCGGACGAATACTGGGGCGAGGGCGTGGACCACGAGGTCAAGGACGCCTGCCAGGCGGCCGTGGACGCCGCCCGGTCCCTCGGGGCCACGGTCGTGCCCGTCAGCCTCCCCCACACCCCCTTTGCCGTGGCCACCTACTACATCGTGGCCATGGCCGAGGCCTCGTCCAACCTGGCCCGGTTCGACGGCGTGCGCTACGGCTACCGCGCGCCCGAGGCCAAGACCCTGGAAGAACTCTACGAGCTGTCCCGGTCCAAGGGATTCGGTCCGGAGGTCCGCCGCCGCGTCGTCATCGGCACCTACGTCCTGTCCGCCGGCTACTACGACGCCTACTACCGCAAGGCCGCCCAGGTCCGCCGCCTGATCCGCCAGGACTTCCTGGACGCCTTCTCCACATGCGACGTCATCTGCGGCCCGACCTCGCCCTTTGCCGCCTTCCCCATCGGCCAGATGTCCGGCGATCCGCTCCAGATGTACTTGAGCGACATCTTTACGATTTCCCTCAACCTGGCCGGCCTGCCCGGCCTGTCCATGCCCGTGGGCCTGGGCAAGGATACCGGCATGCCCATCGGCATGCAGCTCTTCGGCCCGGCCTTTGACGAGGCGTCCATCCTGCGCACGGCGAAAGTGCTGGGAGGCGCGCTGCCCAAACTGCCCGAGCCGGCAGGGATTTGAGACCGTGAAGAGGCCTCCGGCGGCCGGGGGGGATCATCCCCCCCGGACCCCCTGAACCGGGAAGGAGGGCGCGTGACTTCTAACGGTCGCGTGGCCGTGGCGCTTTCCGGCGGCGCGGACAGCCTGCTGGCCCTGGGGCTTCTGCGGGCCGAGGGCCACGACGTCATCGGCCTGCACGCCCATTTCCTGCCGCCGGACGACAGGGCCCGGGCCCTGGCCCGCGCCATCGAGGCCCAGTGCGCCCTGCTCGGCGTCCCATTCGCGGCCGTGGACCTGTCGCGGGAATTCCGCGAGCGCGTCATCGCGCCCTTCATCGCGGCCTACGCCGCCGGCGAGACGCCCAATCCCTGCGCCGCCTGCAACCGGGACATGAAGTTCGGCCTGCTCCTGGACGCGGCCCAAGACCTGGGGTCCGACCGCCTGGCCACGGGCCATTACGCCCGCCTGGAAGCCATGTCCGACGGCCCGGCCCTTTTCCGGGGAGCCGACGACACCCGCGACCAGAGCTATTTCCTGTCCCTGGTCCCGGCCCGCGCCCTGGCCCGGGCCGTCTTTCCCCTGGCCGGCCGGCGAAAGCGCGACAACCCGGCCGCCCTGGCCGCCCTGGGGATGGTCCCGCCGCTGCCCAAGGAGTCCCGCGAAGTCTGTTTCGTTCCAAACGACGATTACCGGGCCTTTCTTGCCCAAAGCGGCGCGGCCCTCACCGGCCCCGGCCCCATCGTCCTGGCCGACGGCACGCGGCTCGGCACGCACCAGGGCCTGTGGCGCCACACCATCGGCCAGCGCCGGGGACTCGGCATCGCCCATGCCGCACCGCTCTACGTCCTGGCCAAGGACGCCCGGGCCAACGCCCTGGTGGTCGGGGTCAAGGCCGATCTGGAGGCCACGGCCTGCCGCACCGGCCCGGCCAACCTGCTGGCCGACCCGGCCGCTTGGCCGCAACAGGTCCTGGCCCAGACCTGCTACCGCATGCGCCCCCGCCCGGCCCGGGTCCGCCTTTTGCCGGGAGGCGGCCTGGCCATCGCCTTTGAGGAGCCCATCGCCCGGCCCACGCCCGGACAGGTGGCCGCCCTCTACGACCCGGCCGGCCGGGTCCTGGCCGGAGCCGTCCTGGCGGACCACGGCCTTGTCTTCCGCCCCGAGCTTGGCTAAATGGCCTTGGCCTCATGTCACGGTTCAAGGAAACCGCAATCCGCCATGCCGCATAACCGCCGCCTCCACCTTCTCCTGCTCGGCCTGCTTCTGGCCGTGGGCGCGACCCTGCGCTGGGCCCATCTGGGCGAGCCGTCCCTGTGGTGGGACGAATTTATCACCCTCGGCGTCGCCCGACTGCCCGTGGACCGGATGCTCCACACCCTGACCGTGATCGGCCCGTCGGACTTCGGCGGCGAGTTCTTTCCGCCGCTTACGCACCTGATCACCCACGCGGTGCTGGAATTTTCCCGAAGCGACGCGGTCTTGCGCCTGGTCAGCGTGGTGGCGGGCACGGCCGCCCTCTACGCCCTCTACGCCCTGGCGGCCGCGGTCTTCTCGCGCCCGGCCGGACTCTTCGCCGCCGCCCTGGCCGCGCTGTCCGTCTACCAGATCCACTATTCCAGGGAGCTGCGGCCCTACAGCCTCTTCATGCTCCTCTCCCTCCTCTCGTTTTTGGCCCTGTACCGCGCCCTGACCCAGGGCGGCCTCAGGCGGCACGTCCTGTATGTCCTGGCGACCGTGGCCATGTGCTACGCCTCCTACATGGCCTTTTCCAACATAGCGGCCCAGGGCCTTTTCACGGTCTATTTCCTCGGCAGGGGCCTGGCCGCTCGGGAATTCGACCCGCGCCGGGCCGTGCGCAAGGGCCTGGGCTTGGCCTGTGCGGTCGCCGTTGTCGGGCTGTGCTACGCGCCGTGGCTCCCGGCCTATGCGAACATCTTCGCCCTGCTCAAATCCGGCGGCGGCTCCCCGGGCGTTCCGGCCGATTTCCTCTGGTCGACCCTGTCGGAATTCGGGGCCTACGCCGCGCCCCGGCGCGGCCTGCCCTGGCTCCCCCTGGCCCTGCTCGGCCTCCTCGGCGGCGCGGTGGCCCTGCGGCCCGGTTATCGCGTCGGACTGGCGCTTTTCGGCTTTTTCGCGACCATGCCCCTGGCCGCCTTCCTGGCCGCCGGAACGCAGCTCGAACTCAGTTCCCGCTACGTGTTCAACGCCTTCTACGCCCTGCTGGCCCTGGCCGGACTCGGCATCGCCTTTCTGGTGGAACGGGCCCTGAACCACCTCCGCCTGTCCGAGGCCAAAGCTGTCTGGGCCGCGCCCCTGGCCGGGCTCCTGATTTGTCTGCTGGTCAACACGCCCAACCTGGCCTCGCTGTCCGCCTACTACCGCCGCGAGACCTCCTATTCCAAGGAACTGGCCGACTGGCTGGTCTGGAACAAGAACGCGGTCACCCACGTCTTTTTCCAGAGCAACCGCAATCCCAAGCTCATCGCCGACTGGTACATGCCCGGCCAGTTTGCGACCCTCGCCTCCTATGCGCCAAAGGACTACAAGCGGGCCTTCCACCTCGTCCAAAGCGACCTGAAGCCCGCCGCCGCGCCCTACCCCCCGCGCCTGCTGGCCACGGTCCAGGACACCACGGTCTACGCCATGGGCCTGGTCAGCACCGCGCCGGTGGTCCTTTATCCCGACGGCAACGGCCAGGCCCGTTACGTCGACGACTTCACCACCTACAAGTTCTACGCCGACTGCGACCAGGCCGAAAATCTCGCGCCCGAGACCCGCTACCACACGCTCACGCACTATGCCTATGAAAGGCCGGGGCACGTCGTCTACCGCTTCGAGGCGGCGACAGGGACCCGGCTCGCCCGCGCCCGGCTGCACCTGGACTTCTCAGCCGCGTTTCTGGCCGGATCGTCCTCGGATTCGCGCATCGTCATATCCCTGGCCGTGGGCGACGCGCCCTTTCAGGCGATCGACGCCGTCACCGGCGAGGCCTTCCTCGGTCCGGACGGACGGCTCATACCGGCCAACCACGAGAAACGCCGGTTCGTCAGCCGCGTCTACGACGTCCCGGGCCTGGAAGACGGGGCCGCCGCCGTCCGGCTGCGCCTGGACTACGGCCCGGTGGCCAATCCCGGCGTCATCGAGGCCACCCGCATCGAACTGGCCGCCGACCTCGCCGGCCGGCCGACCGGTCCCGACCCGGCCGCGGCCGCCCTGCAACGGGCCGCCGGCCACAACGTCCTGGCCACGTGGCGTCCGGGCGAGACCCTGGTCGACGCCGACGCCCTGTACGCCTTCGCGGTCCGGGACGATGTTCCGCAGGGACCGGCCAATCCTGCCTCGGCCCTGCCCGGCTTTCTGGCCGCCCATCCGGGGCTCGAACCCGTCTTCGCCATCCCGGCCGCCGACGGCTCCCCGGCCTATCTCTTCTACGACCCGGCCCTGACCGACCCCTTTGTCCGCCTCGGCCCGGAACAGGGCAAGCTGGCCCGGCTCGGCCGGACCCCGCCCCGGGAGATCATGGCCGTCAAACTCGAAGGCGCGCTCAACCGGCCGCGCCTGCGCGTCGGCGACGCGTCCCTGTCCGTGCCGGTCCTGGCCCCGCCGCCGACCACCCTGCTCCTTGACCGAAAGGGCGTCGGCGTCCTGCGGTTCGAGCCGAGCTTCGCCCGGGAGGACGAGGCCCAGGCCGCCTTTCCCCTGGCCTTCAACATGCAAAAAAACGAGGGCGAGGACTGCCTGTCCTGCAAGGCCCCCGGCCCCTGTTCGGTGACCGTGCCCATCAGTTCGGCCTATCCCATCAGGCTCCTGCGCGTCCTGGCCTATCCGCGCGTCTTTGCCGACAAGGCCGGAAAAAACACGGTCCGGATCTCCTTTTCTCCGGACGGCACGACATTTACTTCCCTCGACGTCCTGCGCAGCAACCGTTCCGGCCTGTGGGAAGGCCTCATGGCCCGGCGCGTGGCCGTGCTGCGCTTCAATAAGCCCATTCAGAACGGTTTTGTCCGCTTCGACCTGTCCGGCCCCGGCACCCAGCTCTGGTCCCGGGACGCCACCCGCATGCGCATCGAGGCCGTGCTCGACGCCGCCGCCTTCCCCGGCCTGACCCTGGCCGAGGAGACCTTCCCCCTGGCGCTGACGGACAACGGCGGCGCGCCCCTTCGCCTTTTCCTCTCGCCCGCCCCCCTGCCCTACCTGCCGGGCCTGCAGGACGATTTCTGATGGCCGGCCCCATCCGCGACGTGCTCCTCGACCGCGACGGCACCATCATCGAGGAGCGCCACTACCTGAGCGACCCGGACGGCGTGGCCCTGGTTCCGGGCGGCGGCGAAGCCCTGGCCCGTCTCACCCGGGCCGGAGCGCGGCTTTTTTGCGTCACCAACCAGTCCGGCATCGGGCGGGGCTATTACGAAAAAAAGGATTTCGACGCGGTCCAGGCCCGGCTCCTGGCCCTGCTGGAGCCGTACGGCGCGGTGCTGACCGACACCGCCCTTTGCCCCCACGCCCCGGCCGACGCCTGCGCCTGCCGCAAGCCGGCCCTCGGCATGTTCACGGCCCTGGCCCGGTGGCACCGGCTGCATCCGGCCGCCACGGCCGTCATCGGCGACGCGGCCTCGGACATCGCCTTCGGCCTGGCCTTCGGCTCGCCCCTGACCATCCTGGTGACAACCGGCCACGGCGCGCGCCATGCCGGCGACCTCGGCCTGCCCGGCCTCGATGACCGCGACGTCCTTGTCCTGTCGGACCGGCGGTCCGGCTGGCCCCATGTCCTGGCCCGGGACCTGCCGGCCGCCGCGGACTTTCTCCTGGCCGGCCGCCTGGCTCCGCGAGAAACGCCGTGAGCCGCGCCCTGGCCAAGGCCCTTGGCAGCCAGTGGGCCGCCACCCTCTACGCCGCGGCCGTGTCCGTGGGCCTGACCTTTGTCCTCGGCCGCGTCCTCGGGCCGGCCGCGTTCGGCCAGTATTCCTACATCCTGACCCGGGGCTCGCTTTTCGCCATCCTTCAGGACGGCGGATTTTCCACGCTCATTTTCCGGGAGACCGCCAAGGCGGCCCTGGCGGCCGCCCCGGGCCGGCCGCCGCTTTTGTCCCTGGCCCTGGGCCACCTGGCGGCCATGACCTTATTCGGCCTGTGCCTGGTTGCGTTTTTCCCGGACGCGGACCGGCTGTCCCTCGGGGCGGCCGTGCTCTACTACGCCCTGTTTACGGCCGCCGCCTTTGTCTCCGCCCGCCTCAAGGGCCATAACAATTTCGCGGCCGAGGCCCTGTGGCGGGCCGTGACCCGCACGGCCACGGCCCTGGCCGCCGGCGCGGCCCTGCTTTTTCCCGCGCCCGGGCCGGCCGCCGTGTTCCTGGGCCTTCTGGCCGGCCAGGCCCTGGCCCTGGCCACGCCGTTCGCCCGGCCCCTCCTGGTCCGGCCCCGCCTGGCCGTAAGCCGCGAGGTCTACGCCCCGTGCGCCGCCTTTTTGTGCATCTCGGCCGCCACGACCATCTATTTCCGCTGCGACATCGTGCTCCTGCGCCAGCTCACGGCCGACCCGGCCGCGGTCGGCAACTACGCCGCCGCCTACCGGCTGATCGAAGGCGTGGTCATGCTGGCCACGCCCCTGGCCCACGTCTTTTTCCGGCGGCTGCGCGTCTCCCTGGACGACGCGGCCGCCTTCAGGCGCTCGTTTTTCCTCATGCTCGGGGTCATGGTCTTCCTGTCCGCCGGGGCGACGCTGGGGGGCCTGCTGCTCGGGCCCTGGATCCTGACCCTGGCCTTTGGCGACAAGTACGCCGAGGCCGTGCCGCTTCTGGCCTGGCTCCTGGCCTCGCTGCCGTTCATTCTGCCGAACTACGTCCTGACCCAGGCCCTGGTGGCCCTTGGCCGCGAACGCTACTACGCCGGGGTGACCATCCTGGCGGCGGTGGTCAATATCGGCCTGAACCTGGTCTTCATCCCGCACCTGGCGGCCCGGGGCGCGGCCCTGGCCACCATTGTCACGGAAGCCGTCCTGTGCGCCGGCCTTGGCCTGGCCTTTGCCAGGTGGGGGTTCACGGCCCGGTCCACGGTTGCGAAGGCGCGGTCCTAACGGCCGGAACGGCGCAAAAAAACCCCGGCCGGAGCGGGTCCGGACCGGGGCGGGTGAAGCGGAGGGCTCGTGTGGGGCTCCTGAAAAAACGGTGTATTTTTCAGGAAAAACGAACCATCCTGGTCTGTTGCCCTCAAAAGCTATGCATTCGAATTTCGAGGACGCGACCTAGTTGGCCTTCCGGCGGGCCTGGCGGTAGGCCTCGGCCTTGGCCTGGCCGGCCCGGCGGCGCTGCTCCTCGACCATGGCCAGACGGCGGCAGACCTCGGCGGCCAGGTCGCTGCCGTCCTCACCGGCCGGCAGGTCGCAGGCGGCCAGGTCCTCGGCCATCTGCTTCTCCATGCGGGCCGACTCCAGAAACATCACATAGGCCAGGGCCAGGGCGGCCTCGTTTTCCTCGGTGCCGTCGCACAGGATTGCGATCTGGCCGAGCGGAACGGTTTCGAAAAGCCGGTCCACGAACATGCCGACCCACTTCTCGGTCAGCGTGGGCAAAAGGCGCGGCGTCTTTTCGGCCAGGACCCGGGCCGCGTCCGTCCCCAGGTCCGGCCGGGCCATGCTCACAAAGGCGGCCAGGGCCTCGGCCCGGCCGGCGTCGTCGGTGCGGGCCACGCGCCGCATCAGGGCGGCGCGGGCCTTTTCCCGCAGCTCGGTTGCGTTTTGGTCGTCGGTCATGAGGCTTCCTTGTCGGTATCCGAATCCCCGGGCGGCAGCACGTCGATGATGCGGCCGGGCAGGGCGGGTTGTTCGCAGATGGTCCGGCCATCGGCGGCGATGTGCTTGCGCCCGTCCACGATGACGATGCCCGTGCGTTCGAGCACCTCGCGGCGGAAGGCGTACTCCTCTTGCATGCGCCGGGTCTTGTAGAGAAACCACATGCGCACCAGGTAGCTCAGGCACCAGGCCGCCACCAGCCCGGCCATCACCCACGGCGCAATGACTTCCACGTGGTCGCCGATGCGCAGCAACATCTGGATGACCGCGTCCAGGTAGTACAGCGCCACGCCGAGAAGGATCATGCCGCCGAGCAGGATGATGGTCGGCAGGCCGCGCGACAGGCTGATCAGCCGGCGCAGGCGCTCGGGCACATACCGCATGTGCTCCTCGTCCATGGCCGGGTCGCCCTTGAAGAACCGGTTGAACCCCATGCCGATGATGTTGACCACGAGCATGATGGCCACCGGAGCCAGGACCAGGGCCACGGCGTAGGGAATCCAGGGGAACCGGAACTGGATCGCGCCGTCGGGCAGCTTCTGGGAGTTGATGATGCCGTAGCACACGGCCGCGATGGTCACGGCGAATTCCACCAGGATGACCCCGATGGACAGGAAGGTCAGCAGGTTCTTTTTTTCCTTGTCGGAAAGGGACATGCCGAAACCGCCAAGGGATGCCTGATTCCCCTGGGCTTCGGTGGCGTCGTTGTCGTGGGGTTTATCCATAGAGGATCTCTTCTACCTTCTTTCCGGACGCGCGGTCCGTCGCGCCATATTCGAACCGCTCCGGCGCGCCTTGGCGGCGGAGGCGACGGGCATGTGGGGCACGACGGGGACGAGGTTGCGGGGAAGACCGGGATAAAGGGGGCTCCTGGCCGGCTCGCGGCTTCCGGAGCAAGGGATCTTGCGCCGAAACGGACGGACGCCCCGGGGCGCCGCGCCAGCCGGGACGCCGGGCAAGACGCCGCCAGGAATCGTCACTGCTCCACGGGTTTCGCCATCGTTTCTCGACATCCCAGCCACGTCATCAGGTAAGGGTAAAAAGGTTGTATGGCAAGCCCCCCGGAGCCGCGACAACAGGTCCATGCGCCCGGATCCCGAGGCCGACGGCCCGGGACGGGCGTGGGCGGCCGCCCTGGTTTTCCGCGTTGTCCGGAAAAAGGGCTTTTTCGTATGGAACCGTCAGGCCTGTTTCCCGCAACCCACCGTGGCCGCGTCGGCCCCCCTCGCCCCGCCGCAGCCACGGATCTGACCCAGCGGGCCGTCGGCATCTCGGCGGCTTTGGCGACATGGATCGGGAAGCCGGGCGGGCGGCGGGAAACGGTCAGGGGGCGGCGGCCAGGTAGTCGCAGTCCCCGGGGCCGACCGTGGCCGGCTCGATGCGTCCCGGGATCTCCGGCAGGATGACCCGGATGGGCAGGTCCGGGGCGAGCAGCCGCAGCTGCTGGGGCATGGCCCGCTTCCAGGCGTGGGTCGTGCCGCACAGCACGATCAGGACCCGGTCCGGGTGGGCGTCGATATACTCCCGGGCGTACACGGCCATGGCCGTGTCCCAGACCACCTGGGCCTCGCAGAAGCGCCGGAAGTCCAGGCCGTCGGTGTGGTGGTCCCCGGCCACCCGGCGCAGGAAGGCCTCGTAGTCCCGGTCCACCTGGCAGGCCACCATGGGCAGGGAGCCCCGCTCCTCGGCGGTCAGGGACTCGAATCCCTCCCGGGCCACCTTGCGGGTCAGCCCCCGGGGGACGTTCAGGCCGACCAGCGGGATGCCGGCCGCCCGGCAGGCGGCGAAGATCTCCCGGTAGAAATCCCAGGTGTGGCCCCAGTAGGCCAGAAAGGCCTTCTCCAGGGCCGCCTCGTCCACCCGGCCGTGCACGTAGCCGGTAAGGACCGCCTGCTCGGCGGCCGGAAACATCTCAAGCCCCACCGACACCCGCGCGCCCGTGGCGGCCACGGCCCGGATCACGGCCAGCTGCAGCCGGTGGTGGGCTGGGTCGTCGTGGGTCTCGCCCACGGCCACCAGACGGGAACGGGCCAGTTCCTCGGCCGCCCGGGACAGGGGCAGCCAAGCCCCGGTGTGGACGTCAAGGAGAACGACGCCGCCGCCCCTGGAACAGGACCAGCCGGCCAGGGCGCACACGGCCGCCACGGCCAGGACCGCCAGCCGTGTCGCGGCCCTGGGACGGGAGAGGGCTGTCCGTCGGAAAAAAAGCAGGGAACGGCGCATAGCGGCAAGCTACCACACTGCCGGGCCGATGCAACCGCCGGGCCGGCCTAGCCGGGGAGGCGCAGCCCCTTCTGGGCCGGCACGTAGTCGAGCAGGGCGAAATCGCGGCGCACCGCGGCCGGGTCCTCGCCGCGTTGCGCGATCTCCCGGGCCGCAATGGTCCCGAGCTTGCCCGCAGCCTCGCGCAGGTAGCCGACGCGGCCGGGGTCGATGCCCATGATCCGGCAGCAGGTGGCGTCCACGGCCACGGCCGACCGGCCCATGACCAGGACCCCGGCCGCCACCGGGTCGCCCATGATCGGGCCGTCGCCCTCCATGCCGACAATGCCGTCCACAATGGCCAGGGACGGCCGGACCGTGGCGTTGATGTCCAGGATCGAGGGCTCGATGCCCGCGAAATGCAGGACGTTTTTCGGCCAGCCGTAGACCACGCCCGGCATGACGCCAAACAGGTTCTTCATGGACAGGGTGGCCCCGGCCCAGTGGTGGGTCTTCATCTTGGCCACGGACACCACGATGTCGGCCCGGGACAGGGCGTCGGGCAGCCACAGGTCGCCAAGCCGGCTCCAGTTCCCGAGGTTTGCCGTGCGGTGGACCGGGCCGCTATTGAGGTCGTGAAACCGCAGCTTTTCTTCGGCCAGGATCCCGGCCAGCCCGGATTCTTCGAGCACGAGCCAGGCGTCGCGGCGGTGCCCCGCCCCCTCGGCCACGGCCACTGCGGCCGCGCCCAGGGCCAGGAAGGCCTCGGCCGCCGCCCGGACCACCAGGGGATGGGTGTTGATGTGGCCCGCCCCGGCGTGGGGCTCCACCAGGTTGGGCTTCAGAAGCACCCGCTTGCCCGCCACCTCCTGGCGGCTCAGACCCAGCTCGGCCAGGCCCCGGCGCACCGCGTCGCCGAGGTCCGCGGTGTAGTCGGCCGCCTTGGCCACGAACACGGCGGCCTTGGGCGCGGCCGGAGGGGCGTCGCAGCCGAGGGCTCCGCCCACGGCCGCCAGTCCCGTGGCGGCCAGGAGCTTGACGGCCTGGCGCCGCGACAGACGGCAACGCCC
>CAZIJE010000042.1:0-26567 GCA_964539435.1 uncultured Desulfovibrio sp.
CCGGCCGCCGGAGGCATCTTCCCCTTCTCCTTCCCGCTAATAGTACCGCCGCAGCCACAGCTCCAGCATGACGAGCGCGAAGATCCGCTTGCCGTGGTCGGCCTGGCCGGTCTCGTGGGCCGCGAGCAGCGCGTCCACGGCCTGGGGGCGGGCGATGTCGCGGACGAGGCGGCCGCCGGCCAGGAGGTCGCGGGCGAAGGCGCGCAGCGGTCCCCGGAACCAGCCGGCCAGGGGCAGGCCGAAGCCGCGTTTGGGCTGGTCGGCGATGCGGGGCGGCAGCAGATCGGCGAAGGCGCGGCGCAGGAGGTACTTGCCGGTGATGCCGCGGCGCTTGCAGGCCGTGGGCAGGCGGGCGGCGAAGGCGGCCAGCTCCACGTCGAGGAAGGGCGAACGGCCTTCCAGGCCGTGGGCCATGGCCATGCGGTCGGCTTTGACAAGCAGATCGCCGGGCAGATAGACGCTGACGTCGGCGAAAAGGCCCCGGTCCAGGGGATTGTCGGCCGTGGCGGCGGCATAGGCGGCTTCGTAGAGGGCCACGGTGTCGCCCATGAACGCGTCCTGGCGGGCGGCCCGGGCGAATTCCGGACGCAGGAGGGCCTCCCGGTCCCAGGGGGAGAAATAAGAACCCCAGCGGACCAGGCTGGCGGCGCGGGGAACGCGGGCGGCCTGGGCCAGGCGGGCGATGCCGGCGCGCCAGTCGGCCTCCACGGGCACGTCGCCCTGGGCCGGGAGCTTCGTCGCCAGCCAGGGGACGAGGCGCTGGGTCACGGCGTGGGGCAGGCGCGCGTACCAGTCGGCCAGGGGATCGAGGACGTAGCGCTGGTAGCCGGCGAACATCTCGTCCCCGCCGTCGCCGTTCAGGGCCACGGTGACGTGTTGGCGCGTCAGGCGGCACAGGTGCCAGGCGGCCAGGGCCGAGGGATCGGCAAAGGGCATGTCCGTGGCCGCGACCACGTCTTCCATGACGCCTCTGGCCTCGTCGAAGCCCACAATGAACTCGGTGTGCTCGGTGCCGTAGCGCGCGGCCACGGCCCGGGCCTTGGCGGTCTCGTTGAAGGCCTCTTCGCTGAAGCCGATGGAGAAGGTGCGCACGGGCCGGTCGGTCAGGCCGGCCATGACGGCGGTGATGACCCCCGAGTCCAGGCCGCCGGACAGGTGCGCGCCGAGCGGAACGTCGGCCACGAGGCGCAGGCGCACGGCCTCGGCGACGCGGTCCCGGAGCGCGGCGGCCAGGGCGTCCACCGAGCCGGTCAGCTTGGGCAGGTAGTCGAGCTGGAAATAACGGGAGAGGCAGGCCCGGCCGTCCCGCCAGACGAGGGTGTGGCCGGCGGGCAGGCTGGAGAGGCCGACGAAGCCGGTGGCCGGCTCGGGCACATGCTGCAGCGTCAGGAAGTGGGCCACGGCCGCCGGGTCCAGGCGGGCGGACAGGCCGGGGAAGGCGAGCAGGGCCTTGGGATCGGAGCCGAAGACCAGGGCGCCGTCGTGGACGGCGTAATAGAGCGGCTTCTTGCCGAACGGGTCCCGGGCCAGGAACAGTTCGCGCCGGCCGGCGTCCCAGACGGCCAGGGCGAACATGCCGCGAAGACGGGCGACGCAAGCCGGCCCCAGCTCCTCGTAGAGGTGGACGATGACCTCGGTGTCGCCCTGGGTGGCGAAGACGTGGCCCTTGTCCAGCAGCTCCTGGCGCAGGGCCTTGAAGTTGTAGATCTCGCCGTTGAAGACGATGGACAGGGACCGGGATTCGTTGAAAAGCGGCTGGTCGCCGGTGACGAGGTCGATGATGGCCAGCCGCCGGTGGCCGAGAAACGCCCCGCCGCCCTGGGGGAAGGCGTCGTGGTGGAGCCCCTCCCCGTCCGGCCCCCGATGCGCCAGGGTCCGGGTCATGGCCGCCAGGGTGGCGGAGAGCTCCGCTTGTCCGCCCCGTGGCGTGACGAATCCGCAGATGCCGCACATGGTGGTTCCTTAGAGAGAAGATGCCTCCGGCGGCCGGGGGGAGTCACTCCCCCCGGACCCCCCGGACGGATGCTGGGAGAGAGCCAGATAGGCTTCGGCTACGGCGCGCCAGGAATAGTCGCGGACGACTTTGTCGCGGCCGGCCGCGCCGAGGCGGGCGCACAGGGTGCGGTCGGCGATCAGCCGGGCCAGGACGTCGGCCAGGGCGGCCGGATCGTCAGGCGGCACGAGAAAGCCGGTTTCACCAATCACGACCAGTTCCTCGTTGCCGGCGATGCGGGTGGCGGCCACGGCCAGGCCCGAGGCCATGGCTTCGAGCACGGCATTGGGCATGCCTTCGTCGCGGGAGGGGAAGACAAAGGCGTCGGCCCGGCGCAGCAGGCCGGGCATGTCCTCCCGCCCGATCCAGCCGGCGAACCGGACCTTTTCCCCAAGGCCCAGGCGGTCGGCCTGTTCGGACAGTTCCCGGCGCAAGGGGCCGTCGCCGAGGACGGAAAGCTCGAAACAGGCGGACTGCGGCAGCCGGGCCAGGGCGGCCAGGAGCACGTCCAGGCCCTTCTGGCGCACCAGCCGGCCGACAAAGACCAGCCGCGCCGGCCCCTCGCCGGACAGGTCGCCGGCGGGAGCGAAACGGGCCGTGTCCACACCGTTGGGAATCATCCGGATGGGCGTCCGGCCGGCCGATTTCCGGGCCAGGGCGGCCAGGCCGTGGCTGTTGGCCACCACATGGGCCGCGCCGCGCCACAAAAACCGGATGAGCGGCCCGGTCAGCCGGTGGTAGCCGGCCAGGTCGTAGGGCTGGAACCCCGGCACGTCCCCGCCGCGAAGCGACACGACATAGGGCACGCCGCGAAGCGCCTTGAGCCACCAGGCGGCCGGGCCGCAGGGGATGCCGAAAAAGGCCACGCACACGTCCGGCCGCCACTCCCGGGCCATGGCCGGCAGGGCCAGGCAGGCGCTGGCCGTAAACGACAGCATCTCCAGGGGCGAACAGTGGTCCGCGTGCCGCCGCACGGCCGGCAGCCGCCAAATCTCGTACCCGTCCACGACCTCGCGCCGGGGCAGGCCCTTGAACGCGGCCGTCACCACCCGCACCGCCACGCCCATCCCGGCCATCTCCCGGGCCATGTTGGCCGTGGCGTTCCCCGCCCCCCCGCCAAGCGGCGGGTGTTCGTAATTCAATAACAGAATGCGAGAGGGAAACCCTTTTGGGGAAAAAGGATTTCCCTCTCGCGCTCTCCCTTCCCAAAAACTTTTCCCTGGGGACTGGTCCATCACCACGCGTCCCCTCCATCCCCAGTCGGGGGGGTCCGGGGGGCATCATGCCCCCCGGCCGCCGGAGGCGTCTTCCTCCCCAAAAGCACCGCCCGCGTGACAGCCAGCATGTCCATGTCCCGGTCCTGGAAGTCGGGGTGGAGGCGGCCGGCGATTGTGGCGAAGGCTTCGGGATCGCTGTCGGCTTCGAGGACCGTGGTCGTGAAGCCGGCTCCCGCCAGGGCGGCCAGGTGGTCGTCGAGCCGCCAGCGCGGCAGGTCGCCGGGATTGAGGAACCAGTTCCAGGTCCGCTTGGAGAAAAGAAGAAAGTGGTACGGGTACTTGAAGAAGTGGTCCCGGTAGTCCACCCGGTGGAGCATGACGCCGCCCGGGGCGAGCAGGCGGGCCAGGGAGGCGAACAGGGCCGGCGGATCGGCCACGTGTTCGAGCACGGAGTTGGAGACCACGACATCGATGGAGCCGGGAGCCAGGCTGTCCAGGGTCTTCACCCGGTCCACGACCGAGAATTTGACCTTGGGGAACCGGGGCACGAGCCCGCCCAGGTGCCTGGCGTCCAGGCCCACGTCAAAGGCGACGTAGGGCTCGTGGCACACGACCTTGGCAGCGCCCATGGCGGCCAGGGCGTAGCCCGCGCCGTTGGCCGCGCCGGAGCCGATTTCGAGCACCCGCTTGCCCGCGACCGAGACGCCCTGGCGGCCAAGGTCGGCCACATAGGCCTCGGCAATGGCAAAGGGGTCGGTCAGGCCCGTGTTGACCCGGTAGTGGGGCAGGAACCGACCCAGGGCATGGAGGCTTGATTCGCTGAACAAGAACCGGCGGATGCCCCGCAGGACCACGTATTCGAGGGTATCGCGCTCCACGTCACGCTCCGTTGGCAAGCCCGTGGCGCAGGACCCACAGGTTCCACAAAAAAAGCCGGTGATCGGCCGCGCAGGCCTGGTGTTCCCGGATGCGGCCGGCAATGAAACCCGCGTCCAGCCCCGCTTCAAGGGGGGACGGGGAGCCCATGGACAGCGCGCCCGAGGCCAGCCACCGGCCGACCGGCACGCCGAATCCCTGCTTCTTCCGGTAGATGACGTCCCGGGGCAGGACCGCTTCCAGGGCCTTTTTCAGGATGTATTTGGTCGTGCCGCGCCGGTACTTCCAGGCGTGGGGAATGGTGCGCGCGAAATCGACCAGTTCGATGTCCAGAAACGGCGCCCGGACCTCCAGGGAGTGCATCATGCCGGCCCGGTCGGTTTTGACCAGGATGTCGTCCTGAAGATAGAGCCGGGTGTAGAACTCCATGGTCTTGTCCACCATGTCCGTGGACGGGCAGGCCTCGAAGACGTCCAGGGCCTCGCTGTAGAGGTCCTCGGGGGCCACGGGCTCCTGAAACAGAGCGCTGATCCCGTCCGGCCCCAGCGGCCCGAGCCAGACCGGGTTCCACAGACGCGAGGGATGGGAGAGGCCGCCCAGGAACCGGTTCGCCTTGAAGCTGGCGTGCATGTAGCCGTGGCCCACCGGCAGGCGGGCGGCGAGCAAGGCCAGGGCCCGGTGCACGGGTTTGGGCACGAGCCGGGTATAGGCTTCGGCCGCCCGGATGGCCCGGAACGGGTCGTAGCCGGCAAAGAGCTCATCCGCGCCGTCGCCGCCCAGGGCCACGGTGACCTTTTGGCGGGTCTCGCGGCACAAAAGGGCCGTGGGCACGAGCGATGCGTCACCCATGGGCTCGTCGAGGCGGCCGATGATCTCCGGCATGAGCCCCAGGGCCGCGTCCAGGGTCAGGTTTGTCAGGTGGTGGGAGACGCGGCAGGCGGCGGCGGCCCGGCGGGCCTTGGCCGATTCGTCGAAGCAGGGATCGTCGAAGCCGATGGAAAAGGCGGCGATGTCCGGGGCGTGGCGGGCGGCCAGGGCGGTGATGGCCGAGGAGTCGACCCCGCCGGAAAGAAAGACGCCGAGCGGCACGTCGGACATCAGCCGGCGCGACACGGCCGCGTCCAAGAGCTCCACCAGGCGGCCGCCCCACTCCTTTTCCGGATCGGCCGGGACCGTGTCGGTCGGCTCCAGGCAAAAGGACCACCAGGTGCGACGGCGGACCGACAGGTCGGCCAGGTCCACGAGCAGGTTCTCCCCGCCCGGCAGCTTGGCCGTGCCCTCGTACAGGGCGTTGGGTCCGGGGATGAAGCCGTAGGCGAAATATTTGCGCAGGGCCTGGCGCGACACGGACAGGCCGGCCAGGGCGGGGTGGGAAACAAGGCTCGTCAGTTCCGAGGCAAAGGCGAAAAAGCCGGGCCTGGCGGCGTAGAAAAAGGGTTTTTTGCCGAACCGGTCGCGGGAGCAAAAAAGGAGCCCCCGGGCCTTGTCGTAGAGGACAAAGGCCCACATGCCGTTGAGGCGCCTGGGCAGGTCCTCGCCCCACTCCCGCCAGCCATGGAGCAGGACTTCGGTGTCGCTGTGGTCCGAGGCGAACCGGTGGCCCCGGGCCGTCAGTTCCCGGCGCAGGCCGGCGTGGTTGTAGATCTCGCCGTTGTAGGTGACGACGAGTTTCCCGTCCTGGGTGGCCATGGGCTGGCGGCCGCCTGCGATGTCGATGATGGACAGCCGCCGGTGGGCCAGGAAGACCCCGGCCGGGGCGTCGGCGTAGCCGCCCTCCCCGTCCGGACCGCGCCGGGCCAGCCGGCCGTTCATGGCGGCCAGGGCCGTGGCGTCGCCGGGACCGGCAAAGCCGCAGATGCCGCACACGGGCCTAGGGCTCCTTGCAGTTGCGGGTGCAGTCCACGAGGTAGGTCGGCTTGTCCTGGGACTCGTGGTAGGTGCGCATGAGGATCTCGGCAATAAGGCCCATGAAGATGGCCATGATGCCGATCAGCAGGAACATGACCACGGCCAGGGGCAGCGGCGTCTCGATGAAGCTCTTGCCGAGAAAAAGCTTGCAGTAGAGCATGAACACGAAAAAGAGAAACGAGACGAGAAGGCTCCCCAGGCCGAAGCCGCCGAAGAGGTACATGGGCTTCTGGGCGTACTTGTCCAAAAACTTCACGGTCATGAGGTCCAGGATGACCTTGACCGTCCGCTCGATGCCGTATTTGGACTCCCCGTGGATGCGCGGATGGTGGGTGACGCCGACCTCGGTCACGCGCGCCCCCTGCCAGGCGGCGTGGATGGGGATGAACCGGTGCATCTCGCCGTAGAGCTTCACGCCCTTGATGATCTCCCGGCGGTAGGCCTTCAGCGAACAGCCGTAGTCGTGCAGGCGCACGCCCGAGATGGCGGAGATGAGGCAGTTGGCCACCCGGCTCGGGAAGTTGCGCTTGATCGGGTTGTCCTTGCGGTCCTTGCGCCAGCCCGAAACCACGTCATACCCCTCGTCGAGCTTGGCCAAAAGGCGGGGAATGTCGGCCGGATCGTTTTGCAGGTCCCCGTCCATGGGAATGAGGATGTCGCCCCGGGCCAGGTCGATGCCGGCCATCATGGCCGCGGTCTGGCCGAAGTTGCGGCGCAGGTGCACCACGCGCACCCGGTCGTTGCGGCGGGCCAGGGCGTCCAGGCGGACCCGGGTGCCGTCCGTGGACCCGTCGTTGACCAGGATGATCTCAAAGGGGTGGCCGAGCGTCGGCAACACGGCGTCGAGCTTTTCGGCAAGCGGCGCGATGTTGTCCTGCTCGTTGTAAAGCGGAATGATGATGGAAAGCGTGTCGGGCATGGCTCCCGCCGTATTGGAATTCAAGGTTCCCGGCCAGACGCCCCCTGTTGCCGGACGGCTGGTCCATGCGCCGTCAACGGCCGCAGGTCCACAAGACGCATGCCGGGTTCGGGGCTGGTATAGGGGAATTTCCCGCCGTCGAGAAGGGCGAAATTCCCGGGCTGCCCGGCCAACTCCCGGATGCGGGCGTCCAGGGGGGCGAAAAGCGGCCCCTTGGCCAGGGCTTGGGTGGTGAAATCGGCCTCGCGCACCACCATGTGGGTCACGCCGTAGGCCCGGGCGAATTCCAGCACCGTGTCCGGGTCCTTGGCGTAGTAGGCCTCGGCCTGGTGGGCCAGGCGCGGATGGAGCCTGGCCCAGTAGCCCACGCTCCAGGGGTGGGCCAGTTCGAAGGAGGCGACCACGTTGCGGCGGCCAAAGGTCAGGACGTTGTCCAGGAGCACCGGGTTGCCGGCCAGCAGGGCGTCCTTGGGCAGGGTCTCCACGGCCGCGTACAGGGCGGCGTCGGACCGGTAGTCGTAGAGCCCGTCGCCGGTCAGGCGCCAGGCCCCGAGGCCCACGGCCAGGACGTACAGGAACATGCGCCCCGAAGGCCGGGCCAGGACGCCGGCCAGGGCGTGGCGCAGGACCACGGCCAGCCCCAGGGCGTAGAGCAGATTGATGGTGTAGGAGATGTAGCGGTCCGGCACGAAGAGCTTGAGGGCGACCGCCCGGGCCAGGAGGTAGAGGACCAGCGATCCGGCCAGGAGCATGGCCAGGGGCCGGCAAAACGACGCATAGGCCCGCCAGGGGGCCCGGCGCGCGCCCACGACCGCCAGCGGCAGCAAGAGGACCAGGCTCACGATGCCGGCAACGAGGCCGATGTCGAGAAAAAGCCCGATCCCTTCGAACGGCCAGTAGACCAGGTCGAAAAACGGATTGGGCAGGGGGTAGAGTTCCAGCCGGCCGGCGGCCGTGAATTCCGGGCCAACGGCCAGGGCCGCCCGGTCGACCAGGGGACCGAAGCCCGAGGCGGAAAGCGCGTGGCTAAACGACCAGACCAGGCCGGCCGCCGCGATCAGGACCAGGCCGTGCCAGGGCCGGACCGGAAACGGTCCGTCGGACCGGTCGGTCAGACGGCCGAAGACCAGGTCCAGACAGGCGCAGCCGGCGCAGAGCACGGCGATGTAGGGGATGAAGACGGCCTGGGCCAGAAGGACCACGGCCATGCCCCGGCCCGAGCGGCGCATCCAGGCCAGGAGGAACAGGGCCAGAAGCGGCGCGGCAAAGGACCGGGACAGGCCGCCGGAAATGTTTTTCAGGAAAAAGGGCATGAGCCAGGCCATGGCCGCGCAGGAAAAACCCAGAATCCGGCCCTCGACGGTCGCGCCGATGCCGAACAGGGCCAGGGCCAGGACCACGAAAAGCCCGGCCGTCAGGACCTTGGAAAAAAGGATGGGATCGCAGCCGAGTCCCTTGGCGGCCGCGAAATAGAGTCCCTTGATCCCGGCCGGCACGTAGCCGGCGGCGTAGTCGTTCAGGAGGTTGGCCGGGTACAGGGCCGGATCGAGCCAGCGGGCCATCCAGTAGAGCTGCTGGCGGACGTCGTCATTGACGATATACGGAGAGGCGAAGCCGTGGCGGTGGGCCCAGACGACCACGGCCAGGGAGGCCAGGGCGACCCACAGCCAGTCCCGGGCGCGGACCGTCCGGTCAGATGGACCGGTCATAG
This sequence comes from uncultured Desulfovibrio sp., assembly GCA_964539435.1. GTDB lineage: Bacteria > Desulfobacterota > Desulfovibrionia > Desulfovibrionales > Desulfovibrionaceae > Solidesulfovibrio. Next base: position 8,625 of record CAZIJE010000042.1, read on the forward strand.
AGGCGGAAGACCTTGTAGCGCTCGCCCCAGTAGTCCTGAAGGGTCTTGTTCCACTGCTCCAGGGATTCCGGAATCAGCGAACAGTCGCAGTATTCCATCTTCGGATGGTTCTGCAGGAAATTGACCACGATGTTGAGGATGATGGCGTGGTGCAGCCGCTTCCACTGGTGGGACTTGGCCACGCCCATGATGATGGCCCGGCAGTGGGTGAGCGGTTTGATCCGGCAGTCGTAGACGAGCTGGAGCTTTTGCCACCAGCCGAACTTACCGTTGAATTTCTTCACCGACCGGTTCATGTCCGGCGCGACCACGGCAAAGGCCACGATGTCGTCGCCGTCGAGGATCATGCTCTCGAGGTCCGGGCGGACCAGGGGCTGGAGGGTGACGAAGATGTCCTCGAACTGGCGGTCGGTCAGCGGGATGTGGCCCCAGTTCTTGCTCCAGATGTCGTTGAAAAGCTCCTTGATCTGGGGGCCGCGCTTGGCGAAATCCTTCCGTTCGATGGGCTGGATGGTGCAGTGCTGGCGCTTCAGGATGGCGTCGCGCATCCTGGCCAGCTTGTCCACGTCCATGCCGGGCTTGCGGCTGATCCTGTAGGCGTACCAATCATAGGTCTTGGCGAACCCCCAGGACAGGACCAGGTCCTCGTAGTACGGAGGGTTGTGGGTCTGCATCATGGACGGCGGCGCATCAAAGCCTTCGACCAGCAGGCCCACCTCGTCGTAGATGGAAAAGGACAGGGGCCCGTGCAGCTTGACCTTGCCGAAGCCGCGCACCCAGGCCGCCGCCGTCTCGAACAGGGCATGGGCCGCCTCGGGGTCGTTCTCGCACTCGAAAAAGCCGAAAAACCCGGTCTCGCTGTCGTGGTGCTTTTCGTAGAGCCCGTTGACGTGGGCCGAGATGCGGCCGACGATGCGACCGCCCCTGCGGGCCAGGAAGAGTTCGGCCTGGCCGAACTCGAAAAACGGACCCTTGTCACGGTCCAGGAAGTCGCGCTGCATGGGGACAAGCGGCGGCACCCACAGGGGGTCGTTCCGGTAGATCTCCCACGGAAAACGGATGAAGGCCTCGAGATCGGCCGGGCCGGCCACGGGCGCGACAACAAGGGCGGAATCGGTCATGGGCGTCCGATTCCCTATTTCTCGGGCTGGATGGTGATCTGGCCCTTGAGGCCTTCCTTGAGTTCCAGATTCGCGTTGGGAATGGTCAGCTCGACCTCGTAGTAGGACGGCTGCTGCAGGGCGGCGGGCATGGGCGCCCAGGGGATGCGCGACACCGAGGCCGCGAACTTCTTGCCGGGCAGGGAGTCGAACACGACCGTGGCGGCCTCGCCTTCCCTGAGCTTCTGGGCCTCGATCTCGTGGACCTGGGCCCGGATGATCATGGGATTGATGGAGCCGACCTGGAACAGTTCGGCCTCCTTGGCCAGCTTGACGCCGTTGCGCAACTCCGGGCTCATCCACAGGACATAGCCGTCGGTGGGGGCCTTGATGACGCCGTCCTTCGGCACCTTGCCGACGCCGGCGCCCTTGCCGAAACGGTCCTCGGCCAGTTCCACCCGGTCGGCGAGCAGCTCCCGGGCCAGGGTCAGCTGTTCGCTGATGGAATTCTTCTCCTTGCGAAAGACCTCGATCTCCTTGGCGTTCATGGCCAGGGACTGCTGGGAGGCCATGTTGCGCTGGCTCATGGCCTCGAGTTCCCGGGCCTTGGCCGAGAGACGGTCGATCTCCTTGTCGGCCACGGCCATCTTGTGCTCGAGCTCCTTGATATTGGCCGGCGAGAGGCGGGTCTTCTCGTCCATGCGGCTCTCAAGGGGAATCTCGTAGGTGGCCAGGATGTCGTTACGTTTGACCTTCTGTCCGATCTGGGCCGAAAGGCCCGTGATCTTGGCGTTGTACGGCAAAAAGACCGAGAGCTTCACCGGGCTGTAGAGCTTGCCCGAGAAGTTGATTTCCGTGGGCCTAAACGAGGCCTGCTCGGCGGCCGGCGCGGCGGGCGCGGCCGGAGCCGCCGGGGCCTTGTCCTGGGCGAAAGCGCCCGGGGTCGCGGCCAGGAGGCATCCGGCCGCCAGAAGCGGAGCGAAAAACCGCATCTAGAGGTTCTCCATGATGCTGACGTTGATATACCGGTCCTGGAAGTCGCCGGACACGGAGCGGACCTCCAGCATGGCGACGTCGCGGTCGTATTCCTTCATGAGCAGGGTCTGCCGGGTGTCGAGGTAGTCGCCCATGGACTTGACGATGGCGTCGTACTCGGCCTGGCCGGACTCGAAGCGGAACTGGGCCTGCTGGTAGGTCAGCTTTTGCAGCTCCACGGACGAGGCCGCGAACTTGACCTCGGACGCGGCGGACCGCAGCTTGGCCAGGGCCTGCTGGAACTGGCTCATGAGCGTGAATTCGAGGTTCTGGCCTTCCACGTTGAGCTGGGCCATCTTCTTGTACTGCCGGCTGACGTCCCGTCCCTTGGTCCACCAGTCAAAGGGGAAGTTCAGGGTCAGGTTCGGGTACATGAACGGCAGCGTGGACGTGGTGTCCTTGTAGCTGGTGTTGTTGAGGGTGGAGACGGAGGTGAAGCCGAAGGAAAAGGTCGGCAGAAAGTGGATGTAGGACAGGGCGATGTTCTTTTTCTGCAGGGCCTTTTCGTATTCGTGGATGCGCAGCTGGAAGGAGTGCTTGCGCAGGGACTCGTCCGTCACGTTGGCCGGGTTGAAGTCCTCGAGGACCTGCCTGGAGGCGTCGGCCAGGGACAGTTCGATCTTCTGGACAAAGGGCACGCCCATGACGAACTTGAGGTCGTCGAGGAGCACGGACTTGCTGGTCCGCATCTTCTCGGCCTCGGCCTTGGCCAGATTGATCTTGGTCTCGGCGATGCGGACGTCGAGTTCCGCGCCCTGGCCGAGGCCCGCCCGGGTCTTGACGTATTCCAGGTTCTTGACGGCCAGCTCTTCCTTTTCCCTGGCCATCTTGATCATGGTCTCGACCATGCCGAGCTGGAGAAAGGTGGTGCCGAGCCGCTTGAGGCCCTGGTCGATGACCTTCAGGTGGGACAGGACCGCGATGTTGACCATCTCCTTTTTCGCCTGCACGTCAAAGGCGGTCAGCAGCGGGTTCCAGGCCCCGGTGGTAAAATTCAGGTCATAGGTCTTGCGGTTGCGGTTGGACGAGTTGCCGGCATAGATGGCGTTGGCGGCCGAAATGGAATTGGACAGGTTTTGCGCCGGGTTGGAGGAGGCGTTGTCCGCCGCGTAGGTGTTCCAGGTCGACCCGGCCGTGTTCTTGTATTCCGGCAGCCGCAGATAGAACGTGGTGCTCATCACGATGGTCGGGATGTACTGGGAATAGGCATCCCCCACGTCCAGGCGCTTGGATTCGATCTCGATGGAGCTTTTGGTCAGAAGCGGCGACTGGGCCAGGGCCACGCGCACGCACTCCTGGAAGTCGGCCGGAGACTTGACCGTGACCGTTCCCAGGGCCATGCCCGAGCCCGTGGCCTTGGCAAAGGTCGGGGCCGGTTCGTCATTGGCCGCCGCGGGCGCGGACGGGGCGGCCGGAGCCGCCTGGACCGGGGCGGGCGTCGTCTGCCCCTTGGCTTTATCCTTGGTGTACCGGTCGCCGGGCGCGGCCTGGGCCGGCAAGGCTCCCAAAACCAGCGACAGGCACAGCATGGCCACCACGGCCAGCCGCGTCCTTCCCCCCACGCCGGAACGGAAGAGGACGTCTCCCCCAGACGTCCGGAACCTCTGCCCGTTGGTCAAATCCCTGGTCATGCGCTCCTCCCCGTCGAGCGTTCAACCGTTAAGATAGCCGTCCGTCAGGACGCACTTGCGCGTGCAATGCTCGGCTGTCATCGCGTCATGGGTGACCACGACCATGGCCGTGCGGGCTTCTTCCGTGATCTTCGTGAAGTACTCCAATACACGCAGGCTGTTTTCCCGGTCAAGCTGGCCCGTGGGCTCATCCGCGAGAATGAACTCCGGCTCGTTGACCAGGGCCCGGGCGATGGACACCCGTTGCCGCTCGCCGCCGGACAGGCGGTTGGACGGCTGGTAGATCCGGTGGTCAAGGGCCACCATGCGCAGGGCCTCCTTGATCCGGTCGGGCCGTTCCCTGCGGCGCACGCCCGCATAGATCAGCGGCAGCTCGAGATTCTCGTACACCGTGGAATTTTCAAGCAGGTCGCAGGTCTGGAACACGAATCCCAGCATCTCCCGGCGGAAAATGGCCTGCTGGTCGCGAGTCAGGGACAGGACGTCCACCCCGGCCACCTTGTAGCCGCCCGTGGACGGCGGCTGAAAAAGCCCCAGGATGAAAAGCAGCGTGGACTTGCCCGAGCCCGAAGGCCCCATGACCGCCACCATCTCCCCGCGCCGCACGTGCAGGTTGACGTCCTTGAGCACCTTGATGGGCTCCAGGCCCGTATCATAGGTCTTGGTCAGGTTGTTGATGTCGATGACGAGATCGTTGTCGCCGGTGCCGGCCGTCTGGTTACTCATAGCGCATGGCGTCCACGACCTGCATCCGGCTGGCCCGGATGGAGGGATAAAGGCCGGCCCCGACGCCGAGCACGACGGCAAAGCCCAGGCCCATCATCAGACAGATGAAAAAAAGCCCTTCGGGCGGGCGCGAGCCGAGCATGCGGCTCATGTACTCGATGCCCACGCGGCCGAGGATCACGCCGAACACCGACGAGGACAGGGTGACGCACAGGGCCTCGAACAGGAACTGGTAGAGGATGTCGGTATCGAGCGCGCCCATGGCCTTTTTGAGGCCGATTTCCCGGGTCCGGCTGGTGACGGTGGCCATCATGATGTTCCAGATGCCGAAGCCGCCGAGGATCATGGTGGCCACGATGGAGCTGTAGATGAAAAGCTCCACCCACCAAAAGATCCGCTGGACCTGCTTGAGGGGCTCCCAGGCCACGTTGACCCGCAGCCCGCGGTCGGGCTGGTTGGCCTTGACCACCCCGGGGATGGCCTTGGAGACCGGGGCCACGTCGTCCCAGGTGGCGCACCGGATATAGGCGCTGTAGGGCTGGGAGATGCCGACCACCCGGGCCCTGGCCGTGGTGATGGGCAAGAAGACGAACTGGCTGCGGTCGCCGGCGCGCACGCCGCCGAGGATGCCGATGACGGTGTAGAGGTTGTCGTCGATGGACAGGATCTGGCCCAGGGCCTCCTTGTCGCCGCCGAAGATCTGGCGGGCCAGGTCCGTGCCGACCACGCAGACCCGCGCGCCGTCGGTGATGTCCTTTTCGTCGAAAAGCCGTCCGGCCGCCGCGTTGAACGAGAAGACCTTCCAGTAGTTGGCTTCGCACCCGACCAGGTTGAAGCCGAAGAGCCGGTCGTGCCAAGTGGTCAGGGCGCTGGTCTTGAGCGCCACCTTGGTGGTGTCGAGCACGCCCGGGATGCGGCCGATGGCCTCAAGCGTCCGGTCGCGGAACCACTCCTGGCGCTCGAGCTGGGGCTGCTCGAACATGGCGTTGATGATCGTGGCCCCGCCGAGCAGGTCAAGGTCGTTGTTGAAGTTCTTTTTGAGATCGTTGCCCATGGTGATGATGACGATGAACCCCGCCATGCCCAGGGCGATGGACGCCAGGACGCCGATGTAGCGGCGGCGTTTGCGCAGGACCTCCCGCACGCTCACGCGCACGAGATCGTAGTAACGCAAAAGGCCGGCGCCACGGCGCCTGATGCGGTCAAGCTCCGCAACGGTTATTTTCTTTCGCTTTCCTATAGCCATGATGGATATCGGGAGGCCGCTCCCGTCCTGACGCTTCCGGGCCTATACCGGAGGCGGAGACGGTTTACAAGTACGAGAGCCTGGCCCGTCCGGCCTCGGCCTTCTCGTCCTGGCAGACCTCGCCCGGCGCTTCGGCCATGTCGCACTCGCGCACGCCGAACTCCTTGGCCAGGCGGTCGAGCACGGACAGGACGAAATCGAGCTGCCGGTCCTGGTGGGTGCTCATGTAGGCGGTGCGGATCAGCGCCTGCCCGCGCGGCACGGCCGGGTACACGGCCGGCAGGGCGAAGACGCCGGCCTCGAACAGGGCGCGGGAGAACTGGAAGGCCTTCTCGTCCGAGCCGATGATGATCGGAATGATGGGCGAGGCCGAATTGCCGATGCGCAGCCCGATGTCGCGGTAGGCCTGGCGCATGCGCATGGTGACCTCGTGGAGCCGGTCCACCCGCTCGGGTTCGCGCTCCAGGATGTCCAGGCAGGTCAGGACGGCCACGGTGTTGGCCGCGGGCAGGGCGGCCGAAAAGATCTGGGTGCGCGACTGGTAGCGCAGGTAGCGCAGCATGTCCTCGTCGTCGCTGGCGATGAAGCCGCCGATGGAGGCCATGGACTTGCTGAAGGTGCCCATGATGAAATCGGCCTTGTCCGTGACGCCGAAGTGGTCGGCCGCGCCGCGTCCGCCCCGGCCGAAGACGCCGAGGCCGTGGGCGTCGTCGAGGTAGAAGACCACGTCCGGATGGGCTTCCTTGACCGCGGCCAGTTCGTCCAGCACGGCCAGTTCGCCGGACATGCTGAACACGCCTTCGGTCACCAGGAACACGTCGCCGTCGGGCCGGGCGGCCTTGGCGGCCTCGACCCGCTGCATGGCGTGGGCCGCGTCGTTGTGGTTGAAGGTGACGAGCCGGGCACGGGTGTTTTTGATGCCCTCGAAGATGCTGGCGTGGTTTTCGCGGTCGCAGATGACGGTGTCGGACGGGGTGACCAGGACGCCGAGGGCCCCCATGTTGGTGCTGAAGCCGGTCACGTGGACCACGGCCCCGCGCTTGCCGACAAAGGCGGCCAGCCGCTCCTCGAGCTGATGGTGCAGGACCATGTTGCCGCTTAGAAACCGCGACCCGCCGGGACCGGTGCCCCAGTCGTAGACGGCCCTGGCCGAGGCGTCCATGACCCGGGGATCGTGGGAGAGGCCCAGGTAGTCGTTGGAGCCGATCATGACCAGGCGCTTGCCTTCCACCTCGATTTCGGTGCCCCAGGTCTTGGCGATGGGCCGGAAGTAGGGATTGATGCCCAGGGCCGAAATACCGGAATGCAGAGCAGTGAAGTGCTCGCAGCGTTGGCGCAGTGTCATGGCGTTGGTTTCATCCTCGCGTGGTTTGAGAACAGGCGGGGTCCGGATGGGAGGGAGAAGGGCCCGCCGCGCCGGCGGCCTCGCGGCCTGTCCGGCAGCCGGCACGCGGCCGGAACAAGGGCCAATACGTCAAAGGCCCGGCCTTTGCAAGCCTGGGGGGCCGGCGGCCTCCCCGGCGGCCCGGGCCTCCCGGACGTGGGCCGCCAGCTGCCCCAGGAGCTTGCCAAGGGCCAGCCTGGCCCGGCCGAACTGGCCCGGCGACAGCCGGGTGAAATAGAGCTCGTCGTCGGGCGCGGCCAGTTCCAGGCTGTAGTTGCGCAGCCACTGGCCGCGCTTGTTGCTCCACTCCAGGTAGACCCAGTAGAAGCTGGTGGACCCGTCCCCGGCCCGGCACCGGGCCGCGCCCCAGGCGTAGGCCTCGCCGCCCCGCGCCACCTGCCGGAACTTGAGAAAATCGAAATCCTCGAAAGCCAGGCCTTCCGAAGCGGCCATGCCCCTGGCCGCCAGTTCCATGGCCTGGCGGTAGCCGTCCTTGGGAATCCCGGCCAGGCCCAGGGCGGGATAGTGCCAGGCCCCAAACCAGACGAGCCCGCCCACGGCCAAAACGGCCAGGGCCAGCGCGGCCAGAAGGCCCCGCCGCAGCCAGCGCCAGGCGCGGCTCACGGCCTGCCCTCCCCGGCCGGGGCCGCCGACGGGCAGCCAAGGCCCATGCGCCAGCCCGAGGCTTCGAGCCGCCTGGCCCGCTCCAGCTTTTCCCAGGCCCGGACCTCGTCGTCCACGGCCCGCTCGCGGGTGGCCTGGTTCTTGCGGATGGCCCGCAGGAGCGACTCCTCGGAAATCAGGGACCCCGGGGCCGGGACATAGACGCCGGCCCGCAGCTCGTCCAGGCGGACCCGCACGGCCTTGTCCGTGGCCTCCAGCACGTCCCGGTGGCGTTCCTTCATGATGGCCGTGTTCTCGCCGTCGTTGACCAGGCCGTCGTAGAAGCCCTGGGGCCGCAGGTTCGAGGCTCCTTCCGGCGTCTTCATGAACCCCTTCCAGGCCGTGCCGCCGAGGGCCACGACCAGGAGCAGCCGAACCAGGTTGTCGCGGGTCAGGAGGCGGATCATTGGGTCGCCTCCTTGCGGCGCCACACTTCCAGCTCCTTTTGCGGCGGCTCCACGGCAATGAAATAGTGGTGGTTGGGGTCATCGGTGCGGTTGCCGAAGGTCTCGTCCGGAAAGGGCAGGGGCACCCGTTCGTAGTCGCGCTCCAGGTCCAGGCCGTCGGTGAACTCCCGGGCCCCGAACAGGAACCGGTCACGGTTGACCCGGACCACCCGCCGCCGCAGGACCCAGTCCGGCCTGGTCCCCTCGGGCACCGACCCCTGCAGGCCGCCGAGGACCCGCAGACCGTCGACGTAGAACATGAGCGGCAGGTCGCCGTACTCGGCCAGCACGGTCTGGCCGGGCCGGGCCTGGGCCTTGAAAAAGCCGACGATGGCCGTGTTGACGTCGGGATAGCCGCAGACAAGCTCGGTGACGAAGAGCTTGATCGGGAAGTTGCACGAGGTCAGCATGCGAAAGTCGTTTTGCCACGGCCGGTTGACGATTTTGAGCCGCTCCATGGGATAGACCTGGAGCCAGTTGGTGGCGGCCAGGAGGAAAAAGAGCAGCACCGCCGCCACCCGGGAAAAGCCCCAGAGCCGGCGCGCGCACCAGGCCAGCAGGATGGCGCACAAGGGCAGCAGGTGGGCGATGTAGCGGAAAAACCGCTGGGGCACGATGCCGAGGAAAAGCAGGCTGAAGACGAGCAACACGGCGCAAAAAAGGACGAACCGCTCGCCCGGATCGGTCGGCCGCGCAAGGCGCGTGGCGAACCCGCGCCACCGCCAGGCCAGGGCCGCGGACACGGGCAGCGGGATGCAGAACATGCACAGGTCCGCGAAATAGAGCATCAGGTTTTCCGGCACGAGCAGCACGTCGAACATGCCGCTTTGCCGGCCGATGCGGTAGAGAAAGATTCCGGGAACCACGGCCACGGCCAGGGTCGCGCCGGCCAGAACCCCCAGCCGCTTCAAAGCCAGGCGCTCGGGAAAGACCAGGAAGGCGGCGGCCAGGGCCGTGGGGGCGAAGCTCAAAAAGAGCAGGTAGTTGGCGTGAAATAGCAGGACCATGCCCAGAAACATGGCCACGAGCGGGCGCAGCCGGTTCCGCCAGTCGCACAGAAACGCGTCCAGGGTCCACAGGACAAACAGCGTGCCCGGCGCGTAGTACCGGGCCTGGCGGCCGATCAGGAGAAACGGCACCGAGAGCGTCAGGAGCGCGGCGGCCATGAGCGCCCAGGACCGGTCGCCGAAGTGGCGGCGGACCAGCCGGTAGGTCCAGAAGACGGACAGGAGCGCGGCCAGGGCGAAGGGCGCGCGGCCGGCGGCGGTGTTGTCCGCGCCGCCAAGGGCCAGGCCCACGGCCTGCAGATAGATCTGGATCCAGGGCGACCAGCGCCACAGGTAGCCGCCGGTCTTGTCGAACTCCCGCTCTTCCTCCTGGGACACGACGTTGGTGCCGTCAAAGGAATGGGGGAGCCCGGTCCTGAGGACGTTTCTGGCCAGGCAGGCGGTCTCGGCCTCGTCCTGCCAGAAGGGGCGCTGGCCAAGGTTGTAAAACAGCAGCCAGGCGGCCACGGCCAGGATGGCGACCAGGCCCCAGTCCAGGCGCGCCAAAAAGCCGGGCCGGCCGGCGGGCGGCGGCGTGGCCGGGATGTCCCCGGCGGTCGTCGTGGAGCTGTGCATGGCCCGCCCTGGGTAATGGAGGCGGCGGACGTTGTCCAGCCTCGGGCCGTTTTTGCGCCTCCTGGCCACGGCTGGCGGGCCTTTCGCAAATGGTGTATGGCCGCTGCCAACACGCGACGCCGTCGCCATCACCAGAGAAAGGAAGATCCCATGCGCATACTCGTCACCGGCGGTTTCGGCTACATCGGCAGCGTCCTCGTTCCCGAACTGCTCGCCCTGGGCCACGAGGTCACGGCCTTCGACATCGGCTGGTTCGGCCGCCACATCCCGGACCATCCCCGGCTGACCGCGGTCACCGGCGACACCCGCGACATCGATTCCGTGCCCATGGACGGCATGGACGCGGTCGTGAACCTGGCCAATGTGGCCAACGACCCCTGCGGCGACCTGGACTCCAAGCTGACCTGGGAGGTCAACTGCCTGGCCACCATGAAGCTGGCCGAAAAGGCCGCCTGCTCCGGGGTCCGGCAGTTTCTCCACGCCTCGTCCGGTTCGGTCTACGGCGTGAAGGACGAGCCCGAAGTGACCGAGGAGTTGTCCTGCGTCCCGATTTCGGATTACAACAAGACCAAGATGGTCAGCGAACGGGTCCTCTTAAGCTACGCCGACAGGTTCGCCCTGCAGATCGTCCGGCCGGCCACGGTCTGCGGCTTCTCGCCGCGCATGCGCCTGGACGTGGCCGTCAATTTGCTGACCATGCAGGCCCTGGCCAAAAAGCGCATCACCGTCCTCGGCGGCGACCAGACGCGGCCCAACATCCACATGAAGGACATCGTGGGCGTGTTCCTCCACTTCCTGGCCACGGGCGACCGGTACACCGGCATCTACAACGCCGGGTTCGAGAACATCTCCATCATGGACCTGGCGCGAATGATCGTGGAGCAGGCCCCGGCCGAGATCGAGGTCAAGCCGTCCAACGACCCCCGGTCCTACCGCCAGAATTCGGACAAGCTGCTGGCCACGGGTTTCGCGCCAAAATACGGCGTGGCCGACGGCATCCGCGACGTGGTGGCCGCCTACAAGGAAGGCCGCCTCGCCGACGAGGACCGCTGGTACAACATCCGCACCATGAAGGCCCGCCACGGGCTGTAGGAACGCGCCGGCCCGTGCCGGCCGGACGCGGAAGGAGGCGACGGAACATGGATCGGCAGACGTTTCCCTGGAGCCGCGTGGCCGTCGCCGGCGTGGCGGTGGCGCTCCTCATCCTGGCCGGCGTGGTCTGGCTGGGATTCGCCTTCGAGCGGCTGCGCACGGAGGTCATGTCCGTGGAGCGGGCCGTGCGCGAGACGCCGCCGCCCCTGCCCGCGCCGGCGGTCAGCACGGCCGGGCTCGAGGCCGAAATCAAAGCCGTGCGCGAGGCCGTGGGCAAGCTCTCCGCCCGGGTCGAGGCCCTGCGGGCCGCCGAGGACACCAAGGCCCTGGAGCGCCTGACGGCCGAGATCAAGGCCCTGTCCGGCCGGGTCGACGCCCTGGGGAACGCCCGGACGCCGGCCGCCAAGGCGGGCAAGGCCGAAAAGGCCGGCGCGGCCGAAAAAAAGGAAAAGGCTCCGGCCGCCCGGGAAACGCCGGAAACCGATCCCCGTGGCGTCGCCCCACGGCCCTATTACGGTCCCGGCTACCCGGGTTGGCCCGGGTACTAGCCTGGCGCGGGCGCGTCCCGGGCCTGGCCGCGCCCTTCCGGCCCCCGACCCGGGGCGGAAGATCGCCGCAACCGAAGGAGTCCGCCATGAACGAACAGGATGCCGGCGTCTTCGACACCGCCGCCTACGCCGAGGCCCTGGAATTCGCCCGGAGCCTGCGCGCCCCGGGCCGGCCCCTGGATTTCCCCTCCTACGCGGACTACGTCCGGCTGGTGGCCGAGCGGGTGGTCCTGGACCTCGAGGCCTTCGACCCGGACATGGCTGATTTCCACGAACTGCCCGAAACCTACGAACTGGCCTACCTGACGGCCCGTTTGGAACGGCTGCAGGCCCGTATCCAGGCCGAACGCGGCCTGGACGTCCGGCCGCTGTAACCGGCCGCGCCGCCGCAACAGCCCGCGACGGCGGAAAAATGGCAGCGCGCGATCCGGATGTGCCCGGCGTGGCCTTTGGAGCGCCTTTGTGCTACAGGGGCGACGGAAACGTCGCGCCTTCCGCGTTGTGGTCCGGCCCGGGTTGGTGTATCCGGCAGGCCGCGCCGCCTTGGCGCGCCTTTCCAAGGCGTCCCCGCCGTCAACCCCTATGCGACACTAGGTCCGCCATGAATCCCACACGTTTTTTTTCCGGCCTCCTGGCCGCGCTGGCCCTGTGCCTGGCCGGGCCGGCCCGGGCCGAGCCCCTGACCTTCATGGGCAAGAGCTTTTGCCCCATCAAGTACGAGATCACCTGGCCCTTCGTCACCAAGCGCGACCCGAGCAAGAACCAGGGCAGCGGCATCACGGCCAATGTCTACGAGCTGCCCAAGGAACAGGCCGCGGAAGAGAAATCCGCCACCCAACTCGGCTCGGACATGCGCAAGCTGCAGATCATTTCCGCGCCGCTCAAGGTCGGCGACCGGGTCGCGGAAGACCAGATCCTCATCACCTACGATCTGCCGCTCGAAAACCTGATGGCGGAAAAAGAGGCCCTGTCCCGGGCCGAGCTCGACAGTCTGGAGCACGGCCTGGCCATCCTGGACTCCCAGCTGACCCAGCTGCGCCAGCACCAGGCGGACCTGGAGAACATGGCCGCCGGCCAGACCGCAGCCCCCATCGACGTCCGGACAAATGCCCGGGATATCGAGAACCTGCTGCTGCAGCGCGACGTTCTGGAGGAAAAGCGGGAGCTGGCCAGACAACGCTACGACAACGCCGTCATCATCGCCCAGTCCAAGTACGGCAAGGACGTAAACCTGCGCAAGCTGCCCCGCCTGGGCTACATCCGCTCCCCCATGGACGGCTACGTCCTGTGGACCAATTCGAGCCTGGTGCCGGGCATGGCCTTCACCAAGCAGGCCTCGCTCATCTCCGTCGGCCGCCTGGACCCCATGCTGATCCGGGCCTCGGTCCACGAGATCGCGGCCCAGAAGCTCAAGGTCGGCGATCCGGCCACCGTGGTCTTCCACGCCCTGCCCGGGCAGACCTTCCAGACCGCCATCTCCAAGGTCGATTTCGTGGCCCAGCCGGCCATGCTGCAACAACCGTCCTTCTACGAAGTGGAATTGACCCTGCCCAACCCTGACATGCGGATCCGGGAGGGCATGCGCTGCGACGTCACGGTCAACCTTTCCGACGCCAAATAGCCTTCCGATGTTGCACGCCGCCGTTGCCGTCCTGGTCAACTGCGCCCTGTTCGCGGGCGTCGGCCTCGGTCCCCTGGCCCTCCTGGCGCCGGGGGCCGGCCTGCCCGCGATCCTGGCCATGGCCCCGGCGGCCGGCTATGCCCTGGTCAGCGTGGCGCTGACCTGCTGGCTGATGCGCGAAGGGGCCGTGGCCTCGGCCATGGTCCCCCTGACCGGCGCGCTTCTGGCCGTTTCCCTGGCCTGCCTGGCGGCGGCCAGGCGGTCCCTGGCCGCCCGCCTGGCCGCGGGCGACGGCCGCCGCCTCCTGCCCGGCCTGGCCGGCCAGGCCCGGTGCCTCGGGCTCCTGTCCGCCCCCCTGGCCGTGGGCAAGCCGGGCTGGTCCGTGTTTCGCGGCAACGCCAGCGACTCGTTCATCTACATCTTCATTGCCAAGTATTTCGACGAACACCCCAGGGCCTGGGCCTTCGCCCATACGGCCGCCGAGGTGGAGGCCGAGGACCCCATGCTCGGCCCGCCCCGCTCCATGCTGAGCATCCGCTGGACCTCCGGGGCCATGCTGGCCTACGGGGCCCGACTGGCCGGCCAGGGCCCCCTCGAATTCCAGTACCCCTTCACCCTGGCCAGTTTCCTCATGCTCTACGCCGCCCTGCTGCCGTTTCTCGGGGCCATGGGCCTGTCCCCCCTCGTGGCGGCCGTCGCGGCCCTGGCCCTGGCCACAGGGTTCTACGGCCAGCTCGTCCTGGACATCCGCGCCTTTTCCCAGATCAACGTCCTGCCCCTGACCATCCTCCTGGCCTGGGCCGCCTCCCTGCCGGCCCCTCCGGACCGGCGGGCGTCGGTGGCCCGGCTCGGACTCCTGGGGCTTTCCTACCTGGCCTGCTTCGTCAACTACACCGAGATCTTTCCCATGGTCGTGGGCGCGACCGCGGCCCTGGCCGCGCTCAAGGCCATGGCCGGCCGCCTGGCCCGGCGCGACCTCCTCATCCAGGCCGGGGGCTTCCTGCTGGGCATGGCCGCGACCTGGCCGGTCCGGTTCCTCTACGAGCACATGGCGGCCCAGATCCACTTCACCGAGACCGCGCCCCAGCTGTGGGCCGAGGCCTATTTCTCGTGGCTCTTCCACAACGTGCCGGCCGGGATCTTCGGCCTGACCCTGGCCGAAAACGGCTTTTCCGGCCTGCCGGGCCTGGGGGTTCTCGACCTGCCGCCGGCCCTGGTCACCCTGCTGTCCCTGTGCCTGGGCGGCCTGTTCGTCCTCGGCGCGGTCCGGGCCCTCGGCGACCGCCAACGGGACGCGCCCCTGGCCGCCCTGGCCTTTGCCGGCGCGTCCCTGGCCGCCTTTGCCGTGTTCGCGTTCAAGGGCGCGCCCTGGGTGGCCGGCAAGGGGCTGTCGTATTTCTATCCCTGCCTCCTGGCCATGCCCCTGTACGCCGCCCTGGCCCGGCCGGCCTGGCCCGGGTGGCTTCGCCTTCGCGGCGGCTCCCGGCTGGACGTGGCCGGCAAGGCCGTGGCCGTGGCCTTCCTGGCCTGGCAGCTGGCCTTTGCCGGGTTGCGGCCGGCCTACGCCGCCCTGGACAGGGACTATCCCCGGTACGTGCGCAACCACGCCCGCCACCGGACCGTGGACTGCGACATCGCCGGCCTGCGCGCGGCCCTGGACCGGGAACCGGACACGCCCGTGGCCGTGTGTTCCGCCGATCCCTGGAAGTGGGCCTTTCTGGGCCTGGCCCTGGATGCGGACCGGCGCGTGCGCCTGCCGTCCCAGCTTTTGTCCGGCCCGGAGGAGGCCCCGGTGTTCCTGGCCCTGGACCGGCCGGCGGACGGCGTCCCCGAGCCCCTGGCCGCCTTTGTCGCGGCCCAAAACCGCAGCTATGTCCTGTACCGCCTGCCGCGCGGCCGAATGGCCGCCCTGGCCGCGACCCTGTCGTGCGCCACGGTTCCCTACTGAGGACGGCCGGGCAGCACAGGGGATCGCCCGAACGTCGCGGCTCCTCCCGGACCGGCGATCCTCCTTGCCTCGGCGGCCCTTGCCCCGTAAGGTCCTGGAACGCGCCGCGCCGCGCCCTTATGGTCGAAGACGACAAGATATTCGAACTGTTCGCCGAGAGCTGCCTGGAGCAGCTGCGCGGCATCGAGGCGGCCATTCTGGACCTGGAATCCGCCGGTCCGGGCGTGCTCGAGGCCAAGGTGGCCGCCGTTTTCCGGGCCGCCCACACCATCAAGGGCGACGCCGGGGCCATCGGGGCCAAGCCCCTGGCCGAGCTCAGCCACAGCGTGGAATCGGTCCTCGATCCGGTGCGGGCCGGCCGGCTGCCGGTCACGCCGCGTCTGATCGGCGAACTGTTGGCCGTCTTCGACGTGATCAAGACCATGGCCGAGGACCCGGCGGCGGCCCGGTCCCGGGACGTGGGGCCGGAAATGGCCCGCATGGCCGCCCTGACCGGCCAGGAAACGATCGCGGCCGGCCAGGCCCGACCGGCCGCCTCCCCCCCCTCCCCGGACGGCCCGTCCGACGACCGGATCCGCAAGCTGGCCATCCCGGCCCGGGAGCTGGACATCCTGGTGGACCGGGTGGGCGAGCTCGGCATCGCCCAGGCCAGGCTGGCCGCCCTGTCCCTGCGCCGCCAGGACGGGGAACTGCGGGACGTGGCCGAGGAGGTGGAGCGGCTGGCCGCGCTCCTGCGCGACCAGGTCCTGGGGCTTCGCATGCTGCCGATCAAGGTCAGCTTTCCCAAGTACCGCCGACTGGTCCGCGACGCCTGCGCCGCCCTTGGCAAGGACGCGGAACTGCTTATGGATGGGGAGAACACGGAACTCGACAAGGCCGTCATCGAACAGCTCAACGCCCCCTGCATCCATTTGCTGCGAAACGCCGTGGACCACGGCATCGAAACCCCGAGCGCGCGCGAGGCCCTTGGCAAGCCGCGCCGGGGAGTGATCACCCTGTCGGTCCGCCAGGACGGCAACGACGTGGTCATCGCCATCGGCGACGACGGGGCCGGTATCGACGCGGCCCGGTTGTGGCGCAAGGCCGTGGCCGCCGGCCGCCTGGACCCGGCCCGGGCGTTCGACCCCCAGGCCGCCCTGGGCCTGATCTTCCTGCCCGGCCTGTCCACGGCCGAAACCGTGGGCGCGGTCTCGGGCCGGGGAGTCGGCATGGACGCCGTGCGCGACGGCATCGCCGCCCTGCGCGGCCGCATCGACGTGGCCTCGACCCCGGGCCGGGGCACGACGTTCACCATCCGCCTGCCCGTGTCCCTGGCCATCCTCGACTGTCTGGAGGTCCGGGTGGCCGGAGAGTCCTACTACCTGCACCTCGATTACGTGGAGGAGTGCCTGGAGCTGCCGCCGGACCTCGTCCTGCGCCACGGCCGGGGCATCATGGAGGTACGCGGCGCGGCCACGCCCCTGGTCTGCCTGCGCCACTTCTTCGGCCTCGGCCCGGCCCTTGCGGCCGCCTCCCACGTGGTCACGGTCCGTCGGGACCGGGGCAGGGCCGGCATCGTGGTGGACGCCGTGGTCGGCCGCAGGCAGGCCGTGCTCAAGCACCTGGGCCGGGCGCTGGGCAAGGTGCCGGGCGTGCTCGGCGGCACGGTCACCGAGGCCGGGGACATGGCCCTGGTGGTGGACGTTCCGGAACTGTTGCGCGCCGCCCTGGCCGAATCCGGCCAGGCCTTCGACAACGCCGCCCCGCCGGAGCCGGCCGGGCGCGGCCAAGCCGCACCCGATGAGGAGAGCTGACATGCCGCGCGCCCTTATCGTCGACGACAGCCGTTACCAGCGCCACCTCATCATCCAGGCCCTGGACGGACGGTTCACGACCGAGGAGGCGGCCGACGGCCGGCAGGCGGTGGTCCTGTTCCAGGCCGCCTGGGAAGCGGGCCGACCCTTCGACCTGATCGTCATGGACATCCTCATGCCCGAGCTTTCGGGCCACGACGCCCTGGCCGGCATCCGCCGCCTGGAAGAGGCCGCCGGCGCTTCCTTGCAGCGCCGCACCCCGGCCGTCATGCTCTCGAGCCTCGACGATCCGGCCAACATGCTGCGCGCCCAGTTCGAATCCGGCGCCCAGGCCTACGTCACCAAACCCTTCACTCCCCAGACCCTGCTTGAGGCCCTGGCCAGCCTGTCCCTGGCCGACAACCCGCTCGGAGACGGCCTCGAAGACGCAGAGGATGCATGCAAGGCCTATTAGACCGCTTTCCCGACCATGCCCTGGCCTTTCTCAACGTGGCCCAGGGCGGCCTGTACGACCGCCCGACCATGGTCCACACCGTGCTCGGCTCCTGCGTTTCGGTCACGTTTTTCGCGCCCCGCCACGGCCTGTCCGCCATCTTCCACGCCCTCCTGCCCCGGGCCGGGGAATACCGGCTCCACGCCCCGGAGGCCGCGCCCTACAAGTTCGTGGACACGGCCATCACCACCCTGGCCCACCGCCTCATGCACCGGGGGGTGCGGCCGGCCGAGATCGAGTGCAAGGTCTTCGGCGGAGCCAGCGCCCTGTTCGCCGAGGAACTGTCCGTGGGCCGGCGCAACGTGGAAACCGCCTTCACCACCCTGGCCGACCTGGGGTTGCGGGTGGCCGCCTCCAACGTGGGCGGCGAACGCGGCCGCAAGATCGTCTTTGCCTCGTCCACGGGCGAAATCTTCGTGCGCCTGCTCAACAACGGGGGCGAAAAAAACACCTGCGCCGCCCGTTAGGGGCAACGCCTGCGGCCGGACGATCCCCCTGTTGCCCCGCCCTCGCAACCGGCCGGGGGGACCGGGGGGAATGATTCCCCCCGGCGGGTCCAGGGCAGAGCCCTGGCGAGGTCCGGGGCAGAGCCCCG